>NZ_JBEOUD010000014.1:0-177792 GCF_040303865.1 Streptomyces sp. NPDC094034 | reverse complement strand
ACCACCACGACTCAAACCCGCACCCCCTAAAGTTCCTGGCATTGGGACCCCTCCCCCCGGGCCGCCCCCCTCAAAGCAGCACTTGCGGTGGAGGGTTGGGTGTCAAGGGTGGAGCGCAGCGGAATCGGCGCAGCCGACGCGACGGAGGAGCGCCCTTGACGCCCGACCCGTAACCGCGACACTCAAAGATCAGGGGCGGCCCCCACCCGCCATCAAACGCACCGGGTGCCCCCGACTACCCCTCGGCACGAACCCGCACCCCCCCCGCCTCGCCGCCCAAGTGGTTCCGTTGCGGGTGGTCTTACTTCTCTGTCGTGCCGGGTTTCCCGCTGACGGACTCCTGGACGGACTCCTGATAGATGTCCGCGTAGGTGCGCGAGTCCTTGACCAGGTCGTCGCAGAAGGCGGCGACGTCGGTGCCGATGAGTTCCAGGACTCCCTTGCCGGCCGCGACGCCCTCTTCGAAGAAGTCGACAATCCCTGAGAGCAGGGTCCCGTCAGTCAGGTCGACCGGACCGATCTTGAAGAAGTACTTCTGCATCTCCTTGTAGACGATCTGGTAGTCCGGCGGGAGCGCCTTGACCCGCGCCACATGCGCTCGCCATTGCTTCTTGCCTTCGATGATGTCTTGGATGCCCATGTCAGCCTCCTAGCCGGCCCAGTTTCCTTGCGACGTTCCTGTTCAGTTGCTCGCGCCACCGGTCGCGATAGTTCCGGGCCCCTTCTCCGCCGGCCAGCGCCGCGCAGAAGCCCGCGATGTCGTCGCCCAGCACCTCGTGGATGGTCTGCCCGTCCGCGGCCGTCTCTTCGAGCAGCCCCAGGGCGCCGTCGAGGATCGGCATCAGGTTGCGGCCCGTGAAGCCCGAGTAGGGGAAGAGGTGGGCCTTGATCTGTTCCCATGCCGCCCGGTAGTCGTCGGGCAATGTCTCGGCCCGGGCTTCGAACGCCTTCCAGTCCCTGGTGAGGTCGCTGCCGGTCATGGTCTCCCAGAAGTTCATCTCCCGCCCTCCTTGAGCATGTCGATGCGTGATGAGAGGTATTTCCATTTCGCCCAGAACTTCACGAGTTCCGCACGCCCCGCGTCGTTGAGCGCGTAGAACTTCCGTGGCGGGCCCACCCCGGATGGTCGCTTCGTCACCTGGACGAGCTTGTTCTTCTCCAGCCGCAGCAGGATGGTGTAGACCGTCCCCTCGACGACGTCGGTGAAGCCAAGTTCGTTCAGCCGACGCGTGATGGCGTACCCGTAGGTCTCCTCGCTGTCGATGATTTCCAGCACGCAGCCCTCCAGCGTGCCCTTCAACATTTCTGTCAGGTCCTCCATCGCGCGCCTCCCCTTCGACTGCCCCAGTACTGTGTAGTGCCGAGTACCACTATACGGTATCACCGAGTAGCCCGGCGGGCGAGGAAACGATTCATACCGTCGGCGCCGCGCTTGGTGCGCCGTGCGGTCCGCTCGCGAACAGCGGTGCCTCAGTGCTGAATCAGACCGCCGACCGGTACGGGAGCGACATGGCCGGTCGCCGGAAGGGTCCGGGCCAGGTCGAGGCCGACGTCGACCAGTGACGACCGGCGCAGCCGAGCGACATCGGGGATCGGAGCCCAGACGGACTCGGCGATTTCGCCGTTCGGCTCGGGCCGCGGTTGGCCGCCGGTGATACGGACCCGGTAGAAGACGCCGACATTCTGGTGCTCGACTCCCGCACGCGCGACGGCTGCGGGGATCACCCGGGAGTCCACGCCCAGCAGACGTTCGACCACGGCGTCGCAGCCGGTCTCCTCGGCGACCTCCCGGATCACCGCGTCGAACGGGTCCTCCCCGTGCTCGACGCGACCGCCAGGGAGAGTCCAGTTGCTCTCGCCCTCCGGCGGTACATGACGCGCGAGCAGTACCCGCCCGTCCTCGACGCACACGGCGTACGCCGCCAGCCTGAAACTCATGCCCGATACCTCCCGTTGGACCCTGTTCAACGTCCGGGATCCGCCCATCGCGCCGATCGCGGAATGGTGTCAGATCCACAGGGTCCGTGCCGCGAAGGGCGGGCGCGGAGGGCCGGATGCCCATTAGGGTCGGCCGCATGGACAGCGATGAGGACGCTCTTCTGGCAGAGCAGATCGCCTACTACCGGGCCCACGCGGGCGCATACGACCGGCCCTATTCCGAGCGGGAGGATCTGCGGGAGCTGCTGGCCGCGGCCGACGGCCTGCCGATCGTGGGGGACGTACTGGAGTTGGCCTGCGGAACCGGCCAGTGGACCAAGGCGCTCGCCGCGCGGGCGCGCTCGGTGACCGCTGTCGACGCGTCGGACGAGCCATTGGCCATCGCACGTGCGCGGGTTGCCTCCCCGCACGTCCGGTTCGTCCAGGCCGATCTGTTCGCCTGGCGCCCGCCGCGCCGCTACGACACCGTGTTCTTCGCCTTCTGGCTCTCCCACGTCCCGCCGTCCCGCCTACGGGACTTCTGGGGCACGGTCGCCTCCGCACTCGCGCCGAACGGGAGGGTGATCTTCGTCGACGACGGCCCCGCCGAGGCCGCGCGCGAAGAGGTTCTGGACCAGCGGTCCACCCCCGCGGTGCTGCGCCGCCTCGACGACGGCAGTCCGTATCGCGTCGTCAAGGTCTTCCGCGACGCCGGCACGCTCACTGACGAGCTCGCCGCGCTGGGGTGGTCGGCCGATGTCCGGCACGTGGGTGGCGATTTCATCGTCGGCACCGCTGAACCCCCGGCCATGCGTCCTGCCCCGCGCTGATCCGTCCTCCGGGGCCCCGGGGACCCGGCCGCCCTCCGCCCTCCGCCATCGAACCGGCCAGTAACAAAGAGCGGACCTCATTGCCGTGGGGGAGTGTGCCCGGCGGGGAGGGGCAGCCGCGCGTCCCATCGCGGACCGCGGCGTGCGGTTCGGGCGCACCCCCGTCAGTCTGATACTGGACCGTCAATGGCGCATCCCGGAGTCTCGGCGGCCCGGCCGTGGGACCGGAAACCAGCCTTTTGGCGTTTCTCGGCCAGGGGTACTGCATTTTCTCCGCATCGGAGTGGTCTCTCTTCCCGCTCGGTTATCGGCGGCGCTCCAACGTGAACCTGTGAAGTGTCCGAACCGAACGTTTCTTCACAAGGAGAAAACTCATGCGTATTCGTACAGCAGTCGCCGCCGCCGCTCTCGCCGCCATGGCCGTCCTGGGCGGTGCGGGTGCCGCCTCAGCCACGAGCTGGGAGCACGACGGTCGGGGTGAGTTCATCGACATCGACTCCAAGATCAAGAACAGCTTCAACACGGTTGTGATCTTCGGCGACAAGTGACGCCTGCTCATGACCGGCCCCCCGCGGGTTCACCGCGGGGGGCCGGGTTGCGTTCAGGCGGGAAAGCCGCGCAGTGCTCGGGTCAGCAGGCCCGTGGCCACTACCTCCAGCAGTTCGCGGAGCGTCGCGGTGAAGTCCATTTGCATGACGGCCAGCGTGGGGTCGGCCTCGTAGGCGGCCAGCATCGCGGCCGAGGGCTGCGCGTGGGTCCAGACCGCGCCGGTGGACATCAAGGCGGCGGCGGCGTACTTCGTCGCGTCGGGTTCGTCCAACTCGGGCAGGTGTGCGCGGATCAGCCGGACCAGGACGGTGACGCCGGCCAGGGTGGCGCGCTTGTGCTCCGCGGCGATGCGCGGGGAGATGTTCCGTTCCAGCACCGCCGCCTGCGCGCTGACCAGATCGCAGAGCACCGGACGGGCCGCCAGTGTGTCCGCCATCGCGCCCGCGAGCCGGTCGCCGCGTTCGTACGGTCCGGTGGTCGCGTCGACCGCCGTGGCGAGGGTGTCGGCCAGCAGTTCCAGCCACTCCCGCAGCGCGGTGTCCAGCAGTTCGAGCAGGACGGCCTCGCGGGACTCGAAGTAGCGCAGCACGTTCGACTTCGCCAGACCGACGCGTCGGCTCAGCTCGTTGAGGCTCACCTGCGCCACGGGCATCTCGGTCAGCATTGCCGCCGCGCTGTCCAGGATCGCTTGCCGGCGTACGGCGCGCTGCTCCTCGCTGCGGGCGCGCTGGAAGGGCGTTGTCATGGCCACAAGGCTACAGACCCCCGGTCTGTTGTTAGCAGACCGACGGTCTGCTAGCTTCGATGACAACAGACCGGCGGTCTACTATGAGGCCGTCTACTGCGAGGCGGTCTATTACGAGACGGTCTCCTGGACGAAGGAGTGGCCATGTACGTCGTCCCCGACCAGAGCGGAAAGCTGGCGGTCGTCACCGGCGCCAACAGCGGGACCGGCAAGGAAGCGGCCCGTCGGCTCGCCGGTGCGGGGGCGCGTGTCGTGATGGCCGTCCGTACGGTCGCCAAGGGGGAGCGGGCCCGCGCCGAGATCCTGGCCCGGCACCCGGGCGCCCAACTGGAGGTGCGCCGGATCGATCTGGCCGATCTGGCCTCCGTCCAGGAGTTCGCGGACGGGCTCATCGCCGACGGCATCCCACTCGATCTGCTGGTCAACAACGCCGGGGTGATGACCCCGCCGATCCGGCTGACCACGGCCGACGGCTTCGAGTTGCAGCTGGGCAGCAACTACCTCGGCCCCTTCGCGCTGACCGTCCGGCTGCTTCCGCTGCTCCTGTCCGCCACCGCGCCGCGGGTGGCCACGATGAGCAGCGGTACGGCCAACTTCGGCCGTATCCACTTCGAGGACCTTCAGTGGGAGCGCCGCTACAGCCCGAACCTCTCGTACGCGCAGTCCAAGCTCGCCAATCTCATGATGACCCGGCAGCTCGCGGCCTTCGCCGCCGAGCGCGGCTGGCCGCTGCTGAGCATCGGCGCGCACCCCGGCTACACGCGGACGAACCTCCAGACGGCGGGGGCGAGTCTCGGCACCGGCAAGCCGCGCTGGAACCCCCTGTTCTCCGTCCTGCCCTCGCAGGACGTCCAACAGGGCACGGAGCCATTGCTGTACGCGGCCGCCGACCCCGGCGCCGTCGCCGGCGGGTACTACGGTCCGGGCGGACGCTTCGGGCTGGTCGGCCCCACGGCCACCGCCCGTATCACCCGCCGGGCCCTCGACCCGGCCGCCAACGCCCGTCTGTGGGCCGAGTCCGAGCGCCTCACCGGTGTCGCGATCCCCAGCGCCGCCGTCTGACGAGAGCAGGGCAAAAGGGGCGAGCGGGGGCGAGCGCGACAAGAACCCGCATCGCCCGAGCAGGGTGCGGGTTCTCGTCGCCGTACGACGACTTGGTCGGTCGTACCACGAGTGGAGCGGCGGATCAGAGGACGCGGACGGCGCCGCTCGGCGGGTCCCAGTCCAGGGACTTCTTCACCACACCGCTGCTGGGGTTCTGCGCGCCGATGAACTCGCCGCCACCGGCGTAGATCGCCGTGTGGTACGCGCTGCCCGCGCCGCCCCAGTAGAGGATGTCGCCCGGCTGGAGGTTGCTCAGGGAGACCTGGGTGCCGGCGGTCGACTGGTCCTGCGAGACGCGCGGGAGGTCGACGCCGATCTGGCGGTAGGCGGCCTGGACGAGGGCGGAGCAGTCCCAGGCGTTGGGGCCCGTCGAGCCCATGATGTACGCGTCGCCGAGCTGGGCCTGGGCGAAGGCGAGCACCGCGGCGGCGGAACCGGTGGCCCCCGAAGTGGTCTTCGACGACGTCGAGGCGGACGAACCGGACGAGGAGCCCGAGCCGGAGTCCGACGAGGAGGACGCCGACAGCGTGGTGCGCTCCGCGGTACGGGACGCGCGCTCGGCGGCAGCGGCCTTGGCGCGGGCCTCGGCTTCGGCCTTCTTCTTGGCCTCCGCCTCGGCCTTGCGCTCCGCCTCGGCCTGGGCCTTCTTGGCGGTCTGCGCGGCGCTGGCGGCCGCGGCGTCCTGCTGGGCGCGCAGGTCCAGGGAGTTGGCCATGCGCTGAGTGGCCTCGGCGGACTTCGTGAAGTCGCTGACAAGGCCGGAGGTGAGCGTGGGCATTTCTATGGTCTGGGTGGTCACCGGCTCGGCGTTCGCCGGACCGGCGGCACCTGCGACCGCGATGGTGCTGAGGACGCCACCGGCAACTCCGCTACGGAGGACGACTTTCGACGCGCTGCGGCGGGGCTTCCGGTGGCTGGGTATGTGAGCGGTGTGGGACATGAGAACTACGGCTATCAGGTGAGACCTGGTTCCCGTCAAGCAAGGTGTGTTGCGCCACAGTTACGTTCGGAATCTGTGAATCCGCTTAGCTTCGGGTCTTATTGACGCCGTAACGGGCAAACCGGGCATGCGCGATCATGGCTGTGATCACGGTCTTTCCGATAAACGTCCGAATTGCCCGCCGCTTACCACCCCTTCACACCCATGGCCAAGCCCTCTTGTCTTGACGGTGGAGTGAAGTGGTACAGGTCACAGAGTGGTCACTGTCCGGCGGTCGGAACGATCACGGGCCGCGCTGTGGGTGGCCGCCGGGTCTTCCGGCGTGCGCACGGGTGTCTCTATGGACGCTCGCGAAGCCGTCCCGGTTGCTCGTGAAGAAGCTGTCCCGGTTGCTCGTGAACGCGTGCACGCGTCCATGTCGGTCCGCACTTCCCCCTCGCGCGAGTGACCATCGAGCCCCTTAGCACGGTAGACTATTTCATTGCAAATTTGCTTGTACGGTGCATCGCTTGATAGAGCGACCCGCCCCTGACCAGTGGAAACGGACTCGGTTGTCACATCTGGTGACCGCTCGGCCGCTTCACGTATGAAGATCACCGCTCATCCGACTTCATGATCCTTCGTCGGGTGGTGGAGATCACAAAGCTGTTGTCGCACCCCGTGTCGCAGATCACAGACCACCGGGCATAGGATGCGGGGCAGTCGGGCTTGTGAACTGCCTCACATGTACGCGATCTTCAGTGATCGTGACGGGGCGGCGAGGCGAACCGCCCGGTGCGATCCAACGGTCAAGGACGACTGGAAGGAGCTGAGGGGCGTGAATTCCTACGCACCCATCCTCGTGCTCGGCGCCCTCGGGGCTGGGTTTGCGATCTTCTCCGTGGTCATGGCCACGCTTATCGGCCCAAAGCGCTACAACCGGGCCAAAGTTGAAGCGTACGAGTGTGGCATCGAACCCACGCCGACGCCGGCCGGAGGCGGCCGTTTTCCCATCAAGTACTACCTGACGGCGATGCTCTTCATCATCTTCGATATCGAGGTCGTCTTCCTTTACCCCTGGGCCGTCAGCTTCGACGCCCTGGGGATTTTCGGGCTCGTGGAGATGCTGCTCTTCGTGCTCACCGTCTTCGTCGCCTACGCGTATGTGTGGCGGCGCGGCGGTCTGGAATGGGACTAAAGGGGCTGAGGGGCCACCAATGGGACTCGAAGAGAAGCTGCCGAGCGGTTTTCTGCTGACCACCGTCGAACAGGCCTCGGGCTGGGTGCGGAAGTCATCCGTCTTCCCCGCGACCTTCGGCCTCGCGTGCTGCGCCATCGAGATGATGACGACCGGTGCCGGGCGGTACGACCTGGCGCGGTTCGGCATGGAGGTCTTCCGCGGTTCGCCGCGACAGGCCGATCTGATGATCGTGGCCGGGCGGGTGAGCCAGAAGATGGCGCCGGTTCTGCGACAGGTCTATGACCAGATGCCCAACCCCAAGTGGGTGATTTCCATGGGGGTTTGCGCATCATCGGGCGGAATGTTCAATAATTACGCGATTGTCCAGGGTGTAGATCATATTGTCCCTGTCGACATCTATTTGCCCGGCTGCCCACCACGCCCCGAGATGCTGATGGACGCCATTCTCAAGCTCCACCAGAAGATCCAGAGCTCCAAGCTCGGGGTCAACGCGGAGGAAGCGGCCCGTGAGGCGGAGGAGGCGGCCCTCAAGGCGCTCCCGACGATCGAGATGAAGGGGCTGCTGCGATGACCGGCGACCAGGGATCCGGACAGCGGCCCTCCGGAAACAACGTTCCGTCCGCGCGTGAGGACACCGGCGAGCCCATCCGCGTACAGAAGGGCATGTTCGGCGCCAACAACGGCGGCGACACCTCCGGCTACGGCGGGCTCGTCAGGACCGTGCTGCTGCCGGGCGCCTCCGCCCGGCCGTACGGCGGCCCCGGCGGGTCCTTCGACGAGATCGCCGACGAGCTCGAAGGCGCGCTGGAGGAGCAGGGTCTCCTCCCGGACAACGCCATCGAGAAGACCGTCGTCGACCGCGCCGAACTCACCTTCCACATCGCGCGCGAGCATCTCGTCCAGGTGGCGCGCACCCTGCGCGACGACCCGGCGCTGCGCTTCGAGCTCTGCACGGGGGTCTCGGGCGTCCACTACCCCGGTGACAAGGGCCGCGAGCTGCACGCCGTCTACCACCTGCGCTCGCTCACCCACGGCCGGCTGCTCCGTCTTGAGGTCTCCGCGCCGGACGCCGACCCGCATGTGCCGTCCCTGGTCGAGATCTATCCGACCAACGACTGGCACGAGCGCGAGACGTACGACTTCTTCGGGCTGATCTTCGACGGCCACCCCGCCCTGACCCGGATCATGATGCCGGACGACTGGCAGGGCTTCCCGCAGCGCAAGGACTATCCCCTCGGCGGGATCGCCGTCGAGTACAAGGGCGCCCAGATCCCGGCTCCGGACCAGCGGAGGTCGTACTCCTGATGTCTGCTCCCCACGCACCCCACGCCCCGCACGCCACGCCCCGCGCGACCACCGAGGGCACCGTATATACGGTCACCGGTGGCGACTGGGACGAGGTCGTCGAGTCCGCGGCCAAGGCCGACGACGAGCGGATCGTCGTCAACATGGGCCCCCAGCACCCCTCCACCCACGGAGTGCTGCGGCTGATCCTGGAGATCGAGGGCGAGACCGTCACCGAGGCCCGCTGCGGCATCGGCTATCTGCACACCGGTATCGAGAAGAACCTCGAATTCCGCAACTGGACGCAGGGCACCACCTTCGTCACGCGCATGGATTACCTGACGTCGTTCTTCAACGAGACGGCGTACTGCCTCGGCGTGGAGAAGCTGCTCGGCATCGAGGACGACATCCCGGACCGGGCCACGCTCATCCGCGTCCTGCTGATGGAGCTGAACCGGCTCTCCTCGCACCTCGTCTGTATCGCCACCGGCGGCATGGAGCTGGGCGCGACGACGATCATGATCTACGGCTTCCGTGATCGTGAACTGATTCTCGATGCCTACGAGATGATCACCGGCCTGCGGATGAACCACGCGTTCATCCGCCCCGGCGGACTCGCCCAGGATCTGCCCCCGGGCGCCGTTGACCAGCTGCGCGAGCTGCTGAAGACGCTGCGCAAGAACCTGCCGGAGTACGACAAGCTCGCCACCGGCAACCCGATCTTCAAGGCCCGTATGCAGGATGTCGGCTATCTCGATCTGACCGGCTGCATGGCGCTGGGCGCCACCGGACCGATCCTGCGCTCCGCCGGACTCCCGCACGACCTGCGCAGGAGCGACCCGTACTGCGGTTACGAGACCTTCGACTTCGAGGTCCCGACCGCCGACACCTGCGACGCGTACGGCCGCTTCCTCATCCGCCTGGAGGAGATGCGCCAGTCGCTGCGGATCGTCGAACAGTGCCTGGACCGGCTGGAGCCGGGCCCGGTGATGGTCGCCGACAAGAAGATCGCCTGGCCCGCACAGCTGGCGCTCGGCCCCGACGGTCTGGGCAACTCGCTCGACCACATCAAGAACATCATGGGCACGTCCATGGAGGCTCTGATCCATCACTTCAAGCTGGTGACGGAGGGCTTCCGGGTCCCGCCGGGACAGGCGTACGCGGCCGTCGAGTCGCCCAAGGGCGAGCTGGGCGCGCATGTCGTCTCCGACGGCGGCACCCGCCCGTACCGGGTCCACTTCCGCGACCCGTCCTTCACCAATCTCCAGGCCATGGCGGCGATGTGCGAGGGCGGCCAGGTCGCCGACGTCATCGTCGCCGTCGCGTCCATCGACCCCGTGATGGGAGGTGTCGACCGGTGACCACCACACCGCCCAACGCAGAGGTGAGCCTGGGGATGCCACAGCTCCCCGCTCCCGACTACCCGGCCGAGGTACGTGCCAGGCTGGAAGCGGACGCCAAGGAGATCATCGGCCGCTACCCCGGCTCCCGGTCCGCGCTGCTCCCGCTGCTGCACCTCGTGCAGTCCGAGGAGGGGTTCGTCTCCCGCACGGGGATGGCCTTCTGCGCGGAGCTGCTCGAACTGACCACCGCCGAGGTCACGGCCGTCGCGACCTTCTACTCCATGTACCGCCGCAAGCAGGGCGGCGACTACCAGGTCGGCGTCTGCACCAACACGCTCTGCGCGGTGATGGGCGGCGACGCCATCTTCGACGCGCTCAAGGAGCATCTCGGCGTCGGCAACAACGAGACGACCGAGGACGGCAAGGTCACCCTCGAACACATCGAGTGCAACGCGGCCTGCGACTTCGCGCCCGTCGTGATGGTGAACTGGGAGTTCTTCGACAACCAGACGCCGGACAGCGCCAAGCGGCTCGTCGACGACCTGCGCGAGGGAGGGACCGTCCAGCCCACCCGCGGCGCCCCCCTGTGCACCTACAAGGAGACCGCGCGCATCCTCGCCGGCTTCCCCGACGAGCGCCCCGGTGCCGTCGAGGCCACCGGTGGCGCCGGACCCGCGTCGCTGGTCGGCCTGCGGCTCGCCAAGGGCGAGGCACCCCAGCGGGTGGTACGGCCCCGGGACGGCGCGCATCCGCAGAACGAATCGCAGCCGGGCGCAGCCGAGGAGGGGGAGTGATGACAGTGGCCGCCGCGCTCAACGAGAACGGGACCAGCCCCGAGAAGATCCTCGCGCCCGTCCTGTCCGCCTTCTGGGACCAGCCGGATTCCTGGACGCTGGAGACCTACGAGCGCCACGAAGGATACGAGGGGCTCAAGAAGGCCCTCGCGATGCCGCCCGACGACGTCATCGCGTATGTCAAGGAATCGGGCCTGCGCGGCCGCGGCGGCGCGGGCTTCCCCACCGGGATGAAGTGGCAGTTCATCCCGCAGGGCGACGGCAAGCCGCACTACCTCGTCGTCAACGCGGACGAGTCGGAGCCGGGCACCTGCAAGGACATCCCGCTCCTCTTCGCCAATCCGCACTCCCTCATCGAGGGGATCGTGATCGCCTGCTACGCGATCCGCTCGCAGCACGCGTTCATCTATCTGCGCGGCGAGGTCGTCCCCGTACTGCGCAGGGTGCACGAGGCGGTGCGTGAGGCCTACGCGGCGGGGTACCTCGGCAAGAACATCCTGGGCAGCGGGCTCGATCTCGATGTCATCGTGCACGCGGGCGCGGGCGCGTACATCTGCGGTGAGGAGACCGCGCTGCTCGACTCCCTGGAGGGCCGTCGCGGACAGCCCCGGCTGCGTCCTCCCTTCCCGGCGGTGGCCGGCCTCTACGCCTGCCCCACCGTGGTGAACAACGTCGAGTCCATCGCGTCCGTTCCCGCGATCCTCAACTGCGGCAAGGACTGGTTCAGGTCGATGGGCAGCGAGAAGTCCCCGGGCTTCACGCTCTACTCGCTCAGCGGCCATGTCACCAGCCCCGGCCAGTACGAGGCCCCGCTCGGCGTCACCCTGCGCCAGCTGCTCGACATGAGCGGCGGCATGCGCGCGGGCCACCGGCTCAAGTTCTGGACACCGGGCGGCTCCTCGACCCCGATGTTCACCGACGAGCACCTCGATGTCCCGCTGGACTACGAGGGGGTGGGCGCCGCCGGCTCCATGCTCGGCACGAAGGCCCTCCAGTGCTTCGACGAGACCACCTGCGTCGTCCGTGCCGTCACCCGCTGGACCGAGTTCTACGCCCATGAGTCCTGCGGCAAGTGCACGCCCTGCCGCGAGGGGACGTACTGGCTGGTGCAGTTGCTCCGCGATATCGAGGACGGCAAGGGACAGCTGTCCGACCTCGACAAGCTCAACGACATCGCCGACAACATCAACGGCAAGTCCTTCTGCGCGCTCGGCGACGGCGCCGCGTCCCCGATCTTCTCCTCGCTCCAGTACTTCCGCGAGGAGTACGAGCAGCACATCACCGGCAAGGGCTGCCCCTTCGACCCCGCGAAGTCCACCGTCTGGGCAGACCGGAACCCGCACCTGGAGGTGAACGCATGACCGTGACGACGAGCGCTCCCTCCGGCGGCGGCGAGCCGCCGGTCCCGCCCGAGGACCTGGTCTCGCTGACCATCGACGGCATCGAGATCTCCGTCCCCAAGGGGACCCTGGTCATCCGCGCCGCCGAACTCCTCGGCATCGAGATCCCGCGCTTCTGCGACCATCCGCTCCTCGACCCGGCCGGCGCCTGCCGCCAGTGCATCGTCGAGGTGGAGGGCCAGCGCAAGCCGATGGCCTCCTGCACCATCACCTGCACCGACGGCATGGTCGTCAAGTCGCAGCTGACCTCGCCGGTCGCCGAGAAGGCCCAGCGCGGGGTGATGGAGCTGCTGCTCATCAACCACCCGCTGGACTGCCCGGTCTGCGACAAGGGCGGCGAGTGCCCGCTCCAGAACCAGGCCATGCAGGTCGGCGACCCGGACACCCGCTTCGAGGGCAAGAAGCGCACATTCCAGAAGCCCGTCCCGATCTCCACCCAGGTGCTGCTCGACCGTGAGCGGTGTGTGCTGTGCGCGCGCTGTACGCGGTTCTCCAACCAGATCGCGGGCGACCCGATGATCGAGCTGATCGAGCGGGGCGCGCTCCAGCAGGTCGGCACCGGCGAGGGCGACCCGTTCGAGTCGTACTTCTCTGGGAACACCATCCAGATCTGCCCGGTCGGGGCGCTGACCTCGGCCGCGTACCGCTTCCGCTCCCGCCCGTTCGACCTGGTGTCCTCGCCGAGCGTCTGCGAGCACTGCGCGGGCGGCTGTGCCACCCGGACCGACCACCGGCGCGGCAAGGTCATGCGGCGGCTGGCCGCCAATGACCCGGAGGTCAACGAGGAGTGGCTGTGCGACAAGGGGCGGTTCGGCTTCCGCTACGCGCAGAAGCCCGACCGGCTCACCACCCCGCTCGTACGGAACGGGGACGGCGTCCTCGAACCGGCGAGCTGGCCCGAGGCGCTGGAGGCCGCGGCCCGCGGTCTGAGCGCCGCGCGCGGCCGGGCGGGCGTGCTGGCCGGTGGCCGGCTCACCGTCGAGGACGCCTACGCGTACGCCAAGTTCGCCCGGGTCGTCCTCGACACCAACGACATCGACTTCCGCGCGCGCGTGCACAGCACCGAGGAGGCCGACTTCCTGGCCGCCCATGTCGCGGGCCACGGCCGCGACCTGGACGGTACGGGGCTCACGTACACCACGCTGGAGAAGGCTCCGGCCGTGCTGCTCGCGGGCTTCGAGTCCGAGGAGGAGGCGCCCGGCGTCTTCCTGCGGCTGCGCAAGGCACGCCGCAACCACGGCCAGCGCACGTTCTCGCTGGCCACCCACGCCACCCGCGGTCTGGAGAAGGCCGGCGGCACGCTGCTGCCGGCCGCGCCGGGCACCGAGACCGAATGGCTGGACGCGCTGGCGGCCAACCCGGTCAGCGCCGGACTCGAAGGGGACGGCGAACGGGCCTCCCAGGCGCTGCGCGAGCCGGGTGCCGTGATCGTCGTCGGTGAGCGGCTGGCGGCCGTACCTGGCGGGCTCACCGCCGCCGCGCGGGCCGCCACCGCGACCGGCGCGAGGCTGGTGTGGATTCCCAGGCGGGCCGGCGAGCGCGGCGCGGTGGAGGCGGGCGCGCTCCCGTCGCTGCTGCCCGGCGGCCGTCCCGCCACCGACCCGCGGGCCCGTCAGGAGACCGCCGCGGTCTGGGGTGTGAGCGAACTGCCGCGCGCCTACGGACGTGACACCGGCCGGATCATCGAGGCCGCCGCCACCGGCGAGCTGACCGCCCTGGTCGTCGCGGGTGTCGAGGTCGCGGATCTGCCGGACCCGGCGTCCGCGCGGGCCGCGCTGGACGCCGTAGGGTTCCTCGTCTCGCTGGAGCTGCGGCCGAGCGAGGTCACCGAGCGGGCCGATGTGGTCTTCCCGGTGGCCGCCGTCGCGGAGAAGTCGGGCACCTTCCTCAACTGGGAAGGCAGGGTGCGGCTGTTCGAGGCCGCGCTCAAGCCGGAGCAGATGACCCGGCGCCTGGCACCGAGCGACGCGCGCGTGCTGCACATGCTGGCCGACACGCTCGCCGCCACCTCGGACGCCGACGGGGCCGGCGACTTCGCACTGCCCGACCTCAGGGCCGTACGCGCCGAGCTGGAACGGCTCGGCCACTGGGAGGGACCGCGCGCGACCGAGCCGCTGGAACCGTCCCGTCCGGTGCCCAGGCCCGGCGAGGGCGAAGCCGTACTCGCGGGCCACCGGCTCCTGCTCGACCTCGGTCTTCTCCAGCAGGGCGACGACGCGCTGGCCGGCACCCGGCACGCGGCGGTCGCCCGGCTCTCCACCGCGACGGCCGCCGAGACGGGCGTCAAGAACGGCGACGAGCTGTCCGTCACCGGCCCGTCGGGCACGGTCACGCTCCCGCTCCAGGTCACGGAGATGCCGGACCGGGTGGTCTGGCTGCCGCTCAACTCGACGGGCGGCGGGGTCCTCGCGGACACCGGCTCCCGCCCCGGCACGCTCGTCCGTATCGGCCCGGCCGAGCCCGGCGACGCGGCCACGGAAGCACCGGAGGTGCGCGCATGACCGCCTTCGCCCAACTCGCGACGGCCCCGGGACAGGTCCTCGCCGTCGAGGACCTGTCGATGTTCGGCCGCGATCCGTGGTGGCTCGTGGTCGTCAAGGCGGTGTTCTGCTTCGCGTTCCTGCTGCTGACCGTGCTCTTCGCCATCGTGTGGGAGCGCAAGGTCGTCGCCTGGATGCAGCTGCGCATCGGCCCGAACCGGCACGGCCCCTGGGGGATGCTCCAGTCCCTCGCCGACGGCGCCAAGCTGATGTTCAAGGAAGACATCATCGTCAAGCGTGCGGACAAGGTGGTCTACGTCCTCGCGCCGATCATCGCGGCGGTGCCGGCGTTCATGGCGATCGCGGTGATCCCGTTCGGCCCGGCCGGCAACGAGGTCTCGATCTTCGGCCACCGCACCACGATGCAGCTGACCGACCTGCCGATCGCGATGCTCTACATCCTCGCCGTCGCCTCGGTCGGCATCTACGGCATCGTCCTCGCGGGCTGGTCGTCGGGGTCGACGTATCCGCTGCTCGGCGGGTTGCGCTCGTGCGCGCAGATGATCTCGTACGAGATCGCCATGGGCGCCGCGTTCGCGTCGGTGTTCCTCTACTCGGGGTCGATGTCGACCTCGGCGATCGTCGAGGCCCAGGCCGACCGCTGGTACATCATCCTGCTGCCGGTCTCCTTCATCATCTACATCGTCACGATGGTGGGCGAGACGAACCGCGCCCCCTTCGACATGCCGGAGTCCGAGGGCGACCTCGTCGGCGGCTTCAACACCGAGTACTCGTCGATCAAGTTCGCGATGTTCATGCTCGCCGAGTACATCAACATGGTCACCGTCTCGGCCGTCGCCGCCACGCTCTTCCTCGGCGGCTGGCGCGCCCCGTGGCCGATCTCCACCTTCTGGGAGGGCGCGAACCACGGCTGGTGGCCGCTTCTCTGGTTCGTCCTCAAGGTCCAGCTGCTGCTGTTCTTCTTCATCTGGCTGCGCGGCACGCTGCCGCGCGTGCGCTACGACCAGCTGATGAAGCTCGGCTGGAAGGTGCTGATCCCGGTCTCGGTGGTCTGGCTGATGGTCGTCGCGACCGTACGGGCCCTGCGCAACGAGAACTACGGCTTCCAGTCGATCGTGCTGTACGTCCTCGGGGCGGTCATCGCGATCCTGCTGCTCTCCTTCGTCGTGGACATCTTCCGCGACAGGAAGGAGAAGGCCGCGGCGGCGAACGAACCGGAGCCCCCGGCCTTCGACCCGATGGCGGGCGGATTCCCCGTACCGCCGCTGCCGGGACAGGAGTTGCCGCCCGTACCGCGCAGGCGGCCACGGCGTGACCGCGAGCTGATTGTCAGTGGTGGGGGCAATACTGTGAGTGACGGTACCGAGAGTGACGGAAAGGAGGCTGACAGTGTCTGACTCTTCGCCGGGGGACATCCCGCGTCCCCCCCGGAATCCGGTGGCCGGCTTCGGCGTGACCTTCAAGGCCATGTTCAAGAAGCGGCTGACCGAGCAGTACCCGGAACAGCAGAAGGAGACGGCGCCGCGCTTCCACGGCCGGCATCAGCTGAACCGGCATCCGGACGGGCTGGAGAAGTGCATCGGCTGCGAGTTGTGCGCCTGGGCGTGCCCGGCGGACGCGATCTATGTGGAGGGCGCGGACAACACGGACGAGGAGCGCTACTCCCCGGGGGAGCGCTACGGCCGCGTCTACCAGATCAACTACGCGCGCTGCATCCTGTGCGGTCTGTGTATCGAGGCCTGCCCGACCAGGGCGCTCACGATGACCAATGACTTCGAGCTGGCCGACAGCTCCCGCGAGAACCTGATCTATACGAAGGAGCAGCTTCTCGCGGGCCTTCAGGAAGGCATGGTCGAGACACCGCACTCGATCTTCCCGGGCACCGATGAACAGGACTACTACCGGGGGCTGGTCACCGAGGCCGCGCCGGGTACGGTCCGGCAGGTCGCGGTCAGCAAGGGCGAGAAGCCGACGGACGAGGAGGTCGGTGCATGAGCCTGCTCGCCGCGTCCTCCCTCGCGTCCGTCCTGCCTGTTTCCTCCTTCACCTCCGCGTCCTCGCTCACCTCCGCCGCCACGACGACCTCGACCGGTGAGGCCGTCCAGTTCTGGATCCTCGGCACCGTCGCCGTGATCGGCGCTCTCTGCACGATCCTGATGAAGAAGGCCGTGCACAGCGCGCTGTGCCTGGCCGCCACGATGATCGTCCTGGCGGTCTTCTATCTCGCCAACGGGGCGTATTTCCTGGGCGTGGTGCAGATCGTCGTCTACACCGGCGCGATCATGATGCTGTTCCTCTTCGTGGTGATGCTCGTCGGTGTCACGGCCGCCGACTCCCTCAAGGAGACGCTGAAGGGTCAGCGTTGGTGGGCCGCCGCCTGCGGGCTGGGCTTCGGGGTCCTGCTCATCACCGGGATCGGCAACGCCTCGCTGAACTCCTTCACCGGGCTCGGCCAGGCCAACGCCGGCGGCAATGTCGAGGGACTGGCCGCCCTGATCTTCACCCGGTACGTGTTCGCCTTCGAGATCACCGGCGCGCTGCTGATCACCGCGTCGGTCGGCGCGATGGTGCTCACGCACCGGGAGCGGACCGAACGGGCCAAGACCCAGCGGGAGCTGGCCGAGGCGCGCGTACGCAAGGGCACGCAACTGCCCCCGCTGCCCGCCCCCGGTGTCTACGCCCGGCACAACGCGGTGGACATCGCCGGTCTGCTGCCCGACGGCACCCCGTCCGAGCTGACGGTCAACAAGACGCTGAAGGACCGCGGGCAGATCCGCGATGTGTCGAACGAGGCCATCGCGGACCTCAAGGCGCTGGAGCAGCGGTCGTCCGAGCGGCTGGGCCGCGAGGATGAGGAGGTCAAGCGATGAATCCGGTCAACTACCTCTATCTCGCCTCGCTGTTGTTCACCATCGGCGCGGCCGGAGTGCTGATCCGGCGGAACGCGATCGTGGTGTTCATGTGCATCGAGCTGATGCTGAACGCCTGCAACCTCGCGTTCGTCGCCTTCTCCCGGATGCACGGCAATCTCGACGGCCAGATCATCGCCTTCTTCACGATGGTCGTCGCCGCCGCGGAGGTCGTGGTCGGGCTCGCGATCATCGTGTCGCTGTTCCGTTCCCGCCACTCGGCCTCGGTCGACGACGCCAGCCTGATGAAGCTCTGAGGGGTCGCTGAATCGTGGAGAACTTGATTGCGCTGCTCATCGCGGCGCCTCTGCTCGGAGCGGCGGTGCTGCTGTGCGGCGGCCGTCGGCTCGACCGCGTCGGCCACTGGCTCGGCACGCTGCTGGCCGCCGCGTCCTTCGTGATCGGTGTCGTGCTCTTCAGCGACATGCTCGGCAAGAGCGGCGAAGGCCGCTCCCTGCACCAGCATCTGTTCAGCTGGATCCCCGTCGAGGGGTTCCAGGCGGACATCGCCTTCCAGCTCGACCAGCTGTCGATGACCTTCGTCCTGCTGATCACCGGCGTGGGCACGCTGATCCATATCTATTCGATCGGGTACATGGAGCACGACGAGCGGCGCCGCCGTTTCTTCGGCTATCTGAACCTGTTCCTGGCGGCGATGCTGCTGCTGGTCCTCGCCGACAACTACCTGCTGCTGTACATGGGCTGGGAGGGTGTGGGGCTCGCCTCGTACCTGCTCATCGGGTTCTGGCAGCACAAGCCCAGCGCGGCCACGGCCGCCAAGAAGGCGTTCCTGGTCAACCGGGTCGGCGACATGGGTCTGTCGATCGCGATCATGCTGATGTTCACCACCTTCGGGACCTTCGCCTTCGGCCCCGTGCTGTCGTCCACGGGCGACGCGACGGAGGGCAAGCTGACGGCGATCGGCCTGATGCTGCTGCTGGCCGCGTGCGGCAAGTCGGCCCAGGTGCCGCTCCAGTCCTGGCTCGGTGACGCGATGGAGGGCCCGACTCCGGTCTCGGCCCTGATCCACGCGGCGACGATGGTGACGGCGGGCGTGTATCTGATCACCCGCTCCGGCGCGATCTTCAACGCGGCGCCGGACGCACAGCTGGTGGTCGTGGTGGTCGGCGCGGTGACGCTCCTGTTCGGTGCGATCGTCGGTTGCGCGAAGGACGACATCAAGAAGGCCCTCGCGGGCTCGACGATGTCGCAGATCGGGTACATGATCCTGGCGGCGGGCCTCGGCCCGATCGGCTATGTCTTCGCGATCATGCACCTGGTGACGCACGGCTTCTTCAAGGCCGGGCTCTTCCTCGGCGCCGGTTCGGTCATGCACGGCATGAACGACGAGGTCGACATGCGGAAGTACGGCGGCCTGCGCAGGTACATGCCGGTCACGTTCGTCACGTTCGGTCTCGGTTATCTGGCGATCATCGGCTTCCCCGGGCTGTCCGGCTTCTTCTCCAAGGACAAGATCATCGAGGCCGCGTTCGCCAAGGGCGGTACGGAGGGCTGGATCCTCGGCGCCGTCACGCTGCTGGGCGCCGCGATCACCGCGTTCTACATGACGCGCGTGATGGTGCTGACGTTCTTCGGCGAGAAGCGCTGGCAGCCGGACGAGAAGGGACACGAACCGCACCCGCACGAGTCCCCGAAGTCCATGACCATCCCCATGATCATCCTGGCCTTCGGCTCGGTCTTCGCCGGCGGGTTCTTCTCCATCGGGGACCGCTTCCTGCACTGGCTGGAGCCCGTCACCGGACACTCGCACGGTCACCCGCCGGTCAGCGCCACCACCGTCACCACCGCCACCGTGGTCGTGATGGTCCTCGGGGTCGCCCTCGCCTGGTTCATGTACGGACGGGGGCCCGTGCCGGTGACCGCCCCGCGCGGCTCGCTGCTCACCCGCGCCGCCCGCCGCGATCTCCTCCAGGACGACTTCAACCATGTGGTCCTGGTCCGCGGCGGCGAGCACCTCACCCGCTCCCTGGTCTATGTCGACCACACCCTGGTCGACGGGGTGGTCAACGGCACCGCCGCGTCGTTCGGCGGGCTCTCCGGCCGACTGCGCAAGCTGCAGAACGGCTACGCCCGCACCTATGCGGTCTCGATGTTCGGAGGTACGGCAGTGCTCATCGCCGCGACCCTGCTGATGAGGGCGGTGTAACGGACATGTCGTTCCCGCTCCTGACAGCCACGGCCGTGCTGCCCGCGGTCGGCGCGATCGTCACGGCGGCCGTCCCGGCCGCCCGGCGCACCGCCGCCAAGTGGCTGGCGCTGCTCTTCTCGCTCGCCACGCTCGTGCTGGCCGCCGTCGTGGTGGTCCGCTTCGAGCCCGGCGGTGCCCGCTATCAGCTCACCGAATCGCACGCCTGGATCTCGGACTTCGGGGTCCGGTACGAACTGGGCGTGGACGGCATCGGGGTGGCGCTCCTCGCGCTGACCGCGCTGCTGATCCCCTTCGTGATCCTGGCCGGCTGGCATGACGCCGACCCGCTGGAAGAGGTGCACCCGAACCGCCGCTGGCGGCCGACCCAGGGCTTCTTCGCGCTGATCCTGATGGTCGAGGCGATGGTGATCCTCTCCTTCGAGGCCACCGACGTCTTCCTCTTCTACATCCTCTTCGAAGCCATGCTCATCCCGATGTACTTCCTCATCGGCGGCTTCGGCGACCGCGCCCATAGCGGAGGGGACGAGGCGGCGGCCACCCAACGCTCGTACGCGGCCGTCAAGTTCCTCCTCTACAACCTGGTCGGCGGCCTGATCATGCTGGCCGCCGTCATCGGGCTCTATGTCGTCGCGGGCAGCTTCTCGCTCTCCGAGATCGCCGAGGCGCGGGCCAACGGTTCGCTGTCCATCGCGACCGACACCGAGCGATGGCTCTTCCTCGGCTTCTTCTTCGCCTTCGCCGTGAAGGCGCCGCTGTGGCCGCTGCACACCTGGCTGCCCAACGCCATGGGCGAGGCGACCGCGCCCGTCGCCGTACTGATCACCGCCGTGGTCGACAAGGTCGGCACGTTCGCGATGCTGCGCTTCTGCCTCCAGCTCTTCCCGGAGGCGTCCAAGTGGGCCACCCCGGTGATCCTGGTGCTCGCGCTGATCAGCATCGTCTACGGCGCGCTGCTCGCGGTCGGCCAGCGGGACATGAAGCGGCTGATCGCGTACGCGTCGATCTCCCACTTCGGCTTCATCATCATGGGCATCTTCGCGATGACCAGCCAGGGCCAGTCGGGCGCCACGCTCTACATGGTCAACCACGGGATCTCGACGGCCGCGCTGATGCTGGTGGCGGGCTTCCTGATCACCCGGCGCGGCTCGCGGCTCATCGCCGACTACGGCGGGGTGCAGAAGGTCGCGCCGGTTCTCGCGGGGACGTTCCTGATCGGCGGGCTCGCGACGCTCTCGCTGCCGGGGCTCTCGCCGTTCGTGAGTGAGTTCCTGGTCCTGGTCGGCACGTTCAGCAGATATCCGGTGATCGGCATCATCGCCACCATCGGCATCGTCCTCGCCGCGCTCTATGTCCTCGTGCTCTATCAGCGCACGATGACCGGGCCGCTGAAGGCCGAGGTCAAGTCGATGCCGGATCTGCGCGTCCGTGAGCTGGTGGTCGTCACCCCGCTGATCGCGCTGCTGCTCTTCCTGGGCGTCTATCCGAAGCCGCTGACCGAGATCGTCAACCCCGCGGTGGAGCACACGCTCTCCGACGTACAGCAGACCGATCCCAAGCCCGAGGTGGAGGCCGCTCCATGAGTGCGACTGTCGTCCACAGCCTGTGGACAACGACGGCGGCCGACGGGATCACCAAGATCCCGGCCCCGCACATCGAGTACGCGCAGCTGTCACCCGTACTGATCGTGCTGGGCGCGGCGGTCCTCGGCATCCTGGCCGAGGCGTTCGTCCCGCGCCGGGGCAGGTACCACACACAGCTGTTCCTCTCCGTGGTCGCCCTCGCCGCCGGTTTCGCGGCGGTGGTCGGGCTCGCGGCCGGTGGATACGGCACGACCAAGAAGCACATCGCGGCCATGGGCGCCATCGCCGTCGACGGCCCGGCGCTCTTCCTCCAGGGCACGATCCTGCTGGCCTCGATCGTCGCCGTGTTCACCTTCGCCGAGCGCAAGCTCGACCCGGAGGCCCATGGCAACCGCGTCGACTCCTTTGTGGCGCAGGCCGCGGCCGTACCGGGCAGCGACACCGAGAAGGCGGCGGTCAAGGCCGGGTTCACCACCACCGAGGTGTTCCCGCTGGCCATGTTCGCCGTCGCGGGCATGCTGGTCTTCCCGGCGGCCAACGATCTGCTGACGCTCTTCATCGCGCTGGAAGTCTTCTCGCTCCCGCTCTACCTCCTGTGCGCCCTCGCCCGCCGCAAGCGGCTGATGTCGCAGGAGGCGGCGGTCAAGTACTTCCTGCTGGGCGCCTTCTCGTCGGCGTTCCTGCTCTTCGGGATCGCCCTGCTGTACGGATACGCGGGCTCCGTCTCGTACGCGCGGATCGCGGAGGTCGTCAACGGCACCGTCCAGAACGTCAACCCGGCCCTCGCCGACACCATGGGCAATGACGCGCTGCTGCTGATCGGCGGCGCGATGGTCCTGATGGGGCTGCTCTTCAAGGTCGGCGCGGTGCCGTTCCACATGTGGACCCCGGACGTCTATCAGGGCGCGCCCACGCCCGTCACCGGCTTCATGGCCGCGGCGACCAAGGTGGCGGCCTTCGGCGCGCTGCTGCGGCTGCTGTATGTCGTGCTGCCGGGGCTGCGCTGGGACTGGCGGCCGGTGATGTGGGGCGTCGTCATCGTCACGATGCTGGGCGGCGCGATCGTCGCCATCACCCAGACCGACATCAAGCGCCTCCTGGCGTACTCCTCGATCGCGCACGCGGGCTTCATCCTGGCCGGTGTGATCGCGGGGACGAGCGAGGGCATCTCGTCCGTCCTCTTCTATCTGGGGGCGTACTCCTTCGTCACGATCGGCGCGTTCGCGGTCGTCACGCTGGTGCGCGACGCGGGCGGCGAGGCGACGCATCTGTCCAAGTGGGCCGGGCTCGGGCGGCGTTCGCCCCTGGTGGCCGCGGTCTTCGCCGTCTTCCTGCTCGCTTTCGCCGGTATCCCGCTGACCTCGGGCTTCGCCGGGAAGTTCGCGGTCTTCAAGGCGGCGGCGGACGGCGGCGCGGGCGTGCTGGTCGTGATCGGTGTGATCGCCTCGGCGATCGCCGCGTTCTTCTACATCCGGGTCATCGTGCTGATGTTCTTCAGCGAGCCGAAGCCGGAGGGCCCGACGGTCGCGGTGCCGTCCGCCCTGACGACGACGGCGATCGCGGTCGGCGTCGCGGTCACGCTGGTCCTGGGCGTGGCCCCGCAGTACTTCCTGGATCTGGCGGGCCAGGCGGGCGGGTTCGTGCGGTAGCCCGGTGGCGCCCGCACCCCGCTCCCCGCGGGGTGCGCACGCCACCACGTGACGAACCGGCCGCCCGGCACCCCTCCGCGGGTGCCGGGCAGTCCGGTTCAGGCGGGCACGATCCGGCCCGTGACCTCGCCGAGGCCGACCCGGGTGCCGTCGGGGCCCGGGGCCCAGGCGGTCAGGGTGACCACGTCGCCGTCCTCCAGGAATGTCCGGCCGCCGCCCGGGAGTTCAAGGGGCTCGGTGCCGTTCCAGGTGAGTTCGAGCAGGGAGCCGCGCTGCTCGCGCTCGGCGCCGCTGACCGTGCCGGACGCGAAGACGTCGCCCGTACGGAGCGAGGCGCCGTTGACCGTCATATGGGCCAGCTGCTGGGCCGCCGTCCAGTACATGGTGGAGAACGGCGGCTCCGAGATGACCTGGCCATTGAGCGAGACGGAGATCCGCAGATCGAAGCCGCCCGGCTCCTCGTCGGCCGCGTCGTCCAGATAGGGAAGCAGCTCGGCGGTACGTGCCGGAGGCGCCACCCGGGCCGCGTCCAGGGCCTCCAGCGGGGTCACCCACGCCGAGACGGAGGTGGCGAAGGACTTCCCGAGGAACGGGCCGAGCGGTACGTACTCCCACGCCTGGATGTCGCGCGCCGACCAGTCGTTGAGGAGCGACAGCCCGAAGACATGGTCACGGAAAGACGTCTGCTCCACCGCACTGCCCTGCCGCGAGGGCGTCCCGACGACAAAGGCGACCTCCGCCTCGATGTCGAGCTTGACGGAGGGGCCGAAGACCGGCACCGGGTCGGAGGGCGCCTTGCGCTGTCCCGACGGGCGCGTCACGTCCGTACCCGATACGACGATCGTGCCGGCCCTGCCGTGGTAACCGATCGGCAGATGCTTCCAGTTGGCCGGCAGCGCGTCTCCGTCGGGGCGGAAGATCCGGCCCACATTGGTGGCGTGGTGCTCGCTCGCGTAGAAGTCGACATAGTCCGCGATCTCGTACGGCAGATGCAGGGTGACCGAGCCGAGCGGATGGAGCAGGGGCTCTATGTCCGCGCGGTGCGCGGGCACCGTGACCCAGGCGGTGAGGGCCCGGCGGACATCGCGCCAGGCCGTACGGCCCGCCGCCATCAGGGGGTTGAGGCTCGGCCTGGCCAGCAGTGCCGCGTACGGGGAGCCCAGGGCGTGCGCCGCCGCTCCCGCGTCGAGCACGTGGTCGCCGATACGGACCCCGAGCCGGCGGCGGTCGGGCTCGTCGGCGGTGGAGAAGACTCCGTACGGGAGGTTGTGCGGGCCGAAGGGATCTCCCTCGGCCGGTTCGAGCGGGCTCTGCTCGGGCATTGGTGCTGCCTCGCTTTCCGGATCGATGCAGGACACGTTACGTCGCTGTTGCCCAGCCGCGGCAGTGGTGAAAAGTCCGTCTTGGCCCAATAGGGCGGCGTGTGTCGGGTAGTTCGCGGACCGTACCCGCGGTAGCCCCCGAGGCGGATCTGTTCCACCGTCAGATCGCCGCGGTCGGGGCCGCTGCGCCGCCCGTTCGTGATGGCCCTGTTCGTGCGTGATCGCTTGGCTCGTGCATGATCGCTCGGCCCGTTCGTGATCGCCGGGCCCGTATGTGGTCGCCTTGCCCGTAGGTGGATCGTCTCCCGCGGGAAGCAGGTGTGGATGACGTGGGCATGCCGGGCCACCTCGCGATTGCCTCGCGCCTCGTGCCTTGCGCCTCGTGCTTCGTGCCTCGGCGGGCGGTCCCGACCGTGATCATCGCCGTGTGATGGCCGCTCCCCGTTCGCTCGGGGTTCGGTCACTGTTCGGGACGAAAGCACTACTCCTGGTCGTATGGCTGATCCCGAACATAGCGGCGGTTCCGGGAAGGCGCCCACGGTGATCGAAAGGCGACCGGATAGGCTGACTTGAGTGGAGACGCCGACACATCGACAATCCGTGTGATCGTCAGCAGACAGGAGTACCTCTCGTGACCGTCGTCGGGCCGTTCGGGGTGAGCGTGCGGGACCAGGCTCTTGAGGCCGATGTCCAGACCGGGTTGGCGGCTGTCGAGGCAGGGCTGCTCGATGCCACCAAGAGCGACGTGCCCTTCATCACGGAGGCTGCCCAGCACCTGGTACGGGCGGGCGGCAAACGTTTCCGGCCTTTGTTGGTCATGCTCGCGTCACAGTTCGGTGATCCGTACGCGCCCGGTGTCGTCCCCGCGGCGGTGGTCGTCGAGCTGACCCATCTCGCGACGCTGTACCACGACGACGTGATGGACGAGGCGGAGGTCCGCCGGGGCGTGGACAGCGCCAACGCCCGCTGGGGCAACTCGGTCGCCGTCCTCACGGGTGACTTTCTCTTCGCGCGCGCGTCACACATCCTGGCCGATCTGGGGCCCGAGGCGGTACGGATCCAAGCCGAGGCGTTCGAACGGCTGGTGACGGGCCAGATCCTGGAGACCGCGGGACCGCGCGACGGTCGCGACCCGGTCGCGCACTACCTCGACGTCCTGGGCGGCAAGACCGGTTCGCTGGTCGCGGTCTCCTGCCGCTTCGGCGCGATGACCTCCGGCGCGGACGAGTCGGTCGTCGACATCCTCACCCAGTACGGGGAGCGCCTCGGCGTCGCTTTCCAGCTCGCGGACGACGTACTCGACATCGCCAGCGACTCGCACGAGTCGGGCAAGGTGCCCGGCACGGATCTGCGTGAGGGCATCCACACACTGCCCGTGCTGCTGCTGCGCGCCCAGGCCGAGGCGCACGGCCGCCCCGACGACCTCGCGCTGGTCGAGCTGCTGGACGGCGATCTGGCGGACGACGCGCGGCTCTCGGAGGCGCTGCGGCGGCTGCGCGCGCATCCGGCCCTGGAGCAGGCACGGAGGGACACGGTGCGGTACGCGCAGGAGGCGCGGGCGACGCTGACGCCGCTGCCCGAGGGGTACGCGAAGGCGGCACTGATCGAGCTGTGCGACGCGGTGGTCCACCGGGCGGGCTGACGGGGCGTCTGTCTGCCCGACGCGGCGTGCGCCGACGTGGTCTGCGCCGACGTTGCGTGAGTCGTCGGAGTTCACGAGCTGGGAAGCGGACCGGCGGAATCCTGTCTTCCCCTAGTGGACGCGGGAAACATCTCATCGGGATGTCATCCCAGAGCAGTACGCCAAGTTGCGCCCGGGGTCTGACGCTTTGCACGGGGCCGTTTGGTCAGATGGTTAACACCACTCCTGACCAATTCGGGTGAGACTGGCGGCGCGGAGTGGACGAGTGCACGGGACGGAAGGCCGCCGACCACGGAGGTAGGGCACACATGGCACCGAACGACAGCGCACGGATCACCGAGGAGGACAGGGAGCCCGGCGAGGGCCGCCGCAAGGCGGCGCGCTACGCGCTCCCCGCCGCGGTGGCGGTGGTGGCTGCGGCGACCATCGGGCTCGTCCCGGCACTCGCCGCGACCGGAGACCCCGAACTGCCGAAGATCAGCGCGCAGCAACTCATCGAGAAGATCGCCGCGTCGGAGACCGAGCAGCTCTCGGGCTCCGTGAAGATCACCACGGATCTGGGGCTCCCGTCGCTCGGCGGCCTCGGCGACATGGCCGGCGGCGCGCTCGCCGGTGGCAAGGGCGGCCCGGGCGGCGCCGGACCCACCGACGGCTCGTCCGCGGACCCGAACGCCAAGCTGATGGAGCTCAGCTCCGGCACGCACACCCTGCGGGTCGCGGTGGACGGCCCCGACAAGCAGCGGCTGTCGATCCGCGACACCGCCGCCGAGTACAGCCTGATCCACAACGGCGGCGAGATCTGGGCGTACGACAGCGCCTCCAACGAGGCGTACCACGCGACCGCCCCGAAGGACGCGGCCAAGGACGGCGCGGCCGAGGGCGGCGAGAAGCAGGCCCCGAAGGACGCACTGAAGGACGTCCCGGCGACCCCCAAGGACTTCGCCGAGGAGGCGCTGAAGGCCGCGGGCGACACGACATCCGTGAGCGTCGACGGTACGGCGAAGGTCGCCGGACGCGATGCGTACCAGCTGCTGATCAAGCCCAAGCAGAGCGGTTCGACGGTCGGCTCGATCAAGATCGCGGTCGACGCGGAGACCGGCACCCCGCTGAAGTTCACGCTGTCGCCGAGCAGCGGTGGCAAGGCCGTGGTCGATGTCGGCTTCACCGACGTCGACTTCGCCAAGCCGGCCGCCTCCACGTTCGAGTTCACGCCGCCCAAGGGCGCGAAGGTGACGCAGGGCGAGGACAAGGGCGCGGGCGAGCACAAGGGCGACAAGGGCGGAGCCTGGGAGCTGCCCAAGGGCGAGGACGGCGCCAAGGGGACCGGGGAAAAGAGCGCGCCGAAGGTCATCGGCGAGGGCTGGAACGCCGTCTACGAGCTGGAGACCGGCGTCGACGGTGGTATCGCGGGCGCGGCCGGCGCGGACGCGGCGAAGCCGGGCGATGTCCCGGCCGAGGCGCAGCAGTTCCTGGACGCGCTGGGTGACAAGGTCACCGGGAAGTTCGGTTCGGGCACGGTCTTCAAGACCCGTCTGATCAACGCCCTGATGACGGACGACGGCAAGGTGTACGTCGGCGCGGTGACACAGGACGCGCTGGTCAAGGCCGCCAACGCGGCGAAGTAACGATCCGGCCGATCCACCACGTTCCGCCCCGCCGTACGCTCCGTACGGCGGGGCGGAACACTTACCGGGGCCGGTCCGTTCTCGTACTGCCGATGGGCGACCGGGAGGGACGGGGAGGGAGATGACAGCCGTGCTCGACGGGGGTGACATGGGCGACGTGGGCGAAGCGCGCGATGAGATCGATGTGACCGATGTGATCGAGACGCGAGGACTCACCAAGCGGTTCCGTGGCGGGCAGCTCGCCGTGGACCGGCTCGATCTCGCCGTCCCCGCCGGCAGCGTCTTCGGCTTCCTCGGGCCCAACGGGTCGGGCAAGACGACCACGATCCGGATGCTGATGGGGCTGATCGAGCCGACCGCGGGCTCGGCCTCGCTCCTCGGCCTGCCCATGCCCCGCGCGGCCCGCGCGGTACTTCCCCAGGTCGGCGCATTGATCGAGGGGCCCGCGCTGTACGGCTACCTGTCGGGCCGGGAGAACCTCGTACGGTACGACTCCGCCGACCCGACGGCCGATCCGCGTACCCGCCGCGCCCGGGTGACCGACGCGCTGGACCGGGTCGGGCTGACCGCCGCCGCGGGCAAGAAGGCGAAGGCGTACTCCCTCGGGATGAAGCAGCGGCTCGGGCTCGCGTCGGCGCTGCTGCGACCGCGCCGGCTGCTGGTGCTCGACGAGCCCACGAACGGGCTGGACCCGCAGGGCATGCGGGAGATCAGGACCCTGGTACGGGAGCTGGCGGCGGACGGCACGACCGTCTTCCTCTCCTCGCACCTCCTCGACGAGATCGAGCAGGTGTGCACGCACGCCGCGGTGATGGCCCAGGGGCGGCTGATCACACAGGGTCCGGTCGCCGAGCTGGCGGCCGGGACCCGGGGCCGGCTGGCCGTCACCACCCCCGACCCCGGCGAGGCCGCCCGGGTGCTGAAGGAGCTGGGCGTCACCGATGTGGCCGTGGCGGAGGACCGGGTGAGCGGAGAGCTGCCCACGGGCGGGACGGAGCCGGTGGATCTCGCGGACCTCAACGCGGCGCTCGTCCGGGCAGGGGTTCGCGTACGGGCCTTCGGCCAGGAGCGCGCCTCGCTGGAGGACGCCTTCGTCGCGCTGACGGGGGAGGGCTTCGATGTCGCGGGCTGAGACGGGGGACCTTCGGACGGGGGAACTTCGGATGGGGGACCTTCGCACGGCGGGCGGGGGACCGGCGGAGCCCGTGGCCCGGGACCGGGAGCGCCGGCTGTGGTGGACCTTCGGGCTGCTGCGCTCCGAAGTGACCACCACCTTCCGGCGCTGGCGGACTCTCGCGCTGCTGGGGGTGCTCGCCGCCGTACCCGTCCTCATCGGGATCGCCGTGAAGATCGAGACGAGCGACGGCGGCGGAGTGGGCGGGGGTGGCGGGGGGAACGGGCCCGCGTTCCTGACGCAGATCACCAACAACGGACTGTTCCTGGTCTTCGCCGCGCTCGCCGCGACGCTGCCCGTCTTCCTGCCGATGGCGGTGGGGGTCATCGCGGGCGACGCGATCGCGGGCGAGGCCAACGGCGGGACACTGCGCTATCTGCTGGTCGCGCCGGCCGGGCGTACGAGACTGCTGCTCGCCAAGTACGCGTCCACGCTGGCCTTCTGCCTGGTCGCGACGCTCGTCGTGGCCGCCTCGGCGCTGGCCGTCGGCGCGCTGCTCTTCCCGCTCGCTGACGTCACCACGATCTCGGGCACCCGGATCTCCTTCGGTGACGGGCTGCTGCGGGCCTTGCTGATCGCGTTGGTCGTCGCCGCCTCGCTGGTGGGTCTCGCGGCGCTCGGTCTGTTCATCTCCACCCTGACCAACAGCGGGATCGCGGCGATGGCGGCGACCGTCGGGCTGCTGATCACGGCGCAGATCCTGGACACGATCCCGCAGCTGCACGCGATACAGCCGTATCTCTTCCCGCACTACTGGCTGTCCTTCGCGGATCTGCTGCGCGAGCCGTTCTACTGGGACGACATCGTCAAGAACCTCGGGCTCCAGGCGCTGTACGCGGCGGTGTTCGGCTCGGCGGCCTGGGCGCGCTTCACGGCGAAGGACATCAGCGCCTGACGTGCGGCTGCCCGCGTGCGCACCGATTGCAGCACGCGGGCAGCCGCGGTCTCGGGAGAGCGGCCGCCGTTTCAGGGAAGCGGTCTCCGGGGAGCGGTCGCGTTCTCAGGAGGACTCGCGTTCTCAGGAGGGCTCGCGGTCTCAGAAGGTGAGGCGCCAGCTGTCGATGTAGCCGGTGTCCTGGGCGGCCACGTCCTGTACCCGCAGCCGCCAGACGCCGTTCGCGGTCTCGCTGGACGCGTTGACCGTGTACGTGGCGATCACGTTGTCCGCCGAGTCGTTGCCGCTGGAGTCCTTCAGCCGGTAGACCGTCCCGCTCGGGCCGATCAGGTCGATGACCACGTCACCCCGCCAGGTGTGCTTGATGTCCACACCCACCTTGAGCGCGGCGGGCGCGTTGCCCGTACGGCCGGAGACGGTCACCGCCGAGGTGATGGTGGGGCCGTTGTCCGGGATGGTGACATCGTCGACGGTCTCGAAGACCTCGCCCGAGGGGCCGGACGAGTTCGCCGACAGCGTCCAGACCGCGTGGGCGGCGGCGTCGCTGTTGCGGTCGAGCGCCGTGTCGTTGATGTTCGCCGTGCTGTCGCAGGAGGAGTGGTAGCAGCGGTCGAAGGCCTGCCCCGAGGTGCCGCCCCACTTCTGCGCCTGCGCGGCGCTCTTGATGTAACCGGCGCCGCTGAAGAGCCCGCCTACCGGGATGCCCACGTTCTTGAACGGCGCGTGGTCCGAGCGGCCGTCGCCCTCGGTCTCGATCTCCGTCGCGACGCCGATGCCCGCGTAGTAGTCCTTGAAGGTCTGCTCGATGGTCGGGTCGTCGTCGTAGACGAAGTAACCGGCGTTCGGGCTGCCGATCATGTCGAAGTTCAGATATCCGCTGATCTTCGCGCGCTCGGCGGCCGGCAGATTGTTCACGTAGTACCGCGAACCGACCAGACCCAGCTCTTCCGCGCCCCACCAGGCGAACCGCAGATGCTTCGCGGGCTGGAGCTGGGCCCGGGAGACGGCGAGCGCGGTCTCCAGGACGGCGGCGGAGCCCGAACCGTTGTCGTTGATCCCGGCGCCCGAGGTGACCGAGTCGAGATGCGAACCGGACATCACGACCTGGTTCGGATCGCCGCCCGGCCAGTCGGCTATCAGGTTGTAGCCGGTGGCGCCGCCGGAGGTGAACTGTTGTACGGAGGTGGTGAACCCGGCCGCGTCCAGCTTGCCCTTGACGTAGTTGACGGAGGCCAGATAGCCGGCGCGGCCATGGGCGCGGTTGCCGCCGTTGGCGGCGGCGATGGACGAGAACTGGGTGAGATGCGCCTTGACATTGGCGAGCGGAATATCGGGGGCCGCGAGGGCGGCGGGCGCGGCGGGCGTGGACTGCGCCGGTCTCGTGGAGACCGGAGGCGCGGCGGGCGCCGCTGACACGGCGGGCGCGGCGGCGGCGAGCAGCCCTGCGGCGGCGAGTCCCGCGACCGCGGCAGTGGTGGCGCGGGTGGATATTCGGCCAGGTCGGACGCGCCGACCGGGTATGCGGTGGGCTCCGGGAACGGAGAGTTTCATGTGGGGGCTCCGGATTCCGTACGGGGACAGGGACGGAACGTGCGAGACGCCCCGCGACTGAGGGCGCGCGGGGCGTTGGGGCTGTGCGGGTGCTGTGCGGGTGCTGAGCCTGTGCGCTGTGCCTGTGCTGCGCTGGTGCTGATCGTGATGCGGAAGCTGTTGGTGCGCTGTGCGTGCTGAATGCTCGGTGAGAGCTTGACTCGCCGTCAAGAGAGCGAACCGGTCAGCTGTGTTCGCTGACCGGACGGCATGCCGGGCCTGCTCGGCGGGGGTCTTTCGTTTGGATCAGGCTGGGTCGGGGCGCGGTGCCAGGGCGCGCGAGCCCAGCAAGATCCGAACGACAGGCCCTAGGCCACGCAGAACTCGTTGAGTTCGGGGTCGCCCATGAGGACCCACTCCCCGCCGGGCTCCTTCACGCGGCGGATCACCGTCGCTCCCAGCCCCTCCAGGCGCCCGACCTCCGCCTCCCGCAGCCCGGGGCCGGGGTGCAGGTCGAGATGGATCCGGTTCTTGACGGTCTTCGCCTCCGGCACGCGCTGGAACAGGATCCGGCGGCCCATCCCCATGCCGCTCTCCTCCTCGTACGGTTCGTCCGGATGGCGGACGGCGGCCAGATCCCGCCAGGCCGGGCGGCCGTGCGCTGCCAGGACGTCCGCGTCCGTCACCTGGCCGAGGCTCAGCAGCTTTTCGATGAGGACGCTGTGGTCCTCGACGAGATAGCCGAGGGCCGCCGCCCAGAAGTCGGCTTGGGCGTGCGGATCGGCGGCGTCGATGACGATTTTCCAGTGCACGGGCTTGGGGGACTGACTCATGTAACCAGTTATATTGGTTACATGAGTCGGTCCGCAACGGACAGGACGGGCATGCTTCTTCAGCCGCCCGAAGGTGGCCGCCCCTACCGGTTCGACCCGGGCGCGCTCTGCCTGGAGCTGCTGACGACCGGCGGCCCGGGGAGCTACGCGCGGCACGAGGTGCTGCACGACCCCGCGGCGCTGCTGGAATGGGTACGGCGTAGCCGGCTGGCGCCGGGCCTCGAAGACGTGCTGTCGGTACGGCAGGAGGATGTGCGGGACGCTCGTACGGTGCGGGACGCGCTGCTGCGGCTGACCCTGGCCCGTGCCCGGGGTGGAGCGTTGGCGGCGGCGGACCTCGCGGTGATCAACACCGCGGCGGCCGAACCCCCGCTCGTCACCCGTATCGGGTCCGACGGGACCCGCGCCTGGGCCCCGGGCGCCACCGGGCCGGAACTGCTGTCGACCGTCGCCCGCGACGCCGTCGAGCTGTTGACCGGACCCTTCGCGGCACGCGTGCGCGAATGCGCCGCGCAGGACTGCTACTTGCTCTTCGTCGACACGTCACGGCCGGGGCGCCGCCGCTGGTGCGCGATGGAACGGTGCGGTACGCGTGAGAAGGTGCGGGCTCACCGCACCCGTAGCGGCGACACCGCCTGAGCCGCCTAGCCGCCTGAGCCGTCTGAGTCGTCTGAGTCGGGAACAGGCGGGTCGGGGACGCGCGGGTCGGTTACCGGGTGTCCGGTTCGCGAGGACCGGGGGAGGCGGCGGGGGAGGGCGCCGGCTCTGTGACCGGGATCGGCTCCCCCGCCTGTGCCGAGGTGGAGTCCGAGGCCGTTGCCGGGGCCGCCACAGTCGTCGCGGTCGCGGTCGCGGTCGCCGTCGCTACCGCCTCCGCCTCCGCCGCCAGGCGCAGCGCCTCCGCCCGCGTACGGCGGGCGTTCCGCAGCGCGTCCCAGGTCAGGATCGCCAGGGACAGCCAGACCAGCGAGAAGCCCGCCCACCGCTCCGGCGGCATCGCCTCGTGGAAGTACGTGATCCCCAGCACGAACTGGAAGACCGGCGCCAGATACTGGAGCAGGCCCAGCGTCGACAGCGGTACCCGGATCGCCGCCGCGCCGAAGCAGATCAGCGGCAGCGCGGTGATCACGCCCGTCCCGGCGAGCAGGGCCATCTGGCCCGTACCCTCCGAGCCGAAGGTGGCCGAGCCGTACGCGCCCAGCCACACCAGATAGCCGAGCGCGGGCAGGAACAGGACCGCGGTCTCGGCGGCCAGCGACTCCAGTCCACCAATGTTGATCTTCTTCTTGACCAGGCCGTAGGTCGCGAACGAGAAGGCCAGTACGAGCGAGATCCAGGGCGGCTGTCCGTACCCGACGGCGAGGACGAGCACGGCGGCCAGGGCGATGAACACCGCCGTCCACTGGGCGGGCCGCAGCCGTTCCTTGAGCAGCAGAACACCCAGGGCGATCGTCACCAGCGGATTGATGAAATAGCCCAGCGAGGTCTCGACGACCCGGCCGCTGTTGACCGCCCAGATGTAGAAACCCCAGTTGAGGGAGATCGTGGTGGCGGCCACGGCGATCAGCCCCAGCTTGCGAGGCTGACGTATCAGCTCCGGTATCCAGCCCCAGCGGCGCAGCACCAGCAGCCCGATGGCGACGAACGCCAGCGACCAGACCATCCGGTGGGCCAGGATCTCCATGGCCCCGGCCGGTTCGAGCAGTGGCCAGTAGAGCGGGACCAGTCCCCACATCCCGTAGGCACTGATCCCGTACAGCAGTCCCGCCCGCTGGGCCGGCAGTCCCGCCCGCTGGTCGCCGTCCGCCTTCACTGGCCCTCCCCACCACAGACGGCGCCGTCCCGGCACGGCGCCCCCATGAAGGTAGCGCCGCGCGGGCCGCGATGTCATGTCCGTATCGTCATACGGTCATGACGGGTTGTGTGCGAGGTCAGCCCTTGAGCGCCTCGGCGATCGTCTCGGCGAGCGGGGTGGTGGGGCGGCCGGTCAGCCGGGCCAGATCCCCCGTCGTACCGGCCAGCAGGCCGCGCCGGATCCCCTGGTCCACATCGACCAGGAGTGAGGCCATCGGCTCCGGCACCCCGGCGCCGGTGAGGATTCCGAGCAGCGTCTCGGCCGGCACGTTGTTGTACGCGATGGTCCTGCCGGTCTGCCGCGACAGCTCCGCCGCATACTCGCTCAGCGACCACGCCGTGTCGCCACTCAGCTCGTACGCCTTGTCGAGGTGACCCTCACCGGTCAGTACGGCCGCCGCCGCGGCGGCGTAGTCCGCGCGGGTGGCGGAGGCGATCCGGCCCTCGCCCGCGGCGGCGACGACGGCGTCATGCTCCAGTACGGGCGCGAGGTTGCCGGTGTAGTTCTCGGTGTACCAGCCGTTGCGCAGGAAGGTGTACGGCAGCTCGGAGTCGAGGATCAGCCGCTCGGTCGCCTTGTGCTCGGCGGCCAGTTGGAGGTCGGCGTCGGGGCCGCCCAGGATGCCGGTGTAGGCGAGCTGGGCCACGTCCGCCGCCCGCGCGGCGTCGATGACGGCGGTGTGCTGCGGCACGCGCTGACCGACCTCACTGCCCGAGATCACCAGTACCCGGTCACCGGCCCGGAACGCGTCCGCCAGCGTCTCGGGCCGGCCGTAGTCGGCGACGCGTAGCTCGACACCGCGCGCCACCAGGCCCGCGGCCTTCTCCTCGTTCCGTACGACGATGGCGATTTCGTCGGCCGGAACGCCGTCGGCCAGCAGGGCCGCGACGACCAGTCGGCCGAGGTGTCCGGTGGCGCCGGTGACAACGATGCTCATGGGGGGCTCCAGTTCGGGTGGATATGCGCGGATCGGCACTCTCTGTCACTCACCCTAGGCTCGACACTAACCAACCGAAAGTACCCACCTTGAAGTAAGGTACTGACATGGCCGTAAGTAAGCAGGTGGGCAGCGCAGAGAAGCCGGACGTCACCCCGTCCATGTGTCCCTCCAGGCTGGTCCTGGAGCATGTCACCAGCCGCTGGGGGGTGCTGGTGCTCGGCGCCCTGCTGGAGCGCTCGTACCGCTTCAGCGAACTGCGCCGGGAGATCGGCGCGGTCAGCGAGAAGATGCTCGCTCAGACACTCCAGACCCTGGAGCGTGACGGCTTCGTCCACCGCGACGCCAAGCCCGTGATCCCGCCCCGCGTGGACTACTCCCTGACCGAGCTGGGCAGGGAGGCCGCCGAGTATGTGCGCGATCTGGAGCGCTGGACGGAACGACGGCTGGACGACGTGTTCAAGGCGCGCCGGGCATACGACGAGGCCCGGACCTCGTAAGAGATCCGGGCCCCGGAGAACCGCGACGCGCCAGGTCCTGGGGAGACCCTCCGCCTTGCGATCGCACGCACCAGACGCCGCCAGGCCCGCCCTCCGGGCGGACGGCGCTCGCAACACGCCCTAGCCGGCGACCGTCCAGGTGTCGCCACCGGCGAGCAACGTGGCCAGATCGCCCTTGCCCTGCCGCTCGACGGCCGCGTCCAACTGGTCCGACATCAGGGTGTCGTAGACGGGCCGCTCGACGCTGCGCAGCACCCCGATGGGGGTGTGGTGCAGCGTGTCCGGGTCCGCGAGACGCGACAGCGCGAACGCGGTGGTGGGGCTGGTCGCGTGCGCGTCATGGACGAGGATCCGCGACTCGTTCTCGGGCGTGACGGCCACGACCTCCAGATCACCGGTGGCCGGGTCGCGGACGACGCCCTTCATGCCCTCCACGCCGAAGCGGATCGGCTGCCCGTGCTCCAGCCGGATCACGGCCTCCGCGGCCTTCTCCCGGTCCTTGAGGACTTCGAAGGCGCCGTCGTTGAAGATATTGCAGTTCTGATAGATCTCCACCAGCGCGGTGCCGGGGTGGTCGGCGGCCTGGCGCAGCACTTCGGTGAGGTGCTTGCGGTCGGAGTCGACCGTACGGGCCACGAACGACGCCTCCGCGCCGATCGCCAGCGACACCGGGTTGAAGGGCGCGTCCAGCGAACCCATCGGGGTCGACTTGGTGATCTTCCCGAGCTCGGAGGTGGGCGAGTACTGGCCCTTCGTCAGTCCGTAGATCCGGTTGTTGAACAGCAGGATCTTGAGGTTGACGTTCCGCCGCAGCGCGTGGATCAGATGGTTGCCGCCGATGGAGAGCGCGTCGCCGTCGCCGGTGACCACCCAGACCGAGAGATCGCGGCGCGAGGTCGCCAGCCCGGTGGCGATGGCGGGGGCGCGGCCGTGGATGGAGTGCATCCCGTACGTGTTCATGTAGTACGGGAAGCGCGAGGAGCAGCCGATGCCGGAGACGAAGACGATGTTCTCCTTGGCGAGGCCCAGCTCGGGCATGAAGCCCTGGACCGCGGCCAGCACCGCGTAGTCACCGCAGCCGGGGCACCAGCGGACCTCCTGGTCCGACTTGAAGTCCTTCATGGACTGCTTGGCCTCGGCCTTGGGGACCAGCGTCAGCAACTCGTTCGCATCAGACATCGATGGCCTCCTTGAGGGCCGTGGCCAGCTGCTCGGCCTTGAACGGCATGCCGTTGACCTGGTTGTACGAGTGGGCGTCGACGAGATACTTCGCCCGCAGCAGCGTGGCGAGCTGGCCGAGGTTCATCTCCGGCACGACGACCTTGTCATAACGGCCAAGGATCTCCCCGAGGTTGCGCGGGAAGGGGTTGATATGACGCAGATGCGCCTGGGCGATGGGCGTGCCCGCCCTGCGCAGCCGGCGGACCGCGGCGGTGATCGGCCCATAGGTGGAGCCCCAGCCCAGCACCAGCGTGCGGGCGCCGTCCGGGTCGTCGACGGTCAGATCGGGGACCTGGATTCCGTCGATCTTGGCCTGGCGGGTGCGCACCATGAAGTCGTGGTTGGCCGGGTCGTACGAGATATTGCCCGTGCCGTCCTGCTTCTCGATCCCGCCGATACGGTGCTCAAGTCCCGGCGTACCGGGCACCGCCCACGGGCGGGCCAGGGTCCCCGGGTCACGCTTGTACGGCCAGAACACCTCGGTGCCGTCGGCCAGCTCGTGGTTGGGCCCGGTCGCGAACCGCACCCGCAGATCGGGGAGTTCGTCCGTCTCCGGGATCCGCCAGGGCTCGGAGCCATTGGCGAGATAGCCGTCGGAGAGCAGGAAGACCGGGGTGCGGTAGGTCAGCGCGATCCGCGCGGCCTCCATGGCGGCGTCGAAGCAGTCCGCCGGGGTCTGCGGCGCGACCACCGGCACCGGGGCCTCGCCATTGCGCCCGTACATCGCCTGGAGCAGATCCGCCTGCTCGGTCTTGGTCGGCAGCCCGGTGGAGGGACCGCCGCGCTGGATGGCGACGACCAGCAGTGGCAGCTCCAGCGACACCGCCAGACCGATGGTCTCCGACTTGAGCGCCACACCCGGCCCCGAGGTGGTGGTGACGGCGAGTGACCCGCCGAACGCCGCGCCCAGCGCCGCGCCGATGGCCGCGATCTCGTCCTCGGCCTGGAAGGTCCGTACGCCGAAGTTCTTGTGCCGGGACAGCTCGTGGAGGATGTCCGAGGCCGGGGTGATCGGGTACGAGCCGAGGTAGAGCGGCAGGTCCGCCTGGTGGCCGGCGGCGATCAGGCCGTACGCCAGCGCCAGATTCCCGGAGATATTGCGGTACGTGCCGGTCGGGAACGCGGCCCCGGCCGGGGCGACCTCGTAGGAGACCGCGAAGTCCTCGGTGGTCTCCCCGAAGTTCCAGCCGGCCCGGAAGGCGGCGACATTGGCCTCCGCGATCTGCGGCTTCTTGGCGAACTTGGCCCGCAGGAACCTCTCGGTGCCCTCCGTCGGCCGGTGGTACATCCAGGAGAGCAGCCCGAGCGCGAACATGTTCTTGGAGCGCTCGGCCTCCTTGCGGGAGAGACCGAACTCCTTGAGCGCCTCGATCGTCAGCGTCGTCAGCGGCACCGGGTGCACCTGGTAGCCGTCGAGCGAGCCGTCCTCCAGCGGTGAGGTCAGATAGCCGACCTTGGCCATCGGCCGCTTGGTGAACTCATCGGTGTTCACGATGATTTCCGCGCCCCGCGGCACATCGCCGATATTCGCCTTCAGCGCGGCCGGGTTCATGGCCACGAGCACATTGGGCGCGTCGCCCGGCGTGAGGATGTCGTGGTCGGCGAAGTGCAGTTGGAACGAGGAGACGCCCGGCAGCGTCCCGGCGGGAGCCCGGATCTCGGCCGGGAAGTTCGGCAGCGTCGACAGGTCGTTCCCGAACGACGCCGTCTCGGAGGTGAACCGGTCACCCGTCAGCTGCATCCCGTCACCCGAGTCACCCGCGAAACGGATGATGACCCGGTCCAGTCGACGGACTTCCTTCTCGCCTGCGCCCTCCTGTCCGGACGCGGGGGCGCGCTGGTCACCGACGGCGCGATCGCTCTCACTCGCGTCGTCGGCCCCATCGGCCTGCTCGGCTGGGCTACTGACCTGGCTGGTCACTGAACTGGACCTCCCTCGGGCGGCGGCTCGGGACCGACCGGCCGCCCGGCAGTCCCGGAGGCCACCCTACGTCGGTAAGGGTCGCCTTCCCTTGACCGATCGAATGGTGGACGCCAGTTTGAGACGGCCGCGTGCGCCGATTTGTCATATTTTGCCCACCCCCGATGGGATCCGTGAAAGTCGTTCCGCTCTCATCCTTTGGTTCTAGGGCTTTCGTCCCACCCTCCGCCCCGCCTGTGCGGCTGACGGGGCGACAGTCAGGGTGTTCCCCGGTCAGGACCGCAGATACGTCAAAACGGCCAGCACCCGGCGGTGATCCCCATCACTAGGGGAAAGCCCAAGCTTCAGAAAGATATTGCTGACATGTTTCTCGACCGCTCCGTCGCTCACGACCAGCTGCTTGGCGACCGCCGAGTTCGTCCGCCCCTCGGCCATCAGCCCGAGCACCTCACGCTCGCGGGGCGTCAGCCCCGCCAGCACGTCCTGCTTGCGGCTCCGGCCCAGCAGCTGGGCGACCACCTCGGGGTCCAGCGCGGTCCCGCCCCTGGCCACCCGTACGACGGCGTCCACGAATTCCCTGACCTCGGCCACCCGGTCCTTGAGCAGATACCCCACGCCCCGGCTGCTGCCGGCCAGCAGCTCGGTGGCGTACTGCTCCTCGACGTACTGGGAGAGCACCAGCACCCCGATCCCCGGATGGTCCCGGCGCAGCCGCACGGCCGCCCTCACCCCTTCGTCGGTGTGGGTCGGCGGCATCCGTACGTCCGCGACCACCACATCCGGCAGCGCGCCCTCGTTCGCCAGATCACCCACGGTCTTGATGAGCGCTTCCCCGTCACCGACACCAGCGACGACATCGTGTCCGCGGTCGGTCAGCAGCCGGGTCAGGCCCTCCCGAAGCAGCACTGAGTCCTCGGCGATGACGACCCGCACTCTGTCTTCCACGATGATGTAGCCCCCATTGGTGAGATCTGTCCCGTGTGCCCTCCAGCATCCCAGTATTCGTATCGCTCCGCGCACACCCGGCGGGAAATGGGCCCACCGCCTGACGAGAGCCTCCGGGGAGGGGAACCCCCGGAGGGCAGCACGCCGTACGTGCTCACGCCGTACGTGCTCACGCCACGCGGCGCTCCTTGAGCGTCAGCCCCGCCAGGGCAGCTCCGCCGTCACCGTCGTCGGACCGCCGGCCGGGGAGTCGATGACCAGGATCCCGTCCACCGCGTCCAGCCGCTCCGTCAGCCCGGCCAGCCCGCTGCCCGCCGTCGCGCCCGCCCCGCCCCTGCCGTCATCCGTGACCTGAAGCATCAGCCGGTCCTGCGTCTGCCACACCTCCACCGTCGCCCGGCTCGCCCTGGCGTGCTTGCTGACGTTCTGCAACAGCTCGGAGACCGTGAAGTAGGCGATGCCCTCGATCGCGGCGGCCGGCCGGTAGGGGAGATCGACCTCCACCGTCACCGGGACCGTGCAGCGGGAGGCCACGGCGGACAGCGCCGCGTCCAGTCCCCGGTCGGTGAGGACGGCCGGGTGGATGCCGCGCGCCAGATCGCGCAGCTCCTGGAGCGCCGTCTTCACCTCGCCGTGCGCCTCGCCGACCATGCGCGCCGCGGCCTCCGGGTCCTCCGCCAGCTTCTCCTTCGCCAGTCCCAGATCCATGGCCAGGGCCACCAGCCTCGCCTGCGCGCCGTCGTGCAGGTCCCGCTCGATACGGCGCAGATCGGCCGCTGCCGTGTCGACCACCACTCCCCGGTCCGACTCCAGCTCCGAGACCCGGGTGGCCAGCCGGGACGGGCCGAGCAGCCCCATCACCAGCAGCCGGTCCACGGTCGCCAGGCCGCGTATCAGCCAGGGGCAGAAGAGCACCAGCACCAGCCCCACCACCGAGGTGGCGGCTATCTCGAACGGTGTGTCCAGGAAGAAGCCGTCCCCCGCGCCGTCGCTGTAGATCGCGATTCCCGACTGGTCGAGATTGCTGGGAAACACCCAGTGCCACAGCGGATACGTGAACAGCCCCCAGGCCACGGACCAGAACGTCAAGGACACCACGAACGCGAACATCGCCCACGGGAAATGCAGGATCGCGTAGAGCAGATGGCGCCAGGACACCCCGCTCTTCAGCACCGCGCCGACCCAGGACATCAGCCCGCTCTTCGCGCCACGGGCCGGCGCCGGATCCGGCACATCGAGCCCCAGCAGCGCGCGCGCCCGCGCCCGCTCCATCATTCCGAAGCCACGGCAGCCGGCCAGCCCCAACGCCAGCACGGGCACCCCGAGGAAGGTGACCAGCAGGCCCGCCCCGAGCGCGATGGTCGCTATCGCGTAGCAGAACAGCACCGCGCTGATGGGCACGCTGAGCAGCAGATAGCCGAACTCGCGCCAGGTGCGTCCCTCGACCGGGGCGCGCAGGGCCGGCGGAAGGAAGTGGGGCCGCGGCTGCGATCCATAATCCAAGGCCATGGGTGTGGTCCGTTCTGCGAGCGGGCTGGGGGAGAGCGGGCTGCGTGTCTCCATGTCCTCCATGCTCCCGGGGCCGGAGCGCCCGCACCATGAGGCCGGTCTCCGTCTTTCCCCTGGGGTTTTCCCCACCCCCGAGGTGTGGTCGGGCCCCGCCCGGGGTGTGGTCGGGCCCCGCCCGGGGGCACGCCGGGCGGGGCCCGAAGCCGCGCTCAGCCCTTACCGCGCCGCCGCCACGGCAGCTCCGCCGTGACGATCGTGGGCCCACCAGCCGGGGATTCGAGGACGAACAGACCGTCGACCGCGTCGAGCCGCTCGGACAGCCCGGACATGCCCGTACCACCGTCCAGCCGCGCGCCGCCGCGCCCATCGTCCTGCACCTGGATCAGCAGCCGGTCGTCCCGCCGCCACACATCCACCGCCGCCATCCGCGCCTCGCTGTGCTTGCTCACGTTCTGCAGCAGCTCGGAGACCGTGAAATACGCGATGCCCTCGATCGCCTCGGCCGGCCGCTCGTCCAGATCCACGGTCACCTTCACCGGGACCGTGCAGCGAGAGGCGACGGAGGAGAGCGCCGCGTCCAGCCCGCGGTCGGTGAGGACGGCCGGGTGGATGCCGCGCGCCAGATCCCGCAGCTCCTGCAACGCCAGCTTCACCTCGCCATGGGCCTCGTCCACCATGCTCGCCGCCGTCTCCGGATCCTCCAGCAGCTTCTCCTTGGCGAGGCCGAGCCCCATGGCCAGGGCCACCAGCCTCGCCTGCGCGCCGTCGTGCAGATCGCGCTCGATACGGCGCAGATCGGCGGCGGCGGTGTCGACCACCACGCCACGGTCCGACTCCAGCTCCGCGATGCGCCGCTCCAGCTCGTCGGAGGGCGAGAGGAGCGCCCGCACCATCGCCCGGTCGACATTGGCGAGCCCGCGCGCCACGTAGGGGAGGACCGGCCAGAACACGAAGAGACCGGCCAGCGTGACGCCGAACGTCAGCACGCCCCAAGGCAGCCGGATGAACTCGTACAGCACGGTCCGCCAGGCCACCGGATCCTTCAGCCCGGCCCATATCCGGCCGAGCAGCCCGTCGGGTCGCCGTCCGGGGCCATGCAGCGGGCTCGGCTCGTCGATCCGTACCCCGAGCAGCGCCCGTGCCCGCGCCCGCTCCGCCCGGCCGAGCAGCCGCGCCCCCGCGAGCCCGCAGACCAGCCACGGCAGCCCGATCACGGTCACCGAAAGCCCCGCACCGGTGGAGACCGTGAACACCACATAGACGAAACCGACCAGGGAAGCCGGAAGGTTCACCAGGAGATGCGCGATCTCCTTCCAGGTGTGCCGGTCGAAAGCGAAACGCACGGGTGGCGGACGGTCATCGTCGGGGAGGCTGCTGCTCACGGTCATAGAGACCAAGCCTGCACGGAGCGGATGGCGCGCGCCATGGGGTAGCTGGGTCGGCTGAAGTAGGGATAACCCCACTAAGCGGGACGCGGCTGCTTACCAAGCCTTTAACAGGGCCTAGACTCCCGTCCGTACAGATCGTCGAAGAAGCCGCTACGAGGTCAGGGAGCGAGGGGCGGACGTGTCGCAACCGACCGTTCTCGCGTCGGACTACTTCCAGAGCTATTCGGTGGTCGGACTGCTCGCGGTCGTCGGCGTGCTGTTCGTCGCCGTCGCCTTCGGGGCGGGCCGGCTGCTGCGGCCGGTGGTGCCGACGCCGGAGAAACTGCTCACCTATGAATGTGGAGTGGACCCCGTGGGCGAGGGCTGGGCACACACCCAGGTCCGCTACTACGTGTACGCGTTCCTCTACGTGATCTTCGCGGTCGACTCGATCTTTCTCTTCCCCTGGGCGACCGTCTTCGCGGCCCCCGGATACGGCGCCACGACGCTGGTCGAGATGTTCGTCTTCCTCGGCTTCCTGGCCGTGGGACTGCTCTACGCATGGAAGAAGGGCGTCCTGGAATGGACGTGACCCCCACTCCCGCTCCTGAATTCCTCCCGACCGTGTCCGCCGACGGTCCCGCCGCAACCGGAACCGGGATCGGGATCGGGATAGAAAACGGAACCGCAGACGCGAGCGGAACCGGAGAGGCGAGCGGAAGCGGAAAACGGCTCGGTGTGCTCTCCCGGCTGGCCCCGCAGCCCATGAAAGTGATCCTCAACTGGGGCCGCCGCTACAGCCTCTGGGTCTTCAACTTCGGACTCGCCTGCTGCGCCATCGAGTTCATCGCCGCCTCCATGTCCCGGCACGACTTCATCCGGCTCGGAGTGATCCCCTTCGCCCCGGGACCGCGCCAGGCCGACCTGATGGTCGTCTCCGGCACCGTCACGGACAAGATGGCACCCGCCGTGAAGCGGCTGTACGAGCAGATGCCCGAGCCCAAGTACGTGATCTCCTTCGGCGCCTGCTCCAACTGCGGTGGCCCGTACTGGGACTCCTACTCCGTGACGAAGGGCGTCGACCAGATCATCCCGGTCGACGTCTACGTGCCGGGCTGCCCGCCCCGCCCCGAGGCGCTGCTCCAGGGCATCCTGAAGCTCCAGGAGAAGATCGCCCGGGAATCGCTCGGCGAGCGCTACGCCTCGGCCGGCCGGCCCTCGGCCGCCGCACTGCGCAGCGGACTGGTCACGCCGCCACCGCCGCCGCCGACGCCGGGGGAGAGCGCCTCGTGAACGCATACGACCGGCTGCCGGACGCCGCCGCCGAGATCTTCGGCGAGGGGGCCACGGCCGAGCGGACATATGACCTGCTGACGGTCGATGTCCCCGCCGAGTCCTGGATCCCCGCTCTCGAAACCGCCCGCGACCAGCTGGGCTGCACCTACTTCGACTGGCTGAGCGCGGTCGACGAGCCGGGCACAGGCTTCCGCGTCTGCGCCCATGTCGTCGCCCTGGAGGGCGGTACGGTCCGCCGACTGCTGGTCCGTACGACCGTCCCGCACGACGCGGCCGTCCTGCCCACGGCCATCGGCGTCTACGCGGGCGCGGGCTGGCACGAGCGCGAGACGCACGAGATGTTCGGCGTCTCCTTCTCCGGCCATCCCCATCTCGTTCCCCTGCTTCTCCCCGAGGAGTTCGAGGGGTACCCGCTGCGCAAGGACTTCGTCCTGGCGGCCCGGGTCGTCAAGGCATGGCCGGGTGCGAAGGAGCCGGGGGAGTCCGAGCACGGCGGCCCCAAGCGGCGCCAGATGCTTCCGCCCGGTGTGCCCGACCCGAACGAGTGGGGCCCCCTCAAGGGCCAGCTCCCCCCGGCCCCGACCCGACCCGCCCGCGGGGCACGCGCCGCGGGCGCCGGTGGCGCGGGTGCCGGTGCCGCGGCGGGCGACCGCCCGGTGCGCCGCGCGCGCAGCGTCACGCAGGGCTCGGCGAGCCAGCAGCCGCAGGGCACGACCCCGGACGCGCCGTGGCGCAAACCCCCTCCGGCCGAGAGCCCGGAGAGCGAAAGCCCGAAGCCAGAAGCCCCCAAGCCAGAAGCCCCCAAGCCGGAAGCCCCCAGGCCGGAAGACCAAAACAACCCGGAAAGCCTCAAGTCCCAGGGCCCCGAGCCGGAAAACCCCGAGACCGAGGGCCCCAAGCCCCAAGCTCCCGAGCCCGAGAGCACCCAGAGCGAGGGCCCCGAGAGCGACCGCCGCCCCGAAGGAGACGCGTGAACGACGTACTCGACGTCGCCCTCCGGCTCATCGTCGTCTTCGCCGTGTTCCTGGTCGTTCCCCTCGTCGTCGGTCAGACCGAGCACAAGGTGATGGCCCATATGCAAGGCCGTCTCGGCCCCATGCACGCGGGCGGCTTCCACGGCTGGGCCCAGCTCGTCGCGGACGGGGTGAAGTTCGCGCAGAAGGAGGATGTGGTCCCGGCCAACGCCGACCGCCGTATCTTCCAGCTCGCCCCGGCCGTCGCCCTTCTTCCGTATCTCCTCGTGCTGGTCGCGATCCCCATCGGTCCGAGCGAGGGCGCGGTCGGCCAGGTCGTCGACGCCGGAATCTTCTTCGTGCTCGCCGTGATGGGCGTCGGGGTGCTCGGCTCGCTCATGGCGGGCTGGGCCTCGGCCAACAAGTTCTCCCTTCTCGGCGGTCTGCGCACCGCCGCGCAACTGCTCGCCTACGAGCTGCCGATGCTGCTCGCCGCCGCCTCCGTCGCGATGGCGGCCGGCACCGTCTCCCTCCCCGGCATCCTCAACGCCTTCGAGTGGTGGTGGCTGCCCTGGCAGATCGTCGGCGCCCTGGTCTTCTTCGTCGCCGGTCTCGCGGAACTCCAGCGCCCGCCCTTCGACATGCCGGTCGCCGACTCCGAGATCATCTTCGGCGCCTACACCGAATACACGGGCCTGCGCTTCGCGCTCTTCCTGCTCGCCGAGTACGCGGGCATCGTCGTCCTGTGCGGACTGACCACGGTGCTTTTCCTCGGCGGCTGGCACGGCCCGCTCGGGGACGACGGACTCGGCTGGGTCTGGACGCTCCTGAAGACGGCCGTGCTCGCGTTCGTCATCATCTGGCTGCGGGTGAGCTATCCGCGGCTGCGTGAGGACCAGTTGCAGAAGCTCGCCTGGACCGTTCTCATCCCGCTCGCTCTCGCGCAGATCGCGCTCACCGGCATCGTGAAGGTGGCGATCAACTAGTGGCCCCCTCGTTTCCCGGCTCCGGTCTGGCCAAGGGCCTGGCCGTCACCCTGCGGACGATGACCAGGAAGACCGTCACCCATCAGTACCCCGAAGCACAGCCCGAACTCCCGCCCCGCACCCGTGGCGTGATCGGACTGTTCGAGGAGAACTGCACGGTCTGCATGCTCTGCGCCCGTGAGTGCCCCGACTGGTGCATCTATATCGACTCCCACAAGGAGACGGTCCCGGCCGCCGTCCCCGGAGGGCGCGAACGCAGCCGTAATGTCCTCGACCGGTTCGCCATCGACTTCGCACTCTGCATGTACTGCGGTATCTGCATCGAGGTCTGTCCATTCGACGCTCTCTTCTGGTCGCCGGAGTTCGAGTACTCGGAGACGGACATCCGCGAACTCACCCACGAGCGGGACAAGCTCCGCGAGTGGATGTGGACGGTGCCAGCGCCGCCTGCTCTCGACCCCGCGGCCGAGGAGCCGAAGGAGCTCGGCGCCGCCCGCAAGACCGTCGAGAAACTCGCGACGGCGGCGCAACGGGAGCGGGAACAGGAGGCGGGCGAGTGACCCCCGCAGCGCACGGCTTTCTGTCGCCGAGCGGTGTCGAGATCGCCTTCCTCCTCGTCGGTCTGGTCACCTTCGGCGCGGCCCTCGTCACCGTCACGACCAAACAGCTGGTCCACGCGGCTCTCTGGCTGGTCGTCACCCTCGGCGGCCTTGCCGTCGAATATCTGCTGCTCACGGCGGAGTTCATCGCCTGGGTGCAGGTCCTGATCTATCTCGGTTCCGTGGTGGTCCTCCTTCTCTTCGGACTGATGCTCACCAAGGCGCCCATCGGCCGCTCCCCGGACGCCGATTCGGGCAACCGTCCCGTCGCCCTCGCGGTGGCCGTCGTCGCGGCCGTGTCCCTGGTCTGGGTGGTCGTCGACGCGTTCCGTACGACCTGGATCGACCTGGACGGGCCGGCCCAGGGCTCCACGGAGGTGACCGGCCACTTCCTGTTCCGCAACTGGGTGCTGCCCTTCGAGGCGCTCTCCGTGCTCCTGCTGGCCGCACTCGTCGGCGCGATCGTCCTCTCCCGTAAGCGCGCGACCGCCGCCCGGAACAGCCGTGGCGCCGACGACACCGATAACGGCCGTAGCGGCAAGGAGAAGCGCTGATGCATCTCGCCTATCCCGCCGTGCTCGCGGCCCTGCTGTTCTGCACCGGGCTGTACGGAGTGCTCGCGCGGCGCAACGCGATCCTCGTCCTGATGTCCGTCGAGCTGATGCTCAACGCCGTCAACCTCAATCTGGTCGCCTTCGACGTCTGGCTCCGCGACACCCTGCACGCCGGCCAGGCGCTCACCCTCTTCGTCATCGCCATCGCCGCCGCGGAGATCGGCATCGGCCTGGCGATCGTCCTGATGGTCTACCGAAACCGCGGCACCTCGGACATCGACAGGCTCCGCGACACCGCGGAAGGCCCCGGGGGCCCCGAGGCCCCGGAGGGCACCGGACCGGAAGCGACCGACGCCGCCCCGGCGCAGAAGGCTGAGGCCACCGCGTGACCACCACGACCCTCGCCGTTCTCGTCCCCCTCCTGCCCTTCCTGGGCGCCGTCGCCGGGCTGTCGCTCGGCCGCGTCTCACCCGGGTTCGTACGACCGCTGGCCATCCTGCCGACCCTGGCCGCGGCGGGGTTCGCCATCGCCGTGGCCGTACGCCAGGGCGGCGGCGACGGCAACGGGACGCCGCCGCTGGACGCCGCGACCCAGCTCACCCCCACCGGCTCGGTCCCCATCGACCTCGCCCTGCACATCGACGGCTTCGCGGCTCTGGTCGCCGTCCTCGTCGGCGTCGTCGCGTCCTGCGTGCAGATCTACTCGACGGGCTATCTGCGCGGCGACGCGCGCTACCCCTCGTACGCGGCTCTGGTCTCGCTCTTCACCTCCGCGATGCTCCTCGTCGTCTACTCGGGCGATCTGATGGTGCTGCTGGTCGGCTGGGAGATCATGGGCATCTGCTCGTACTTCCTCGTCGGCCACTACTGGGAGACGCCCGAGGCGCGCGCGGCCTCCCTCAAGGCCTTCCTGGTCACCAAGCTCGGTGATGTCCCCTTCCTGATCGGGCTGTTCGCGCTCGCCTCCGATGCCGGGACGTTCCGTATCACGGGCGTGCTGAAGACCGTCGCCGACGGTGGCCTCGACCACCCCACCCTGATCGCGCTGCTGCTGCTCGCGGGTGTGGCCGGCAAGTCCGCGCAGTTCCCGCTGCACACCTGGCTGCCCGACGCGATGGCGGGCCCCACACCCGTCTCCGCGCTGATCCACGCGGCGACGATGGTCGCCGCCGGTATCTACTTCGTGGCCCGGCTCCTTCCTGTCTTCGCCGCTTCCGCGGCCGCTCTGATGGTGCTCGCCGTGATGGCCGCGATCACGATGGTCGGCTCGGCGCTCGCCGCCCTCGCGCAGGACGACATCAAACGCGTCCTCGCCTACTCGACCATCGGCCAACTCGGCTATATGTCGGGCGCCCTGGCCGTGGGCGACCGTGGCGCCGCCGTCTTCCATCTGATCGCGCACGGCGCGTTCAAGGCGCTCCTCTTCCTCGGTGCGGGCGTGATCATCCATGCCGCCGGCACCAACTCTCTGGCCGCCATGTCCCGGATGCGGGGCCTCTCCCAGCGCATCCCGGACGCCTACTGGACGGTGACCGTCGCCCTGCTCGCGCTCGCCGCGATCCCTCCCTTCGCCGGTTTCTTCTCCAAGGAATCCGTCCTCGTCGCCGCCGAGCACACGGCTTTCGGTGAATCCGGCGCCGCCGCCCCCGGAGCGGCCGGCTGGACCGTACTGCTCGCCGGACTGCTCACCGCCCTCCTCACCGCCGCCTACGCGGCCCGCCTCTGGCTGCTGACCTTCCGCGGCCGGGGCTCCGAGGTCCCCGACTACGGCAAGCAGCCCGTCTCCATGAACGCCGTCCTGTGGGTGCTGGCCATTCCCACCATCGCCCTCGGCCTGGCCGTCGGTCTCCTCCCCGGCTGGTTCGACGGCAAGAGCCTCGCCCCGAACCTCACCACCTCCGTCCTGGGCACGGGCGTCGCGCTCGTCGGCGGTCTGGTCACCTACGGCTGCTGGCGACACACCTCGGCGCTGGCGGCCCGCACCCCGATCGGGGCCGTCGTCCCCCACCCCGACACGGAGCCCGCCCTCGCGGAGAGGGAAGCCATCGAGATCCACACCCGGGTGTACGGCTCCATCGCGGGCGCCCCCGACCCCGCGGACCCCGCCCGCCTCCTGCTGGGGCCGCTCCACCGCCACGCGGCGGCCGGCTTCCATCTCGACGCCGTCTACCACCGGCTGTTCGTACGCCCCGTCCTGGCGGCCGCCCAGCTGGTCCGCTTCCTCGACCGCGAGGTCGTCGACACATACGTACGCGGCGCGGGCACCGGCACCGGCTGGCTCGGCGCCGCCGTACGCCGTGCCCAGACCGGAAACGTGCAGACCTACCTCGGTGCCCTGCTGGCCGGCTCCGTCGTCCTGGCGATCGCCGCCGTACTCGTCGCCGCCGGAGCGTGAGCCGTGATCGATATCAGTGAATCCGTGATGCAGTTCCTTCTCGCGTTGATCGTCGTCGGGCCGCTCATCGGGGCCGTCGCGGCGCTCCTCCCGGCCCCGCCCGGACTGCGGGGCAAGAGCCCCGACCAGGCCGTGCTGCGCCACGGCGTGACCGTGACCGGCGCGATCCTCGTCGCCGTGATCGTCCTGGCCCTCGGCTTCGACCATGACCAGCCGTCAAAGACGCAGGCCACGACGGACATCAGCTGGATCGCGGCGCTGGACGTCCGGATCCACCTCGGCATCGACGGCATTTCCCTCCCCCTTCTGGTCCTGACCGCGCTGCTGACCTTCCTCTGCGCGCTCTACAGCTACTACCAGCCGCCCAAGGGCCCCTCGCCCAAGGGATTCGTCGCCCTGCTGCTCGTGCTGGAGTCCGGCACGCTCGCGACCTTCGCCGTTCTCGACCTTGTGCTCTTCTTCCTGGCCTTCGAGATGGTGCTGATCCCGATGTACTTCCTCATCGCCCGCTGGGGCGGCTCGGAAGGCGTCACCGGCGGCAGGCAGGCCGCCGCCTGGAAGTTCATCCTCTACACGCTGCTCGGCTCCGTGGTCATGCTGCTCGGCCTGCTGCTGATCGGGCTCAACGCGGGCACATTCGACATGGTGGCACTCGCCACTGACAACGGCCGTGGGCTCAGCACATCCGTGCAGCTCATCGCCGTTCTGGCGATCGGTATCGGCCTCGCGGTCAAGACCCCGATGTGGCCGCTGCACAGCTGGCTGCCCGACGCCCACACCGCCGCCCCGACCGTCGGTTCGGTGCTCCTCGCCGGCGTACTGCTCAAGATGGGTACGTACGGCTTCGTCCGGATCATTCTGCCCATCGCCCCCGACGGCATGCGGACCTTCGCGCCGTATCTCGCGGCCTTCGCGGTCGTCGGCATCATCTACGGCTCCCTGGCCTGTCTCGCGCTGGCCAAACAGGGCGCCGGGGGCGACCTCAAACGGCTGATCGCGTACTCCTCCGTCGGCCACATGGGCTTCGTCCTGCTCGGCATCGCGACCATGACCCCCACCGGCGTCAACGGCGCGCTGTTCGCCAACATCGCCCACGGCCTCATCACCGGCCTGCTGTTCTTCCTGGTCGGAGCGGTCAAGGAGCGGTACGGCAGCGCCGACCTCGACACCCTCGCCGGAGCCACCGGCGCGGCGCTCTACGGTCGCGCCCCGCGCCTCGGCGGGCTGCTCGCCTTCGCGGCCGTCGCCTCCCTCGGCCTGCCCGGCCTCGCCGGATTCTGGGGCGAGATGCTCGCGATGTTCGGGGCCTTCAACCCGGCGGAAGGGCTGAGCCGCCCCGCCTTCCTCACCTTCATGGTGATCGCGGGCTTCGGCACGCTGCTCACCGCCGCGTATCTGCTGATCGTCGTGCGCCGCGTCTGCATGGGCGCGCACCCCCAGGCAGGCCCGCAGGAAGGCTCGCAGGAAGCCCCGCAGGAAGGCCCGCGGGGAGGACCGGCGGAAGCCCTGCCGGAAGGACCGGCGGCGGCGTCGGCGGCGCGCTTCACCGACGTGCGGACCTACGAGTTCGCCGCCTGGACCCCGCTCGTCGCCCTCACCGTCATCGCCGGACTCTGGCCCGCCGTTCTGCTCGGCCTCACCGACCCCGTCGTGCAGAAGCTCCTCGCAGGAGGCAAGTCGTGACCGTGGCCGCCGAGAGCGCCGTCGGCGCCGCCAGCCTCGTCCAGTCGATCGACTGGCTCGCGATCGCGCCCCCCACCATCACAGCGGTCGTCGCCCTGATCGTGCTGGTCGCCGATCTCTTCGTACCGGAGCATCGCAAGCCGCTCCTCGGCGGTATAGCGATCGCCGGTCTGCTCGCCGCGCTCCTCAGCCTGCTCCCGCTGCGCGCGGGCGACCGCTCGACGTTCTGCCTCACCAACGACGCCGGCGTCTGCGGCTACACCGCCGACCACTTCGCGCTCGTCATCCAGCTACTGGTCCTCGGCGGGGCACTGCTCACCGCGCTGATCTCGCTCCACGACAGCGGAAAACTCCCCGTGGGGGAGTACTGGTTCCTGCTGCTCGCCTCGGCGGCCGGCGCCGCCCTGCTGCCCGCCTCGCGTGATCTCGCCACTCTCGTCGTCGCCCTCGAAGTGGCGTCGTTGCCCGCCTTCGCGCTCGTCGGACTGCGGCGCGGCGACCGGCTCTCCTCCGAGGCCGCGCTGAAGTTCTTCCTCTCGTCGGTGACCGCGACCGCCGTGATGCTGCTGGGCGTCAGCTTCGTGTACGCCGCGACCGGCACCCTCCACCTCACCCGGATCGCCGCGGAGCTGGGGCACGTCCCCGGTCAGCTGGACACCCTCGCCAAGGCGGGCGTGGCCCTGACGCTCGTCGGTTTCGCCTTCAAGACGGCCGCCGCCCCGTTCCACTTCTGGGTGCCCGACACCTATGTGGGCGCGCCCCTGCCCATCGCCGCGTACCTCTCCGTCGTCGGGAAGGCGGTCGGCTTCTCCGGCCTCATTCTGGTGACCGTCATCGCGTTCCCCTCGTACCGCGAGGTCTGGGGCCCGGTACTCGCGGTCCTCGCCGCGCTCACCATGACCCTCGGCAATGCCGCGGCACTGCGCCAGTCGGCCACCCGCGCGCGGAGCGCGGTACGGCTGCTGGCCTGGTCGTCCGTGGCCCAGGCGGGCTATCTCCTGGTGCCGATCGCCGCCGCGGCGTACGCGGGCGGCGACCGGATCGGATCGACCGTCGCGTACGCCCTGATGTACGCCGTCGTGAACCTGGGCGCTTTCGCGGTCGTCGTGCTGGTGGCCCGTACGAAGCCGCTGAACCGCCTCTCCGACTACCAGGGTCTCTACGCGCGGCGGCCCCTCGTCGCCCTCGCCATGGGCTTCTTCCTGCTCTGCCTGGCCGGACTGCCGCCGGGCATCATCGGCCTGTTCGCCAAGGTCACGGTCTTCTCGGCGGCCGTCGACGCGGGCCTCGGCTGGCTGGCCGTTGTCATGGCCGCCAATGTGGTGATCGGGCTGTACTACTACCTCCGGTGGACGGCGCTCCTCTTCCGCGCGCCGGAGGCAAAGGCCGAGCCAGAGGCCGGGAGCGCGGCTTCGGGTTCCGGAGGCGGGGCTTCGGAATCCGGAGGCGACGAGGTGGCCATCGGCCGGCCCCCCACGGCCGTTACCGTCGCCATCGCGCTCACGGCCGCAGCCGGTGTCGCCCTCTCCGTGGCGCCCCAGCTCGTACTGCGCTTCGCCGGTACCGGCCTCTTCTAGCATCCGTGTAGCCAAGAGCCCGTACGCGAGCCCGTACCGGCCCCGCACACCGCCGGCCCGCGCTACCACCACCATCGCGCCACCCGGACGGCGTACGCCCCTGTCCGGCGGCACAAGGGAACCCGCGCCGCCCGCCTGGCGTTGACCAGTACGGAAGGGTCCACTGAAGAGTGGAGCAGCACCAGCAAAGGGTTCCCCTGCCGCACCACTTGGAGGGCGTACCGTGCACCGCCGGCACAACGGGCTCAGGACCGCCGTACTCCTCGGGGGACTGTCCGCACTCATCATCGCGATCGGCAGTTTCTTCGGCAGTACGGGCCTGATCGTCGCGCTTGTCGTGGCGATCGGCACGAACGCGTACGCCTACTGGAACAGCGACAAGCTGTCCCTTCGCGCCATGCGCGCGCGTCCCGTCAGCGAATTCGAGGCGCCGCAGCTCTACCGCATCGTCCGTGAGCTCTCGACCGCCGCCCGCCAGCCCATGCCACGGCTCTACATCTCGCCCACACAGGCCCCCAACGCGTTCGCCACTGGCCGCAACCCGCGCAATGCCGCCGTCTGCTGTACGGAAGGCATCCTCCAGATCCTGGACGAGCGGGAGCTGCGCGGAGTCCTCGGCCATGAGCTGAGCCATGTCTACAACCGGGACATCCTGATCTCCTCCGTCGCCGGAGCCCTCGCCTCCGTGGTGATGTTCCTGGTGAACTTCGCCTGGCTGATCCCCTTCGGCCGGTCCGACGACGATGACGGCCCCGGTATCTTCGGCATGCTGCTGATCATGATTCTGGGCCCCCTCGCGGCCTCGGTCATCCAGCTCGCGGTGAGCCGCTCGCGGGAGTACGAAGCCGATGCCTCGGGCGCCCAGATCACCGGCGACCCCCTCGCTCTGGCGAGTGCGCTGCGTAAACTGGACGCGGGGACGAAACAGCTCCCGTTGCCTCCCGAGCCGCGTATCGAGACCGCGAGCCACATGATGATCGCGAACCCCTTCCGCCCCGGGGACGGAGTCTCGAAGCTGTTCTCCACGCACCCGCCGATGGCGGAGCGCATCGCCCGACTGGAACAGATGGCAGGTCGCCGCCCATGAAAACAATCCTGAACGTCATATGGCTCGTTCTGTGCGGCTTCTGGATGTGCCTCGGCTATCTGCTGGCAGGCGCGCTGCTCTGTATCACGATCATCGGCATCCCTTTCGGGGTGGCCGCGTTCCGTATCGGGTTCTACGCCCTGTGGCCCTTCGGCTATATGGCGGTCGACCGCCGCGACGCGGGGGCGCCCTCGTGCGTCGGCAATGTGCTGTGGCTGGTTCTCGCGGGCTGGTGGCTCACCCTCGGCCACATCCTCACGGGTATCGCCCTGTGCGTCACGATCATCGGGATCCCGCTGGGCCTGGCCAACTTCAAGCTGATTCCCATCTCGCTGGCGCCACTCGGCAAGGAGATCGTCCCCACCGACCAGCCGTTCGCGGCCCGCTGACCGTTCCCTTCGCATGGGCCGTGAACGTCCGACAGTCACGCCTCCAGGTGCAACCGCCACCCGCCCGTACGGCGTCCTCCAGGACAAGACCGTACGAAAGGCAGGTTCATGGCATGGGTGTCATCAGCTGGATCGTTCTAGGACTTCTCGCCGGAGCCGCCGCCAAGATTCTACTCCCCGGCCGGGACCCGGGCGGACTGATCGGTACGACCCTCATCGGTATCGCGGGAGCCTTCATAGGCGGCTGGATCTCGGCCCGTTGGCTCGATCACCCCATCAGTAACGAGTTCTACGACGGGGCGACCTGGATATCGGCGATCGGCGGCGCTCTTGTGCTGCTCGTTCTCTACCGGCTGATTTTCGGCCACTCCCGCGCCCGCTGAGCCGCCGCCGTGCTGAGCCGCCGCTCCGCTGAGCCGTGGCCCCGCTGACCCCACGACCGCCGACCCTGGGCACGCAAGCCGGCTTCGCAAGGCCGACTAAAGGCCGACTACACGAGACCGGTCTCGCGCAGGGTGATGTTCAACCGCCCGCTGCCCAGGCCCGTGGCCGGGTCCGCCGTATCCGGATAGACCTTGGGCACCCCGTGGTACGCGTACCGCGAAGGTCCCCCGAAGACGAAGAGGTCCCCGGAGGACAGTTCGACATCCGTGTACGGCCGCCCCCGGCCCTCCGTATTGCCGAAGCGGAAAACACAGCGGTCGCCGATGCTCAGCGACACCACCGGCGCCGCCGACTTCTCGTCCTTGTCCTGGTGCATCCCCATCTTCGCGCCGCCCTCGTAGAAGTTGATCAGCGCCGTGTCCGGGGTGTACGCCGCACCGGCCGCCGGATCGCCGTACGCCTCGACCACCGCCTCGCGCCCCAACGCGACAAGCCAGTCCGGGAACTCCGCGACCCGCGCGCCATTCACATCGCAGGCCGTACGGGTATACGCGTACGGCTGCCAGTGCCAGCCCACGCAGACTGTCTGTACGGACATCACACCGCCGCTCGGCAGCACCGTGTGCCGGATCGGAACCGGCCCCCGCGCCCAGCCCCGGCAGGCGTCCACCAGCTCCCGCTGCCCCTCCTCGGACAGCCAGGAGGGAACGTGCACGGCGCCGGGCGCGACGACGGCTCGCGGCCTCGGGAACAGTTCCCCGCTCATCGCACCAGCGCGCCCTCCAGGCCGAGGAGCCGCTCCTTACGGTCCATACCGCCCGCGTACCCGCGCAGCGCCCCGTCCGCGCCGATCACCCGATGACACGGCCGTACGACAAGCAGCGGATTCCGTCCGATCGCGGTCCCCACGGCCCGCACCCCGGCTCCGGCGGCGCCGACCTGCCCGGCGATCTGCCCGTACGTCACGGTCTCGCCGTACGGAATCGCGTCCACCGCCTGCCAGACCCGCCGCTGGAAGTCCGTACCGCTGTCCGCGTACTCGATCAGGAACCGCGTCAGCGTCCCCTCGAAGTACGCCCTGAGCTGCCCGGCGATCTCCTCGAACGCCTCCGGCGCGCGGACCCATCCGTCCTGGACGACGGCCGCGCCCTTCTGCCCCGGCACGGAGAGCGAGGCGAGCGCGACGCCGCCCTTCGCGGTGGCGGACTTCTCGCCCACGAGCAGCAGTTCGCCCAGCGGGCTGTCGATCGTCGTGTACATGGTCCCGGTCATCGCTCGTTCCTCTCCTCGCGGAGTGTTCGGCTGTCCACGAGCCGCGTTCCGTGGTCGCGTTCAGCCGCTCCGAGTAACGAGTCTCCGCCGTCCGATCCGCGGAAGCTGGCGGGATTCGGACATCACGCCCGACCGGTGACGGCCGGGGCGGACACGGAACTCTCGCCCCGTGCCGCCCAGCTCACCGGTCGGTCCCGCGTCACCGGTAGTTCACGAACTGGAGCGCGAAGTCGAAGTCCTGCCCCTTCAGCAGGGAGATCACGGTCTGTAGATCGTCACGGCTCTTCGAGCTGACCCGCAGCTCGTCGCCCTGCACCTGCGCCTTGACGCCCTTGGGACCCTCATCGCGGATGATCTTCGCGACCTTCTTGGCGTTGTCCTGGGAGATGCCTTCCTCGATCGAAGCGAAGATCTTGTACTCCTTGCCGGACAGCTGGGGCTCGCCCGCGTCCAGCGCCTTGAGCGAGATCCCGCGCTTGATCAGCTTGGACTGGAAGACGTCGAGGATCGCGTTGACCCGCTCCTCCGAGTTCGCCTGCATGAGGATCTTCTCGCCGGACCAGCCGATCGAGGCGCCGACGTTCTTGAAGTCGTAACGCTGCGCGATCTCCTTCGAGGCCTGGTTGAGAGCGTTGTCGATCTCCTGCCGCTCGACCTTCGAGACGATGTCGAAACTGGAGTCGGCCATGTCCTGTGGCTCCTTGTATCGGTGCTTTTCGGGTGCTCATCGCATGCTCGCTGCGCGACCGGACAGCGCCGGCCGCTGCCGTAAAGCCTAGTCACCCACGCCCGCCCGAAGTGCTGATCAAACCGGTGGCAGAGCACCCCCGGGCATCGGGTATCGTTTACGTCGTTGCCACGGAGCACCGCCCAAAGCGGCCTCTCCACCCGGCAGCGACATCCCATGGCGGTGTGCCCGAGTGGCCAATGGGAGCGGACTGTAAATCCGTCGGCTTAGCCTACCCAGGTTCGAATCCTGGCGCCGCCACGCGATAGAGACGGCCCCTGCTTCACGGAGACGTGGATCAGGGGCCTTTCTCGTGTCCTCAGGGCCTTTCTCGTGTCCTCGGAGCCCTCCTCGTGTCCGGGGATCCCTCTCCCGGGGGCATTCTCATGTCCGGTCGACCGGAGCCGGCGCTCCCGCCGACCGGAGCCGGCGCTCCCGCCGGCCGGCCGGACAACGTCCCGCTACCTGCCCGGGGCCAGATCCGCGAGGCGGAACGCCAGCTCCGTCTCCCAGTTGGCCGGGTCCGGTTCCACCCGTGGGTCGGTCTTGTACGTCTCCAGTCGGGAGCCCCAGTGCTCCACCCCGTCGACCACGGTCATGTCCCACTCCAGCCCCTCGTGCTCCGCCCACTCCCGCAGCCCTCTGGCCACCTCCAACAGGCCGTCGGGATGGCCGAGGTGAGTGACCGTCGCGTAATGGCCGGCGGGCAGTGTCCCGACGCGGATCTCACCCTCCGGCTCCGGCGCCGACACCAGCGGGACGCCGGCCTCCACCTCCGACTCGGCGTCCATGTCGATGGTGCGGTAGCGGAAGAACGGCGCCCCCGCCAGTTCGAGTCCCTGGTCGAGCACCCAGCCGATGAGCCCGGGCAGCCGGTCGGCGAGCGTCGGGAATTCGTCCATCCGGACAGATTTTCCGATGGCCACGTACGGCTGCTCGCCCCGGCGGACGATCTTCGGCAGGCTCACGGACCCGCTCCGGTCCTTTTCCGCTCCCACGACTCCACCAACACCCCTCTGCACGTCCTTACGCACACCGTCGTCGCTCATGTCCCCGGTCATGTCCTCGCTCATGTCCTTGCACTCATGTCCTCATTCATGAGTGCAAGGACCGTCGCCGGGCCCGGAACTCATCGTCCGCCCGCCGCGACCTCCGTCGCCTCCGCCACCGGGACCGTCCCGCCGATCAGACCCAGGGTCAGACCCGCGGTCCCCGGGGTCTCCACCAGCTCGGCCAGCACCGCCGCCACGTCGTCACGCGGGACCGACCCCCGTACCGTCGACTCCGTGAGCCGCACGAGCCCCGTCCCCGGGTCGTTCGTCAGCGTCCCCGGCCGCAGGATCGTCCAGTCGAGCCCGGACCGGGACCGTACGTACGCGTCCGCCGCGCCCTTGGCCCGCAGATACGCGTCGAAGACCTCGTCGCCCGGATGGTCAGGGTCCGCGCCCACGGACGAGACGACGAGGTGACGGCGTACGCCCGCGCGCTCAGCGGCATCCGCGAAGAGGACCGCCGCGCCCTTGTCCACCGTCTCCTTGCGGGCCGCTCCGCTCCCGCCGCCCGCGCCCGCGGCGAAGACCGCGGCGTCCGCGCCCTTCAGTACTTCGGCCACCTCCTCGATCGAGGCCGACTCCAGGTCCAGTACGACCGGTTCGGCACCGGCTTCGCGCAGATCCTCCGCCTGCCCTCGGGCGCGGATGATGCCCGCGACCTCGTGTCCGCGCGCGGCGAGCAGTCGCTCCAGCCGCAGCGCGATCTGACCATGTCCTCCGGCGATCACGATTCGCATGCCTATGACCGTACGTCCGTGGACCGTTCGCCGCTGATCCGGCATCCCGCTCAGGGGCCGGGGTTACCCAGGACGGACCGTCCCTGCCGGGGCAGTTCGAGCGCGACCGCCGCCGCCGAGTCGCAGTACTCCCGTACAGCGCTCGTCCGCGCCACCACCCGTCCGCGGTGGATGACGATCCTGCTGTACGCGAGGGACAGCGCGCCCTCGATCCGCTCCCCTCGCACGGCCAGCAACTCCGCGGGAAAGCCCGCCTCGATCCGTACCTCGGGCAGCCCCATCGCCGCCCGCGCCACCCCGCTCACCGCGTCGTACGCGTCCGCCGCCCGCATTCCGCCCTGCGAAGCCAGCAGATACGCCGCCTCCAGCGGATCGCCGCGCCCCACCGGATTCGATACGTCCCGCAGCGCCCCACTGCCCGCCGCGATCCGCACACCGGCCGCCCGCAGCAGCCGTACGGGGGCGACGCCGCGCTCGGCGCCCGGCAGCCCGTACCCCCAGGAGTCCGCGCCGGGCGGCTCCGTACCGCGCCGGTCCCGCGCGCCGCCGCGCCGGTCCGCGCCCACCCGTTCCATGTCCGCGCCTTCCACGCCCCCGCAGCCGCCCTGCGGCAGACAGACCACCGTCACGCCGGCCGCCGCCAGCTGGTCCGCCGCCAGGGCCGCCGTCTCGGCCGGCAGCCTGGCCAGCCCCGCGCACGGCCCGAGCGCCACCCCGGGCCGCAGGCCGCCCGCCATCGCGGCGAGCTGCGCGAGCCGGACCGGATCGTTACCGTCCGTATGCAGATCGACGGGACAGCCGTGCTCGGCCGCGATCCCCAGCACCGCTTCCGCGTACCCGGCCGGATCCGGGTCCAGGTCGGGGCAGCCGCCCACCACACCCGCGCCCATCTTCACCGCGTCCCGCAGCATGGCGAGCCCGTCGGCGCCCGCGAGGCCGGTCAGCAGCCGCGGTACGGCGACGGCGGTCAGATCGGCGAGACCGCGCAGCGAACGCCGGGCCTGGAGCACCGCCTCCATCCGGCCCAGCTCCTGCGCGCCCCCGATCCGTACGTGCGAGCGCAGTGCGGTCGCGCCGTGCCCGAGTTGCAGCAGGGTGGCTTCGGTGGCGCGGCGCTGCACGTCCTCGGGGGAGCAGGAGCCCGGTCCGTCGGGGGTGAGCGCGGTGAGGGCGGTGTCACTGTGGGCGTGCGGCTCGGCGGGAGCGGGGAGCAGCAGATAGCCGGCCAGATCCACCCGCGTGCCGTGCGCGGCGAGACTGCCCGCCGTGCCCACGGCCTCGATCCGGCCCGAGCTGAGCCGTACGTCCACGGTGCGGCCGTCGGTGAGACGGGCGCCGTACAGGACGAGCGCGGTGGTGTCGGGCAGGGCTCCGTCGGACGGCTGCGGCTGGCTGTCGGGCATCGCGCTCCTGGTGAGGGCTTTCCGGTCGGGCTCCGGCGTGCGGGATCACGCAGCGTGAGTCGAGCCTAGGGGCGCCTCAGTCGGCCTTCGAGGAAGGGCGCGACAGTCGTACCGACGAGCCCACCAGTGGCGTACGGGACACCATGGGACGCGTGGGGCGTGGGGCGGGAAAACGGATTTGGGCGATCGGCAACCGACCGTGTAATGTCTTCATCGCTCGCCCCAATAGCTCAGTCGGTAGAGCGTCTCCATGGTAAGGAGAAGGTCTACGGTTCGATTCCGTATTGGGGCTCAGATGTTCGGTGATCCTCGCCTTCGGGCGAGGAGATCCAACATCGAAGCGGTGTAGCTCAGTCGGTAGAGCAAGCGGCTCATAATCGCTGTGTCACCGGTTCAAGTCCGGTCACCGCTACACAAAGTAGCCGATTGTGGGGTCGGTCCTTCGATCGGCTACTCTTTTCTGCGTTCATCTGTTCATCCGTTGTCCGTCCAAGGAGCACTCACGTGGCTGCCACCGACGTCCGCCCGAAGATCACGCTGGCCTGCGTGGAGTGCAAGGAGCGGAACTACATCACCAAGAAGAACCGGCGTAACAACCCGGACCGTCTTGAGATGAAGAAGCACTGCCCGCGCTGCAACTCGCACACCGCGCACCGCGAAACGCGCTGAATCAGGCTCGTCTACGAGGCCGTCCCCGGTTGGGGACGGCCTCGTGTCGTTTCTCTTGTCTACATCAGGCTTGTCTGCGTCAGGTCTTCAGGTCTGCGTCAGGCTTGTGGTCATCTACATCAGGAGGGAGCGAGTCAGTGGCGCTCGATCAGTCCTTCGTGGGGCGGAGCTATCCGCCCACCGCGCCGTACGAGGTCGGCCGGGAGAAGATCCGCGAGTTCGCCGAGGCGGTGGGCGATCCCAACCCGGCGTACACCGATCTGGAGGCCGCCAAGGCCCTCGGGCACTGCGATGTGATCGCTCCGCCGACCTTCGTGTTCGCGATCACCTTCAAGGCCGCGGGTGAGGTCATCGCCGATCCGCAGCTGGGTCTGGACTACAGCCGTGTCGTGCACGGCGACCAGAAGTTCGCGTACACACGTCCCGTGCGGGCGGGCGACCGGCTGAGCGTCACCTCGACCATCGAGGCGATCAAGTCTCTGGCGGGGAACGACATCATCGATGTACGTGGTGAAGTGCGCGACGAGGCCGGCGAGCATGTCGTGACCGCGTGGACCAAGCTGGTGGCGCGCGCCGCCGAGGGGGCGTGAGGCCGATGACCGCGAAGATCGGTTACGACGAGGTCGAGATCGGTACGGAGCTGCCGTCCCGCGGCTTCCCCCTCACCCGCGCGACGCTGGTGCGGTACGCGGGTGCCTCCGGGGACTTCAACCCGATCCACTGGAACGAGAAGTTCGCCAAGGAGGTCGGCCTCCCTGACGTCATCGCGCACGGCATGTTCACCATGGCCGAGGCGATCCAGGTGGTGACCGACTGGGTGGGTGACCCGGGCGCGGTCGTCGAGTACGGCGTGCGCTTCACGAAGCCGGTCGTGGTGCCCAATGACGACCAGGGCGCGCTGATCGAGGTCAGTGCGAAGGTCGCGGCCAAGCTGGACGACAACAAGGTCCGGGTGGATCTGACGGCGATGAGCGCGGGGCAGAAGGTGCTGGGGATGTCCCGCGCCGTCGTCCGGCTCGCCTGAGCGAGCGATCGACGAGAGCCTGAGGGTTCGACGAGAACCTGAGGGATCGACGAGTAAGGGGTGCCCGCCATGGACGGGCGCCCCTTACGCTTGACATGGGTAGTGAGTGACCAATAACTTTCTCATGTGGTCAGGATGAGCAAAGAAGAGCGGCGCGAGAGCGTGGTCCGCGCGGCGGTGTCGGAGTTCGCGCGGGGTGGCTATCACGGCACCTCCACGGAGGCGATCGCCCAACGGGTCGGTGTCTCGCAGCCGTATCTCTTCCGCCTCTTCCCGAACAAGCAGGCCATATTCCTCGCCGCCGCGGAACGCTGTCTGCTGGACACCATGCGCGTCTTCACGAAGGCGTCCGAAGGGCTGGAGGGTGAAGAGGCCCTGGAGGCCATGGGCGCCGCCTATCAGCAGCTGATCGCCGACGATCCGGAGAAGCTGCTGATGCAGATGCAGATGTATGTCGCGGTGGCGACCGCCGAGGCCGCGGGCGACCACGAGTTCGGCGACGCGGTACGGGCCGGCTGGCAGGAGCTCTGGGAGACGGTCCATCTGGCGCTCGGGGCGGACGTGGCCGGGACCACGACGTTTCTGGCGTACGGAATGCTGATCAACACCCTTGTCTCGCTGGGCTTCCCGTCCGGCCATCGCGTCTGGTCCGGCTTCGTCGAGTCGAAGCGACCGTCCGAGGGCTGAGGCCGACGGGGGAGCGTGGCGCCTCGGTGAGGCGGCGTCCTCGTATCGCCTCGAAGGCTGTCCAGCGAAGTTAGTCATCCATAACTAATAAGTGCCCATCAGGGGGAGAAGAATGAGTCAGCCAACGGCCGGCGGGTCCCGAGCCATCTGGACCCTGGTCATCACCGGTGTCGCCAGCTTCATGGCGGCCCTGGACAACCTCGTCGTCACCACCGCACTGCCCTCCATCCGCGCAGATCTCGGCGGCGCGCTGGAGGACCTGGAATGGACCGTCAACGCCTACACGCTCACCTTCGCGGTGCTCCTCATGTTCGGAGCGGCCCTGGGAGACCGGTACGGCCGTCGCCGGCTCTTCCTGGCCGGCCTCGCGATCTTCACCGGCGCCTCGGCCGCCGCCGCGCTCTCGCCCGGCATCGACGCGCTCATCGCCGCACGCGCCGTCCAGGGCGTCGGTGCGGCGATCATGATGCCGCTCACGCTCACCCTGCTCACCGCCGCCGTTCCCGCCGAACGGCGAGGAGCCGCCCTCGGCATCTTCGGCGCGGTCACCGGTCTCGCCGTCGCCAGCGGTCCGCTCGTCGGCGGCAGCCTCACCGAACACCTCTCCTGGCAGTGGATCTTCTGGCTGAACGTACCGATCGGCCTCGCTCTGCTGCCCCTCGCCCGGCTGCGCCTCCAGGAGTCGCACGCGCCGAACGCCCGCCTCGACATCCCCGGCACCCTCCTCGTCAGTACCGGCCTCTTCGGCATCGTCCACGCCCTGGTCACGGCCAACGCCGACGGCTGGACCAGCTTCCCCGTCCTGCTGGGCCTGACAGCCGGCGGCGCGCTGCTCATCGCCTTCGTTCTGCACGGACTGCGCGCCCCGGGCGCGATGCTGCCCATGCGGCTGTTCAAGAACCGCGGCTTCGCCGGCGTCAACGGCGCCAGCCTCCTGATGTTCCTCGGCATGTTCGGCTCGATCTTCCTGCTCAGCCAGTTCCTCCAGGGGGTTCTCGGCTACTCGCCCACCCAGGCGGGGCTGAGGATGCTCCCGTGGACCGCGATGCCGCTGCTCGTCGCGCCGATCGCCGGGGTGCTCACCGACCGCATCGGCGGCCGGCCCGTCGTGGTCGTGGGCCTCGCGCTCCAAGCGCTCGGGCTGGGGCTGTTCGCGCTGGTCCTCGCGCCGGACATGTCGTACGCGGCGCAGCTGCCCGCGCTGATCATCAGCGGCGTCGGTATGGGGCTGTACTTCGCGCCCGCCGCCAGTCTGGTCATGTCCACCGTCCGCCCGGCGGAACAGGGCATCGCCTCCGGTACGAACAACGCCCTGCGCGAGGTCGGCGGAGCGCTCGGTGTGGCCGTCCTCGGAGCGGTCTTCGCCGCGCAGGGCGGCTACCGTACGCCCGACACCTTCACGGACGGCACCGTGCCGGCCCTCTGGATCGGCGCGGGGCTGGTGGCTCTCGGCGCGCTGACGGCCCTGCTCATACCCGGGCGCGGCGCCCAGCGGGCCGACATGACCAAGGGGAAGGCGGCGGAGCGCGAGCCCGTGTCCGTCTGATGCCGGGCCACTGAAATCGCGGGCCGCGATTTCAGTGGCCCGTACTCTTGTCCCGTGCAGGAACTCCACGACGCCCCCCTCGCCCCACTGACCACCTTCCGCCTCGGCGGCCCGGCGACCCGCCTGGTCACGGCGGTCACCGACGACGAAGTGACCGCCACCGTGCGCGAGGCGGACGCCGCCGGTACACCGCTGCTGATCGTCGGCGGCGGCAGCAATCTGATCATCGGGGACAACGGCTTCGACGGCACCGCCCTGCGCATCGCGACCAAGGGCTTCTCGCTCGACGGCACCACGCTGGAACTGGCCGCCGGGGAGATCTGGACCGACGCCGTCGCCCGTACCGTCGAAGCGGGCCTGGCCGGCATCGAATGCCTCGCGGGGATCCCCGGCTCGGCCGGTGCCACGCCGATCCAGAACGTCGGCGCGTACGGCCAGGAGGTGTCGAGCACCCTCACCGAGGTCGTCGCCTACGACCGCTCCACCGGGCGGACGGTCACCCTCACCAACGCCGACTGCGGCTTCTCGTACCGCCACAGCCGGTTCAAGCGGCACCCCGAGCGCTGGGTCGTCCTGCGGGTCCGCTTCGCCCTGGAGGACGCGCGGGGGCTCTCCACCCCGCTCAAGTACGCCGAGACGGCGCGCGTCCTCGGTGTCGAACCCGGCGACCGCGTTCCGGTGGAGACCGCGCGGGACACCGTCCTCAAGCTGCGCGCGGGCAAGGGCATGGTGCTCGACCCCGAGGACCACGACACGTGGTCGGCCGGCTCCTTCTTCACCAACCCGATCCTGACCGACCGCCAGTACGCGGAGTTCGTCGCGCGCGTACGGGCCCGCCTCGGCGACGGGGTGACGCCGCCCGGATTCCCGGACGGGCAGGGGTGTACGAAGACCTCCGCGGCCTGGCTGATCGACCGGGCCGGTTTCACCAAGGGGTACGGCACGGGTCCGGCCCGGATCTCCACCAAGCACACCCTCGCCCTCACCAACCGGGGCGCGGCGACCACCGAGGATCTGCTCGTACTCGCCCGCGAGGTGGTGGCGGGGGTCCAGGAGGCGTTCGGGATCACGCTGGTCAACGAGCCGGTGACGGTCGGCGTCAGTCTCTAGGGCCCGTCCGGGCGGAGACAGGGGAGCGTCAGCCGGCCAGCCAGCCGTCGATGCCCGTCAGCAGCTTCTCCTGTACCTCCCGCGGCGCCGCCGAGCCCCGCACCGACTGCCGTGCCAGCTCGGCCAGTTCGGTGTCGCTGAAGCCTTGGTGCCGCCGGGCCAGTTCGTACTGCGCCGCCAGCCGGGAGCCGAAGAGCAGCGGGTCGTCCGCGCCCAGCGCCATCGGGACCCCGGCGTCGAACAGGGTTCGCAGCGGGACGTCCTCCGGCTTCTCGTACACGCCCAGCGCGACATTCGAGGACGGGCAGACCTCGCAGGTCACCCCGCGCTCCGCGAGCTTGCGCAGCAGCTGCGGGTCCTCCGCCGCGCGGACGCCGTGCCCGATACGGGCAGCCCGCAGATCGTCCAGACAGTCCCGTACGGACGCGGGCCCGGTCAGCTCACCGCCGTGCGGCGCGGCCAGCAGCCCCCCGTCCCTGGCGATCGCGAAGGCCCGGTCGAAGTCCCTGGCCATCCCGCGTCGCTCGTCGTTGGAGAGTCCGAAGCCGACGACACCGCGGTCCGCGTACCGCACGGCGAGCCGGGCCAGCGTCCTGGCCTCCAGCGGATGCTTCACCCGGTTCGCCGCGACCAGCACCCGCATCCCCAGACCGGTCTCCCTGGACGCGGTGTCCACGGCGTCCAGGATGACTTCCAGGGCCGGGATCAGTCCGCCGAGATGGGGGGCGTACGAGGTGGGGTCGACCTGGATCTCCAGCCAGCCCGAGCCGTCCCGTACGTCTTCCTCGGCCGCCTCGCGCACCAGCCGCTGGATGTCCTCGGGGTTCCGCAGACAGGACCGCGCGATGTCGTAGAGCCGCTGGAAGCGGAACCAGCCGCGTTCGTCGGTCGCGCGCAGCTTGGGCGGTTCGCCGCTGGTCAGCGCGTCGGGGAGATGTACGCCGTACTTGTCGGCGAGTTCGAGCAGCGTCGTGGGCCGCATCGAACCGGTGAAGTGCAGATGCAGATGGGCCTTGGGCAGCAGGCTGAGATCGCGGGGGCGGGTGGTGCTCTCCATTCGTAGATCCTGCCGCATGCGCGAGCCGACCGGCAGCCACTTTCCCCGATCGAGATCTTGTCCGAACGCAAAAACGGGCTCCCGGCGATCGCCGGGAGCCCGTCGCGAGCCCGCTCAGTCCTTGGCCTCGGCCAGCAGCTTCTGGATCCTGCCGACGCCCTCCACCAGATCCTCGTCACCGAGCGCGTACGACAGCCGCAGATAGCCGGGCGTACCGAACGCCTCTCCGGGGACGACCGCAACCTCGGCCTCGTCCAGGATCAGCGCGGCCAGCTCGACCGACGTCCGGGGGCGCTTGCCGCGGATCTCCTTGCCCAGCAGCGCCTTCACCGACGGGTACGCGTAGAAGGCGCCCTCCGGCTCGGGGCAGACGACGCCGTCGATCTCGTTCAGCAGCCGCACGATGGTCCGACGGCGCCGGTCGAAGGCCGCGCGCATCTCGGCGACCGCGGTGAGGTCACCGGAGACGGCGGCGATCGCCGCGGCCTGCGAGACGTTGGCGACATTGGACGTGGCGTGCGAGTGGAGGTTCGTCGCGGCCTTGACGACATCCTTGGGGCCGACGATCCACCCCACACGCCAGCCGGTCATCGCATAGGTCTTGGCCACACCGTTGACCACGATGCACTTGTCGCGCAGCTCAGGAACGACGGACGGCAGCGAGGTGAAGGCGGCGTCGCCGTACACGAGGTGCTCGTAGATCTCGTCCGTCATCACCCACAGCCCGTGCTCGACGGCCCAGCGGCCGATGGCCTCGGTGTCGGCGGGGCTGTAGACGGCACCCGTCGGGTTGGACGGCGACACGAAGAGGACGACCTTCGTACGCTCGGTACGCGCGGCCTCCAACTGCTCGACGGAGACGCGGTAGCCGGTGGTCTCGTCGGCCACGACCTCTACCGGGACACCGCCGGCCAGCCGGATCGACTCGGGGTACGTCGTCCAGTACGGAGCCGGGACGATGACCTCGTCGCCCGGGTCCAGGACGGCCGCGAACGCCTCGTAGATCGCCTGCTTGCCACCGTTGGTCACCAGGATCTGCGCGGGCTCGATCTCGTAGCCGGAGTCGCGCAGCGTCTTCGCGACGATCGCGGCCTTGAGCTCGGGGAGCCCTCCCGCCGGTGTGTAGCGGTGGTACTTGGGGTCTCGGCACGCCTCGACGGCGGCATCGACGATGTAGCCGGGCGTCGGGAAGTCGGGCTCACCGGCGCCGAAGCCGATCACCGGACGCCCGGCCGCCTTCAGGGCCTTGGCCTTGGCGTCCACGGCGAGGGTCGCGGACTCGGAGATCGCGCCGATACGGGCGGAGACCCGGCGCTCGGTCGGAGGGATTGCAGCGCTCATGCGCCCATGGTCCCAGACCCGAAACCTCGCCGGCACACAGGTTTCGCAGGGCGGACACATAGAAGGAAGTCCGGCGCGTGGGGCGGGCCGCGACTGTCGCGGGGGAAGCTGTTCGACGCGGGGGCCGCGACCACGTACACTCACTCGTCGTTGGCCCTCAGCCGCCAGGTCTGTACCGCGCACTCCATGCGTCCGGTCGGATGCGGTAGGTTGGGGAAAACGCAAAGGGTCGTAGCTCAATTGGTAGAGCACTGGTCTCCAAAACCAGCGGTTGGGGGTTCAAGTCCCTCCGGCCCTGCTTCACACATCTCCGCCAGGATGTGTGCGCATGTACGTACATTCAATGCATCGCCGTGCGGCTCCCCCGGGCGCGGCACGGCCACGACCCGGAATCAGGTGAGAGAGCGTGACGGACGCCGTGGGCTCCATCGACAAGCCTGATGCTGACGACGAGTCCGCCGAGTCGAAGAAGCCGCGCAAGGGCGGCAAGCGTGGCAAGAAGGGCCCCCTGGGCCGGCTCGCGCTCTTCTACCGTCAGATCGTCGCCGAGCTGCGCAAGGTCGTCTGGCCGACTCGCAACCAGCTGACTACGTACACCACCGTGGTGATTGTCTTCGTCGTCGTCATGATCGGTTTGGTGACCGTGATTGACTATGGATTCCAGAACGCAATCAAGTACGTCTTCGGCTGATCCCGCGGAGGGGAGCCCGGTACGGCGTCCCTTTCGCGCGTTCCACCCAATGAGCCAGGAAGAAGCAGCCACCGTGTCTGACCCGAAACTGAACGACGCCGGCGAGTCGGTGGAGTCCCGCGAGGACGAAACCGGCATCGTCGAGGCGGCGGACGCTGTCGAGCCAGACCAGGCCGAAGCCGCTGACGTCGCCGCGGGCGAGCCGGCCGAGAAGGCCGCGCTCCACATCGAGGACGACGAGGACGACCCCGCGGCGGACGACGACGAGACCGCCGATGTCGAGGCCGCCGGCGAAGAGCCCGAGGCTCCCGTCGACCCGGTCGCCGCGCTCCGTGAGGAACTTCGCGGGCTGCCCGGCGAGTGGTACGTGATCCACACCTACGCGGGCTACGAGAAGCGCGTGAAGGCCAACCTGGAGCAGCGTGCCGTCTCGCTGAACGTCGAGGAGTTCATCTACCAGGCCGAGGTCCCAGAGGAAGAGATCGTCCAGATCAAGAACGGCGAGCGCAAGAACGTTCGCCAGAACAAGCTCCCGGGCTACGTCCTGGTGCGCATGGATCTGACGAACGAGTCGTGGGGCGTCGTCCGTAACACCCCCGGTGTCACCGGCTTCGTGGGCAACGCCTACGACCCGTACCCGCTGACCCTGGACGAGATCGTCAAGATGCTCGCGCCGGAGGCCGAGGAGAAGGCCGCCCGTGAGGCCGCGGAGGCCGAGGGCAAGCCCGCCCCGTCCCGCAAGGTCGAGGTCCAGGTGCTGGACTTCGAGGTCGGCGACTCGGTCACCGTCACCGACGGCCCGTTCGCCACGCTCCAGGCGACCATCAACGAGATCAACGCCGACTCGAAGAAGGTCAAGGGCCTGGTCGAGATCTTCGGCCGCGAGACCCCGGTCGAGCTGAGCTTCGACCAGATCCAGAAGAACTGAGCCCAGCGGGCGGCGCGTGCGCGCCGTGCCCGCGCGCGACAGCAGCTTCCGACAGGTCAGACAGGCTCATACAGCTGTCTGACCTGTCGGTTTTTGGCCGTGCACCTATACCCGTTATCGTTGTGCGGTATGCCTCCATCCGGATGACCGGACGGCTGGCTGAAAACTCTCACTAGGACCCGGAGAGAGCAATGCCTCCCAAGAAGAAGAAGGTCACGGGGCTTATCAAGCTCCAGATCAGCGCCGGTGCGGCCAACCCGGCTCCGCCGGTCGGCCCCGCGCTGGGCCAGCACGGCGTCAACATCATGGAGTTCTGCAAGGCCTACAACGCCGCGACCGAGTCGCAGCGTGGCATGGTCGTGCCGGTGGAGATCACGGTCTACGAGGACCGCTCCTTCACCTTCATCACCAAGACGCCGCCGGCCGCCAAGCTGATCCTCAAGGCCGCGGGCGTGGACAAGGGCTCAGGCGAGCCGCACGTCAAGAAGGTCGCGAAGCTCACCCGCGACCAGGTGCGCGAGATCGCCACCACCAAGATGCCCGACCTGAACGCCAACGACCTGGACGCCGCCGAGAAGATCATCGCCGGCACCGCCCGTTCCATGGGCGTCACGGTCGAGGGCTGACCCAGCCGGGCAAGCCCCAGTGGCAGGGCCATGCGCGGCCCGGACCACGACCTCCACACCTGATGAACCACCAGGAGACGAAGTGAAGCGCAGCAAGGCTCTCCGCGGCGCGGACGCCAAGATCGACAGGGAGCGTACGTACGCCCCGCTTGAGGCCGTCCGTATCGCCAAGGACACCACCACCACCAAGTTCGACGGCACCGTCGAGGTGGCCATGCGGCTGGGCGTCGACCCCCGCAAGGCCGACCAGATGGTCCGTGGCACCGTGAACCTTCCGCACGGCACCGGCAAGACCGCCCGGGTCCTGGTCTTCGCGACCGGTGACCGTGCCGAGGCCGCGCGTGCCGCGGGCGCCGACATCGTCGGCGCCGACGAACTCATCGACGAGGTTTCGAAGGGCCGTCTGGACTTCGACGCCGTCGTCGCCACCCCGGACCTCATGGGCAAGGTCGGCCGTCTCGGCCGCGTCCTCGGCCCGCGTGGTCTGATGCCGAACCCGAAGACCGGCACCGTCACCCCCGATGTCGCCAAGGCTGTGAACGACATCAAGGGCGGCAAGATCGAGTTCCGCGTCGACAAGCACTCGAACCTGCACTTCATCATCGGCAAGGTCTCCTTCGACGAGACGAAGCTGGTCGAGAACTACGCCGCGGCGCTGGAGGAAGTCCTCCGTCTCAAGCCGTCCGCCGCCAAGGGCCGTTACATCAAGAAGGCCACCCTGGCCACGACGATGGGCCCCGGCATCCCGCTGGACGCCAACCGCACCCGCAACCTCCTCGTGGAGGAGGACCCGGCCGCCGTCTGACACTGACGACAGCCGCGGGTCCCGCGTACGAAGAGCCGGTTCCCGCACCTCTCCTGAGGTGCGGGAACCGGCTTTTTTCCGTGTTCGTCTGTCATAGGCATGGGTTACCGTGCAGGGGAGTTGAACTCACAATCAAGGGGTGGGGAATGAGCAAGTCGATGTGGAGGCGCGGGAGCGTCTCACTGGCGGCCGTGGCCGTCATCGCCGCTGTCGCGGGCTGTCAGAGCGACGGCGGTGCGGCACCGCAGTCCACTTCAGGTGCGGCACAGTCCACCTCGGGGGAGGCGACGGACGTCATCACCGCCGCCTTCAAGAAGACCTCCGAGGCGAAGTCGGCCAAGGTCCGGATGACGATGTCGATGCCGGCCGCGGCGGGCGGGGCGGGCGACATGGAAATGACCGGCGTCATGGGGTGGGACCCCACGGTGATGGACATGACCATGGACGGATCGGCGCTGGCGGCCGACGCCTCGGCCCCGGACAAGATCCGGATGGTCTGGCTCGACAACGTCATGTACATGGACATGGGCGCCGACGCCGCCAAGGAGATGGACGGCAAGCGCTGGATGAAGCTCGACCTGGGCGCCGTGGCCGAGGCCTCCGGTGACGAGGCCGCCCAGAAGCAGCTGGCGGGCGGCCTGGAGAACATGAACCAGGACCCGGCACAGCAGCTCGCCCTGCTGCTCGACTCGCCGAATCTGAAGCACCTCGGCAGCGAGAAGGTCGACGGCGTCCAGGCCGAGCACTACAAGGGCACGCTCACGCTCGACGAGCTGGTGAAGTCCCAGGGATCGCTCGACGTGCTCAGCGAGAAGGAGCGTGCGGACCTCCTGGACTCGATGAAGAAGTCGGGTCTGAAGGGGTACGACACGGAGGTCTGGGTCAACGAGGACGACTATCCGGTGAAGATGGACGTCGGCATGGACACCGCCCAGGGCGACATCAACATATCCATGCACTACTCCGACTACGGAGCGAAGGCCCAGGTCCAGGCCCCGCCGGCCGGTGAGACCTTCGACTTCGCCGGGCTGATGGGCAGCCTGGGCGCCGATGGCACGGGAGCGGCCACAGGCTGATTTGTCCTGCGGCCTCCTCCTCACGTACTCTGCCCCAGAAGCCAAAGACCGCTGGTCGTCGCTGTGCGCTCGTAAGAGGGTGCGGCGGCCGAAGGATCCGCTAGCTGCGGACGACCCGCGCAGGTGACTGTGGACAGTTCCCGGATTCCATTCGGTCGAGCTACGCCCCGTGCGCCTGCGCCGGGGCGTTTCGTTTTGCCCAGCCCCTTCTGAGCGGTCCTCATCACCCGGAAGGAGGCCGACGCTCATGGCAAGGCCCGACAAGGCTGCCGACGTAGCCGAGCTGACGGACAAGTTCCGCAGCTCGAATGCCGCCGTGCTGACCGAGTACCGGGGTCTCACCGTGGCGCAGCTCAAGGAGCTGCGCCGTTCTCTCGGTGAGAACGCCCAGTACGCCGTGGTGAAGAACACGCTGACCAAGATCGCGGCCAACGAGGCCGGGATCAACACGCTGGACGACCTCTTCGCGGGTCCGACGGCGGTTGCCTTCGTCACCGGTGACCCGGTGGAGTCGGCGAAGGGTCTTCGTGACTTCGCCAAGGAAAACCCCAATCTCGTCATCAAGGGCGGCGTCCTCGATGGCAAGGCGCTGAGCGCTGACGAGATCAAGAAGCTCGCGGACCTTGAGTCCCGCGAGGTTCTGCTCTCCAAGCTGGCAGGTGCCATGAAGGGCAAGCAGTCGCAGGCTGCCTCGCTCTTCCAGGCGCTTCCGTCGAAGTTCGTCCGCACCGCGGAAGCGCTTCGCGTCAAGAAGGAAGAGCAGGGCGGTGCCGGTACGCCGGCTCCCGTCGAGGCCGACTCCGAGTAATCACGCTCGCGCGGCCGCAGCGGGCCGGTACGCCCGCGGAACTGTACATACGGCACCAGCCGAATTAGTGGAAGGACCGCCATCATGGCGAAGCTCAGCCAGGAAGACCTGCTCGCGCAGTTCGAGGACATGACCCTCATCGAGCTCTCCGCGTTCGTGAAGGCGTTCGAGGAGAAGTTCGACGTCACCGCCGCCGCCGCGGTCGCCGCGCCGGTCGCCGGTGCCCCCGGTGCCCCGGCCGAGGCCGAAGAGGTCCAGGACGAGTTCGACGTCATCCTCACGGGTGCCGGCGAGAAGAAGATCCAGGTCATCAAGGTCGTGCGTGAGCTGACCTCCCTGGGCCTCAAGGAGGCCAAGGACCTCGTGGACGGCGCCCCGAAGCCCGTCCTGGAGAAGGTCGCCAAGGAGGCCGCTGACAAGGCCGCCGAGTCCCTCAAGGGCGCCGGCGCCTCCGTCGAGGTCAAGTGACCCCGTACGAGTCCGTCGCCGGGCGCCGGTAGGCGCGCGGGGGCAGTCTCGGCGCCGCGAGGCGCGCTGTTGACGCGAAGGGCGATCACCCAGTCGGGTGGTCGCCCTTCCGCGTTGCCGCAGGGGCTGCCTTGCTCTTCGGCGCGCGGCGAGTATCGTGATCATCGCCGCGCTTCCAGGCGCCCCGTGACCTTCCACGTGGGGTGGGGGGCCTTGACGAACCGCACGCAGCGCGCAATTCTCAGGACGCGTCGCCACAATCGATCCGCATCCGAGGCATGGATCGACGGTGAAGAGGGCAGTATCGATGTGCGCCTACGGCGCGAGGCTTGCCGCAGTTGAGTTGCCGCAGTTGAGACAAGGGTGTTGAGAAAAACGAGGGTGTCGAAAAACCCGCTCTGGACATCAGTGTGCCAAGTGGCTACACTGTCCCTTTGCGCTGCCTGTTAGCTGCTCCCTGCCCGTCACCAGGGGCACCCCCTCGCAAGAGCATCGGTGAGTGAACGGCCCTGAACTGGGCTTTCCCTCTCCGTGCCCGGCTTGGGACCGGTACGCGCGTAGTGAGTCCGAGCCCTCGGAAGGACCCCCTCTTGGCCGCCTCGCGCAACGCCTCGACCACGAATACGAACAACGGTGCCAGCACCGCCCCGCTGCGCATCTCCTTTGCAAAGATCAAGGAGCCCCTCGAGGTTCCGAACCTCCTGGCGCTGCAGACCGAGAGCTTTGACTGGCTGCTCGGTAACGCCGCTTGGAAGGCTCGTGTCGAGGCGGCTCTGGAGAGTGGGCAAGACGTCCCCAGGAAGTCAGGTCTGGAGGAGATCTTCGAGGAGATCTCTCCGATCGAGGACTTCTCCGGGTCGATGTCGCTGACCTTCCGCGATCACCGCTTCGAGCCGTCGAAGAACTCCATCGACGAGTGCAAGGAGCGCGACTTCACGTTCGCCGCCCCGCTCTTCGTCACGGCCGAGTTCACCAACAACGAGACCGGTGAGATCAAGTCCCAGACGGTCTTCATGGGCGATTTCCCGCTCATGACCAACAAGGGCACCTTCGTCATCAACGGCACCGAGCGTGTCGTGGTGTCCCAGCTGGTCCGCTCGCCGGGTGTCTACTTCGACTCGTCGATCGACAAGACGTCCGACAAGGACATCTTCTCCGCCAAGATCATCCCGTCCCGGGGTGCCTGGCTGGAGATGGAGATCGACAAGCGTGACATGGTCGGTGTCCGTATCGACCGCAAGCGCAAGCAGTCCGTGACCGTCCTCCTCAAGGCTCTCGGCTGGACCACCGAGCAGATCCTGGAGGAGTTCGGCGAGTACGAGTCCATGCGCGCCACCCTGGAGAAGGACCACACCCAGGGCCAGGACGACGCGCTGCTCGACATCTACCGCAAGCTGCGTCCGGGCGAGCCCCCGACGCGCGAGGCGGCGCAGACGCTGCTGGAGAACCTCTACTTCAACCCGAAGCGCTACGACCTCGCGAAGGTCGGCCGCTACAAGGTGAACAAGAAGCTCGGCGCGGACGAGCCGCTGGACGCCGGCGTGCTCACCACCGACGATGTCATCGCGACCATCAAGTACCTGGTCAAGCTGCACGCCGGGGAGACCGAGACGGTCGGTGAGAACGGCACCCAGATCGTCGTCGAGACCGACGACATCGACCACTTCGGCAACCGTCGTCTGCGTAACGTCGGCGAGCTCATCCAGAACCAGGTCCGTACGGGTCTGGCGAGGATGGAGCGCGTCGTGCGCGAGCGCATGACGACCCAGGACGTCGAGGCGATCACGCCGCAGACCCTGATCAACATCCGGCCGGTCGTCGCCTCCATCAAGGAGTTCTTCGGCACCAGCCAGCTGTCGCAGTTCATGGACCAGAACAACCCGCTGTCGGGTCTGACCCACAAGCGCCGTCTGTCGGCGCTGGGCCCGGGTGGTCTGTCCCGTGAGCGGGCCGGCTTCGAGGTCCGTGACGTGCACCCGTCGCACTACGGGCGTATGTGTCCGATCGAGACCCCTGAAGGCCCGAACATCGGTCTGATCGGCTCGCTCGCCTCGTACGGCCGGGTCAACGCGTTCGGCTTCGTCGAGACCCCGTACCGCAAGGTCACCGACGGCCAGGTCACCGACGAGGTGGACTACCTGACCGCCGACGAGGAGGACAGGTTCGTCATCGCTCAGGCGAACGCGACGCTCTCCGACGAGCTGCGCTTCACCGAGCCCCGCGTCCTGGTCCGCCGCCGTGGTGGCGAGGTCGACTACGTGCCCGGCACGGACGTCGACTACATGGATGTCTCGCCGCGCCAGATGGTGTCGGTCGCGACCGCCATGATCCCGTTCCTGGAGCACGACGACGCCAACCGTGCCCTCATGGGCGCGAACATGATGCGTCAGGCCGTGCCCCTGATCACGTCCGAGGCGCCGCTGGTCGGCACCGGCATGGAGTACCGCTGCGCGGTCGACGCCGGTGACGTCATCAAGGCGGAGAAGGAGGGTGTGGTCCAGGAGGTCTCCGCGGACTACATCACCGTCGCCAACGACGACGGCACGTACACCACGTACCGCATCGCCAAGTTCTCCCGCTCCAACCAGGGCACCTCGGTCAACCAGAAGGTTGTCGTCAACGAGGGCGACCGGGTCGTCGAGAGCCAGGTCCTCGCCGATGGTCCCGCCACCCAGCAGGGTGAGATGGCGCTCGGCAAGAACCTCCTCGTGGCGTTCATGCCGTGGGAGGGCCACAACTACGAAGACGCGATCATCCTCAGCCAGCGGCTGGTCCAGGACGACGTCCTCTCCTCGATCCACATCGAGGAGCACGAGGTCGACGCCCGTGACACCAAGCTGGGCCCCGAGGAGATCACCCGGGACATCCCGAACGTCTCGGAGGAGGTCCTCGCGGACCTCGACGAGCGCGGCATCATCCGGATCGGTGCCGAGGTCGTCGCCGGAGACATCCTGGTCGGCAAGGTCACGCCCAAGGGTGAGACCGAGCTGACCCCGGAGGAGCGACTGCTCCGCGCGATCTTCGGTGAGAAGGCCCGCGAGGTACGTGACACCTCGCTGAAGGTGCCGCACGGCGAGACCGGCAAGGTCATCGGTGTGCGTGTCTTCGACCGCGAGGAGGGCGACGAGCTGCCGCCGGGCGTGAACCAGCTGGTTCGCGTGTACGTGGCGCAGAAGCGCAAGATCACCGACGGTGACAAGCTCGCCGGCCGTCACGGCAACAAGGGCGTCATCTCGAAGATCCTGCCGATCGAGGACATGCCGTTCCTGGAGGACGGCACCCCGGTCGACATCATCCTCAACCCGCTGGGTGTCCCGTCCCGAATGAACCCGGGACAGGTCCTGGAGATCCACCTCGGCTGGCTCGCCAGCCAGGGCTGGAAGGTCGAGGGCAGCGAGGAGTGGATGGAGCGGCTGAAGGCCATCGGCGCCGACGAGGTCGCCGCCGGTACCAACGTCGCCACCCCGGTCTTCGACGGTGCCCGTGAGGACGAGATCTCCGGTCTCTTCGAGGCGACGATCCCGAACCGCGACGGCAACCGGATGGTCCAGCCGTCCGGCAAGGCGCATCTGTTCGATGGCCGCTCCGGTGAGCCGTTCCCGGACCCGATCTCGGTCGGGTACATGTACATCCTCAAGCTCCACCACCTGGTCGACGACAAGCTGCACGCGCGTTCGACCGGCCCGTACTCGATGATCACCCAGCAGCCGCTGGGTGGTAAGGCCCAGTTCGGTGGTCAGCGCTTCGGTGAGATGGAGGTGTGGGCGCTGGAGGCTTATGGCGCCGCGTACGCCCTCCAGGAGCTGCTGACGATCAAGTCCGACGACGTGACCGGCCGCGTGAAGGTCTACGAGGCCATCGTCAAGGGCGAGAACATCCCCGAGCCCGGCATTCCCGAGTCCTTCAAGGTGCTCATCAAGGAAATGCAGTCGCTCTGCCTCAACGTGGAGGTGCTGTCCTCGGACGGTATGTCCATCGAGATGCGTGACACGGACGAGGACGTCTTCCGCGCGGCGGAGGAGCTCGGTATCGACCTGTCCCGGCGCGAGCCGAGCAGCGTCGAAGAGGTCTGACGGGTTCGCCGGCCGGATCCCGTATCCGGCCGGCTCTCCCCGGACCCGTTCAGACCATTGCTGAAGTGCCCCATCTACTCGCTGACGCGAGGGGCTCGAACCCCCGAAAGAGGGATTGACGACAAGTGCTCGACGTCAACTTCTTCGACGAGCTGCGGATCGGCCTTGCCACCGCGGACGACATCCGGACCTGGTCGCACGGCGAAGTGAAGAAGCCGGAGACCATCAACTACCGCACGCTCAAGCCCGAGAAAGACGGACTCTTCTGCGAGAAGATCTTCGGTCCGACCCGGGACTGGGAGTGCTACTGCGGCAAGTACAAGCGTGTCCGCTTCAAGGGCATCATCTGTGAGCGCTGTGGCGTGGAAGTCACGCGCGCCAAGGTGCGCCGTGAGCGGATGGGCCACATTGAGCTGGCCGCGCCCGTGACCCACATCTGGTACTTCAAGGGCGTCCCGTCCCGCCTCGGGTACCTCCTCGACCTCGCGCCGAAGGACCTCGAAAAGGTCATCTACTTCGCCGCGTACATGATCACGTTCGTGGACGAGGAGCGCCGTACGCGCGACCTGCCGTCGCTGGAGGCGCATGTCTCCGTCGAGCGCCAGCAGGTCGAGAACCGCCGCGACGCCGACCTCGAAGCCCGCGCCAAGAAGCTTGAGACCGACCTGGCCGAGCTGGAGGCCGAGGGCGCCAAGGCCGATGTGCGCCGCAAGGTGCGCGAGGGCGCCGAGCGTGAGATGAAGCAGCTGCGCGACCGCGCGCAGCGCGAGATCGACCGTCTCGACGAGGTGTGGAACCGCTTCAAGAACCTCAAGGTCCAGGACCTGGAGGGCGACGAGCTGCTCTACCGCGAGCTGCGTGACCGCTTCGGCACGTACTTCGACGGTTCGATGGGTGCCGCGGCGTTGCAGAAGCGCCTGGAGTCCTTCGACCTGGACGAGGAGGCCGAGCGCCTCCGCGAGATCATCCGTACCGGCAAGGGCCAGAAGAAGACCCGCGCGCTCAAGCGCCTCAAGGTCGTCTCCGCGTTCCTGCAGACCAGCAACAGCCCCAAGGGCATGGTGCTGGACTGCGTGCCGGTCATCCCGCCGGACCTGCGTCCGATGGTGCAGCTGGACGGTGGCCGCTTCGCGACCTCCGACCTGAACGACCTGTACCGCCGTGTGATCAACCGCAACAACCGCCTCAAGCGTCTCCTTGACCTCGGTGCCCCCGAGATCATCGTGAACAACGAGAAGCGGATGCTGCAGGAGGCCGTCGACGCGCTGTTCGACAACGGCCGCCGCGGTCGCCCGGTGACCGGTCCCGGTAACCGTCCGCTGAAGTCCCTGAGCGACATGCTCAAGGGCAAGCAGGGCCGGTTCCGTCAGAACCTCCTCGGCAAGCGAGTCGACTACTCGGCCCGTTCCGTGATCGTCGTCGGTCCGCAGCTCAAGCTGCACCAGTGCGGTCTGCCGAAGGCCATGGCGCTGGAGCTCTTCAAGCCGTTCGTGATGAAGCGCCTGGTGGATCTGAACCACGCGCAGAACATCAAGTCGGCGAAGCGCATGGTCGAGCGCGGCCGTACGGTCGTGTACGACGTGCTCGAAGAGGTCATCGCCGAGCACCCGGTGCTGCTGAACCGTGCGCCGACCCTGCACCGTCTGGGCATCCAGGCCTTCGAGCCGCAGCTGGTCGAGGGCAAGGCCATCCAGATCCACCCGCTCGTCTGCACCGCGTTCAACGCGGACTTCGACGGTGACCAGATGGCCGTCCACCTGCCGCTCTCCGCGGAGGCGCAGGCCGAGGCCCGCATCCTGATGCTGTCCTCGAACAACATCCTGAAGCCGGCCGACGGCCGTCCCGTCACCATGCCGACCCAGGACATGGTGCTCGGTCTCTTCTTCCTCACGACGGACGAGGAAGAGCGCGAGGTCATCGGCGAGGGCCGGTCCTTCGGCTCCACCGCCGAGGCGACCATGGCGTTCGACAACCGGGAGCTCTCGCTCCAGGCGAAGGTCGACATCCGCTTCCCGGTGGGCACGATCCCGCCGCGCGGCTGGACCCCGCCTGCCGCCGAGGAGGCGGACACGGACGGCACCGCGGTGCCGTGGCAGCAGGGCGACCCGTTCCGGCTGCGTACGACCCTGGGCCGCGCGCTCTTCAACGAGCTGCTGCCCGAGGACTACCCGTTCGTCGACTACTCGGTGGGCAAGAAGCAGCTCTCCGAGATCGTCAACGACCTCGCCGAGCGCTACCCCAAGGTCATCGTGGCGGCGACGCTCGACAACCTGAAGGCGGCCGGCTTCTTCTGGGCGACCCGTTCCGGTGTCACCGTCGCCATCTCCGATGTCGTCGTGCCCGAGGCGAAGAAGGCGATCGTCCAGGGTTACGAGGCGCAGGACGAGAAGGTCCAGAAGCAGTACGAGCGCGGTCTGATCACCAAGGACGAGCGCACGCAGGAGCTCATCGCGATCTGGACCAAGGCGACCAACGAGGTCGCCGAGGCGATGAACGCGAACTTCCCGAAGACCAACCCCATCTTCATGATGGTCAACTCGGGCGCGCGCGGAAACATGATGCAGATGCGTCAGATCGCCGGTATGCGTGGTCTGGTGTCCAACGCCAAGAACGAGACGATCCCGCGTCCCATCAAGGCGTCCTTCCGTGAGGGCCTGTCCGTGCTGGAGTACTTCATCTCCACGCACGGTGCCCGAAAGGGTCTGGCCGACACCGCCCTGCGTACCGCCGACTCGGGTTACCTGACCCGTCGTCTGGTGGATGTCTCGCAGGACGTGATCATCCGCGAGGAGGACTGTGGCACCGACCGCGGTCTGAAGCTGCGGATCGCCGAGCGCGGCGCCGACGGTGTGCTGCGCAAGGCGGAGGACGTCGAGACGTCCGTGTACGCGCGGATGCTCGCCGAGGACGTCGTCGTCGACGGCAAGGTCATCGCGCCGGCAAATGTCGACCTGGGCGATGTCCTGATCGACGCCGTCGTGGCCGCCGGGGTCGAGGAGGTCAAGACCCGCTCGGTCCTGACCTGCGAGTCCGCGGTCGGTACCTGTGCCTTCTGCTACGGCCGTTCGCTGGCCACCGGCAAGCTGGTCGACATCGGTGAGGCGGTCGGCATCATCGCCGCCCAGTCGATCGGTGAGCCCGGTACCCAGCTGACGATGCGTACCTTCCACACCGGTGGTGTGGCCGGTGACGACATCACCCAGGGTCTGCCCCGAGTCGTCGAGCTCTTCGAAGCCCGTACGCCCAAGGGTGTCGCCCCGATCTCGGAGGCGGCCGGCCGCGTCCGTATCGAGGAGACCGAGAAGACCAAGAAGATCGTCGTCACCCCGGACGACGGCAGCGACGAGACGCCGTTCCCGATCTCGAAGCGTGCCCGTCTGCTCGTCGGCGAGGGCGACCACGTCGAGGTGGGCCAGAAGCTCACCGTGGGTGCCACCAACCCGCATGACGTGCTGCGGATCCTCGGTCAGCGCGCGGTCCAGGTCCACCTGGTCGGCGAGGTCCAGAAGGTCTACAACTCGCAGGGTGTGTCGATCCACGACAAGCACATCGAGATCATCATCCGGCAGATGCTGCGCCGTGTGACGATCATCGAGTCCGGCGACGCGGAGCTGCTGCCGGGCGAGCTGGTGGAGCGCTCGAAGTTCGAGACCGAGAACCGTCGTGTGGTCACGGAAGGCGGCCACCCGGCCTCCGGCCGTCCGCAGCTGATGGGTATCACCAAGGCGTCGCTGGCCACCGAGTCGTGGCTGTCGGCGGCGTCCTTCCAGGAGACGACCAGGGTCCTCACCGACGCGGCGATCAACGCCAAGTCGGACTCCCTGATCGGGCTCAAGGAGAACGTCATCATCGGTAAGCTCATCCCGGCCGGTACGGGCCTGTCCCGCTACCGCAACATCCGGGTCGAGCCGACCGAGGAGGCCAAGGCCGCGATGTACTCGGCCGTCGGCTACGACGACATCGACTACTCGCCGTTCGGCACGGGCTCCGGCCAGGCCGTTCCGCTGGAGGACTACGACTACGGTCCGTACAACCAGTAAGGCGTGAGCGAACGGAGGGCGGCCATCCTTGGGGGGTGGCCGCCCTTCGGCGTTGAGCAGGCGCGTGCCACCGCCGGGAACGGACGTCGGCGGCTCGTGGGGCGCCCCCGGGAGGACCCGGCGCACGACCCACCCGGGCGTGGGTGGCGGCGGCGCCTTGGCCCCCATGGCGGACCCGCGTACCGACCCTTGTACCGACCCGCGTGCTTCCGGCCCGCGTGCCACCGAGCCGTGCCCGCCCACCGAACCCGTCGAACCCGTCTTCCATGAGCCCCGGTCGCGCCCCCGTCGCCCGCCGTTCACCAGGGGGACGTCCGGCGTGTCGGGGGGCCCGGCATTTGTTTTGACCGGAGTCGATGAGGTAGGTACGCTCAGACCTTGTGCCTGGGGTGTGCCTGGGCTCCTGTGCGTGTCCTCAACCGCACGCGAGCTTGAGCACCGGCCACCGTAATCTGCGCCCGCCTCGCCCTCGGTGAGGCCATGCAGTATTCGACACACCCGACCGCGTGGGTCGGAGGTGTTCCAGGTTAGTTTCACTGACGGCACACAGAAACCGGAGAAGTAGTGCCTACGATCCAGCAGCTGGTCCGGAAGGGCCGGCAGGACAAGGTCGAGAAGAACAAGACGCCCGCACTTGAGGGTTCCCCTCAGCGCCGCGGCGTCTGCACGCGTGTCTTCACGACCACCCCGAAGAAGCCGAACTCGGCCCTCCGTAAGGTCGCGCGTGTGCGTCTGACCTCCGGTATCGAGGTCACGGCCTACATTCCGGGTGAGGGACACAACCTGCAGGAGCACTCCATCGTGCTCGTGCGTGGTGGCCGTGTGAAGGACCTGCCGGGTGTTCGCTACAAGATCATCCGCGGCTCCCTTGACACCCAGGGCGTCAAGAACCGCAAGCAGGCCCGCAGCCGCTACGGCGCCAAGAAGGAGAAGTAAGAATGCCTCGTAAGGGCCCCGCCCCGAAGCGCCCGGTCATCATCGACCCGGTCTACGGATCTCCTCTTGTCACGTCGCTGATCAACAAGCTTCTGCTCAACGGCAAGCGTTCCACTGCCGAGCGGATCGTGTACGGCGCCATGGAAGGCCTCCGCGAGAAGACCGGCAACGACCCGGTCATCACGCTGAAGCGCGCGCTTGAGAACGTCAAGCCCACGCTTGAGGTCAAGTCCCGCCGTGTCGGTGGCGCCACCTACCAGGTGCCGATCGAGGTCAAGCCCGGTCGCGCCGCCACCCTCGCTCTGCGCTGGGTCGTGGGTTACTCCCGCGCCCGTCGCGAGAAGACCATGACCGAACGCCTCATGAACGAGCTGCTCGACGCCTCCAACGGTCTCGGCGCCTCGGTCAAGAAGCGTGAGGACACGCACAAGATGGCCGAGTCCAACAAGGCCTTCGCGCACTACCGCTGGTAGTCGCTACCCACATCGAGACCGAGAGAAGATTGAGCCTTATGGCCACCACTTCGCTTGACCTGGCCAAGGTCCGCAATATCGGGATCATGGCCCACATCGACGCGGGCAAGACGACGACCACCGAGCGCATCCTGTTCTACACCGGTGTGAGCTACAAGATCGGTGAGGTCCACGACGGCGCTGCCACGATGGACTGGATGGAGCAGGAGCAGGAGCGCGGCATCACGATCACGTCCGCCGCGACGACCTGCCACTGGCCGCTCGACGACGTCGACCACACCATCAACATCATCGACACCCCGGGTCACGTGGACTTCACAGTCGAGGTGGAGCGTTCGCTCCGCGTCCTCGACGGTGCCGTCACCGTGTTCGACGGTGTCGCCGGTGTGGAACCGCAGTCCGAGACGGTATGGCGGCAGGCCGACCGTTACGGCGTGCCCCGTATCTGCTTCGTGAACAAGCTCGACCGGACCGGCGCGGAGTTCCACCGCTGCGTCGACATGATCTCGGACCGCCTCGGCGCGGTTCCGATCGTCATGCAGCTGCCGATCGGTGCGGAGGCCGACTTCAAGGGCGTCGTCGACCTCGTGACGATGAAGGCCCTCGTCTGGTCCGCCGAGGCGGCGAAGGGCGAGATGTACGACGTCGTCGACATCCCGGCCACGCACACCGAGGCGGCCGAGGAGTGGCGCGGCAAGCTGCTCGAAACCGTCTCCGAGAACGACGACGAGCTGATGGAGCTGTACCTGGAGGGCACCGAGCCCTCCGTGGAGCAGCTGTACGCGGCGATCCGCCGTATCACCATCGCCTCCGGCAAGTCCGACGGCATCACCGTCACCCCGGTGTTCTGCGGTACCGCGTTCAAGAACAAGGGCGTTCAGCCCCTGCTCGACGCGGTTGTGCGCTACCTGCCGACTCCGCTGGACGTCGAGGGCATCGTGGGCCACGACGTCAAGGACCCGGAGCTGGAGGTCGTCCGCAAGCCCTCCGTCGACGAGCCGCTGTCCGCGCTGGCGTTCAAGATCATGAGCGACCCGCACCTCGGCAAGCTCACCTTCGTCCGGGTGTACTCCGGCAAGCTGGAGTCCGGCACCGCGGTGCTGAACTCGGTGAAGGGCCGCAAGGAGCGCATCGGCAAGATCTACCGTATGCACGCGAACAAGCGTGAGGAGATCGAGTCGGTGGGCGCCGGTGACATCGTCGCCGTCATGGGCCTGAAGCAGACCACCACCGGTGAGACGCTGTGCGACGAGAAGAACCCGGTGATCCTGGAGTCCATGGACTTCCCGGCGCCGGTCATCGAGGTCGCGATCGAGCCCAAGTCCAAGGGTGACCAGGAGAAGCTGGGTGTCGCCATCCAGCGTCTCGCGGAGGAGGACCCCTCCTTCCAGGTGCACACCAACGAGGAGACCGGCCAGACCGTCATCGGCGGTATGGGCGAGCTTCACCTTGAGGTGCTGGTCGACCGTATGCGACGCGAGTTCCGCGTCGAGGCGAACGTCGGCAAGCCGCAGGTCGCCTACCGTGAGACGATCCGCAAGACCGTCGAGCGGGTGGACTACACCCACAAGAAGCAGACCGGTGGCACCGGGCAGTTCGCCAAGGTGCAGATCATGATCGAGCCCATCGAGGGCGGCGACGCCTCGTACGAGTTCGTGAACAAGGTCACCGGTGGCCGTATCCCGAAGGAGTACATCCCTTCGGTGGACGCCGGCGCGCAGGAGGCCATGCAGTTCGGCATCCTCGCGGGTTACGAGATGACCGGTGTGCGCATCACGCTGCTCGACGGTGGCTACCACGAGGTCGACTCCTCGGAGCTGGCCTTCAAGATCGCCGGTTCGCAGGCGTTCAAGGAAGCCGCCCGCAAGGCGTCTCCCGTACTCCTTGAGCCGATGATGTCGGTCGAGGTGACCACGCCCGAGGACTACATGGGCGATGTCATCGGTGACATCAACTCCCGGCGTGGCCAGATCCAGGCCATGGAGGACCGGGCCAACGCCAAGGTCGTCAAGGGCCTGGTGCCGCTGTCGGAGATGTTCGGCTACGTCGGAGACCTCCGCAGCAAGACCTCGGGTCGCGCAAGCTACTCGATGCAGTTCGACTCCTACGCCGAGGTTCCCCGGAACGTCGCCGAGGAGATCATCGCGAAGGCCAAGGGCGAGTAACTCTTCCGAGTCCACGCTTTAGGCTTGTCACCGGCAAGTCCTGGGGCGGTTCCGCCGGATCCACCGGATCATGGCGGGGCCGCCCCGGGGGCCGGCATCCCAGCAAAGATCACCTGGCGCCGATGAGTAAGGCGTACAGAACCACTCCAGGAGGACCCCAGTGGCGAAGGCGAAGTTCGAGCGGACTAAGCCGCACGTCAACATCGGCACCATCGGTCACATCGACCACGGTAAGACGACCCTCACGGCCGCCATTACCAAGGTGCTGCATGACGCGTACCCGGACCTGAACGAGGCCTCGGCCTTCGACCAGATCGACAAGGCTCCCGAGGAGCGCCAGCGCGGTATCACCATCTCCATCGCGCACGTCGAGTACCAGACGGAGTCGCGTCACTACGCGCACGTCGACTGCCCGGGTCACGCGGACTACATCAAGAACATGATCACGGGTGCGGCGCAGATGGACGGCGCCATCCTCGTGGTCGCCGCCACCGACGGCCCGATGCCGCAGACCAAGGAGCACGTGCTCCTGGCCCGCCAGGTCGGCGTTCCGTACATCGTTGTCGCCCTGAACAAGGCCGACATGGTGGACGACGAGGAGATCCTTGAGCTCGTCGAGCTTGAGGTCCGCGAGCTGCTCTCCGAGTACGAGTTCCCGGGCGACGACCTGCCGGTCGTCAAGGTCTCGGCGCTCAAGGCCCTTGAGGGCGACGCCGAGTGGGGCAAGACCGTTCTCGACCTGATGAAGGCCGTTGACGAGTCCATCCCGCAGCCCGAGCGCGACGTCGACAAGCCGTTCCTGATGCCGATCGAGGACGTCTTCACGATCACCGGTCGTGGCACCGTCGTCACCGGTCGTATCGAGCGTGGTGTCCTGAAGGTCAACGAGACCGTCGACATCGTCGGTATCAAGACCGAGAAGACCACCACCACGGTCACCGGCATCGAGATGTTCCGCAAGCTGCTCGACGAGGGCCAGGCCGGTGAGAACGTCGGTCTGCTCCTCCGTGGCATCAAGCGCGAGGACGTCGAGCGCGGCCAGGTCATCATCAAGCCGGGTTCGGTCACGCCGCACACCAGCTTCGAGGCCCAGGCCTACATCCTGTCGAAGGACGAGGGTGGCCGTCACACCCCGTTCTTCAACAACTACCGCCCGCAGTTCTACTTCCGTACCACGGACGTGACCGGCGTGGTGACCCTTCCCGAGGGCACCGAGATGGTCATGCCGGGCGACAACACCGTCATGACGGTCGAGCTGATCCAGCCCGTCGCCATGGAGGAGGGCCTCAAGTTCGCCATCCGTGAGGGTGGCCGGACCGTCGGCGCCGGCCAGGTCACCAAGATCAACAAGTAATTGCTGATCCGGTCTGATCTGACCAGGTAGCTCCTCGGAGCATCCAGCGGCAGGGCCCGTACGACTTCGGTCGTACGGGCCCTTTCGTGTGCGGGGGTTCGCGGACGGGCCCGGAGCGTCCGGGGCGGCCGGCCCTCGTGTGTGGGGTGTCGGTCAGGTCAGACCCAGTCCCAGCTGATGTTGATCCGTCCCGCGTTGGGGTCGCCCACCTGGCGGAACGCGGCGGGGCTGAGGTCCACGTCGTTCGTCGCACAGCCGGAGCATCTGTCCACGACCGTCACGGTCACGGAGCCGAGTGGGCCGTTGACCCGTAACTGCTTTCCGCACACGGGGGAGTTGTTGGGGTTGGGGTAGTTCCCGTACAGGGCCGCCGAGACGGCCACGACCAGTTGGCTGTCGTCGTTGACCCAACCGCAGGCGCCGAGGCCGGTGTTGTACCAGGTGGCCTGGCCGTTGACCTGCGCGTCGTTCGGCGACGCGGTTGCCGGGGGCGCTGTGGCGCCGAGGACGCCGAGAGCGAGCATGGACGCGGCTCCGGCCAGCAGGGCGGCGGCGCGGGAGCCGGGACGGGTGCGGGGGCTGTTCGTGGTGGTGCCTGTGGAGCGGGACATGCGATCAACCCTTCGAGCAGGGGGTGGCTCGGTCGGGGCCAAGACTGCTCCGATGGAGAGCGCTTTCCCAGAGCCTTTCCGGCTCACGTGGCGCACCATCAGGCCAGCCACGGCCGCGCCGGACGTTCTGCTCGGGCCCGGGCTCAGCTGATCGTACGGACGGACTCGCGGACCTTGGCGGTGAGTGCGGAGGGCAGCGGCGCGTACCCCATGCCGCTGATGGTCCGCTGCCCCTCCTCGCCGCTGGTGTAGCTCAGGAAGGACTTCAAGGTGCCGAGCTTGCCGGGAGCGGTGCCCTTGTCGCAGACGATCTCGTAGGTCACATAGAGAAGCGGGTACGCGCCCTCGGCCTTGGTCGTGTAGTCGAGCGCGAGGGCCAGATCCTTGCCCGTACCGACGATCGCGGCGGTGCCCAGGCCCTCGGACGCGTTCTTCGTGTTCGCCTCGACGGGCTCCGCGGCGCCCGTACTGATCCTGACGGTGTTCAGTTTCTCGCCGTTCATGGTCGCGTAGGACAGATCGAAGTAGCCGATCGAGCCGGAGACCAGCGCCATCTGGGCGGCGACGCCGGAGGAACCCTGGGCGGACTGTCCGCCGGAGCCGGGCCATCCCGTTCCGGACTCGTACGGCCACTCGGCCGGGGCCGAGGCGTTCAGGTAGTCGCCCAGCGCGCGGCTGGTGACGGACTCGTCGCTGCGGTGGAACGCCTGGATCGTCGTGGCGGGCAGGGTGACGCCGGGGTTCAGCTCCCTGATCGCGGCGTCGTTCCACTTCGTGATCTTCGAGTCGAAGATCTTCGCGATGGTCGGAGCGTCCAGGACGAGGTCGTCCACACCGCGGATGTTGTAGGCGATGGCGATCGGGCTGCCGAGCATCGGCAGATTGATCGCCGAGCCGTCCTCGCAGACCTTCTTGGACGCGGCGGACTCGATGGGCTTGAGCGTGGCGTCGGAGCCCGCGAAGGCGGTGGTGCCCGCCAGGAACTCGGAGACACCGCCGCCCGAGCCGATGGCGTTGTAGTTGACCAGGGCGTCGGGACAGGCCGCCGTGTACTCCTTGATCCACGCGTCCACGGCGCTCTTCTGGGCGGACGAACCGGAGCCCAGGAGCGCCCCGCTCTTTTCGGCGCACTCGAAGGCCCTCGACGCGGAGGCCTCCGGGGACGAGCCCGAGCTGGAGCCGGGGACATCGCCGGGGACATCGTTCGCGTCGGAGCCGTCGGTGATCCACGCACCGATGCGGGGCGAGAGAATGCCGACGGCTCCGAGAAGCAGACAGCTGATCAGCAGCTTGGTCCGGTGTCTGCGCACCCAGCTCGGGTCCGAGCCCGCCGGGCGCGGAGAGATGGTGTGATTCCGTGACTCCGGGGGCCGCGACTCCGGGGGCCGCGACCCCGGGGACCGCGACTCCGGTGAACCGGCGCCAACCCTGTCGGCGGTCGGGGACGGACCAGCGGTCGAGGTCGGCTCGGCGGCTGGAGAGGGCTCGGCGGGCACCGGATCCGCATCGGGCACCGAGTCCGCGGTGGCTGACGGCCCGACGGTGGGTGGTGGCCCGACGGTGGGTGGTGGCTCGACGGTCTCCGTGCCCGCCCGGTCGACCGCGTCCGCGAGCGGCGCGGGCAGCCAGAGAGCCCCCCGCAGGGGGAGAGTCACGCCACGCGGCCGGGCGCTCGTCGCGTCCCGTTCCTCCGGGTCCGGGTCGGGATCCGGACCCGGACCCGACGCCACAAGCCCGGCCAGCTCCGCCAGCAGTTCGGGAACCGTGGGCCGGGCCGCTGGATCCTTGGCCAGGCACCGCGCCACCACGGCCCGTACGCGTGCGGGCAGCCCCGTCAGATCCGGCTCCTCGTGGACGACGCGATAGCCCATCGCGTGCGACGAGCCGGTGCCGAACGGTCCCTGCCCGGTGCCCGCGAAGGCCAGCACCGCGCCCAGGCAGAACACATCGGCGGCCGTTCCGACCGGCCGGCGGATGAACTGCTCGGGCGCCATGAACCCCGGCGTGCCGACGATGAGACCGGTGCTCGTGAGCGGTTCGGCACCCGCCTCCCGCGCGATTCCGAAGTCGATCACGCGCGGTCCGTCGGCGGCCAGCAGTACGTTCGAGGGTTTCAGGTCGCGATGGATCAGCCCCGCGGCGTGGATGGCCTGGAGCGCCTCGGCCAGTCCGGCACCCAGCCCGCACACCGACCACTCGGGCAGTGTGCCGTGCCGCGCGATCGCCTCGGCGAGCGAGAGCCCGCGCACATACAGCGTGGCCAGCCACGGCGCGTCTCCATGCGGGTCCGCGCCGACCACGGCGGCGGTGAACGCCCCGCTGACGGACTGAGCCGCCGAGGCCTCGCGTGCGAACCGTTCCCGGAATCCCGGTTCGTCCGCCAACTCGGGCCGGATGACCTTCACGGCCACCTCTCGCCCGCCCGGGGAGGACCCGAGGTAGACCACGCCCATCCCGCCCGCGCCCAGTCGGCCCGTGATCCGGTACGGACCCACGTGTCGTGGGTCGCCGACCGCCAGAGCTTTCACCGAAGTCCCCACTCCCCGTGCACCGCGGCCGACTTGACCCCCGTGAGCCTACCGATCGCGGTCGGGAAACTCAGGGGTCGCGGTGGTCACGGCGAGAGGAAGGACGGGGGTCGCGGACCGGCCGCCGGGCGTTCCGGCAGCGGCTCCGGGGACCCGGGGGCGTCACGCTACGCGCCGGGGGCGTCGCGAACCGTCGCGTCGACACACGACCCGGGCGCGGCATGCTTGACCGATCCGAGCGTGGGGTACCCTTTCCGGCCGCGATTGGCCAGGGCTGGGGCCCCTATGGCACACTGTTCAGGTTGCTCGGTTGAGTGCCGATGCTGCGCGCCTCCCGCCGGGAGGACCGGAAGCGAGTCCCACAGTACTCGTCGTCCCAACTGCCCCTCGGGGCAGCGCTGGGGCGGACGTACGGGAATCTTCCGGGAAGCGTCAGCGGGGCTCCGGCCAGGCGCCCGGTGGCCAATCGCGATATCGCGGCCCGGCCCCGGCTCGCGGTCAGCAGGACCGTACCCCTTGGCAGGGAAATTCCTTCGGGAGATTTTCATTGGCGAGGATGCGACACGCCCGACCGCGTGGGTCGGAGCGGGGCGCGGAGCTACCGGGTTCCAGAGCGTTACGAGAGACAGGACTACGAAGCAGCCATGGCGGGACAGAAGATCCGCATCCGGCTCAAGGCCTACGACCACGAGGTCATCGACTCCTCGGCGAAGAAGATCGTCGAGACGGTGACGCGTACTGGTGCGTCGGTCGCGGGCCCGGTGCCGCTGCCCACTGAGAAGAACGTGTACTGCGTCATCAAGTCGCCGCACAAGTACAAGGACTCGCGCGAGCACTTCGAGATGCGCACGCACAAGCGCCTGATCGACATCCTCGACCCGACGCCCAAGACCGTTGACTCGCTGATGCGCCTGGACCTTCCGGCCGGCGTTGACATCGAGATCAAGCTCTGAGAGGCGCGGAAGAGATGGCAAAGCAGATCAAGGGTGTCCTGGGCGAGAAGCTCGGCATGACCCAGGTCTGGGACGAGAACAACCGTGTCGTCCCGGTGACCGTCGTCAAGGCCGGGCCCTGCGTTGTTACCCAGGTCCGTACGAATGACTCCGACGGCTACGAGTCGGTCCAGATCGCCTTCGGCGAGATCGACCCGCGCAAGGTGAACAAGCCCCTCAAGGGTCACTTCGCCAAGGCCGACGTGACCCCCCGCCGCCACCTGGTGGAGCTCCGCACCTCCGACGCCGGCGAGTACACGCTCGGCCAGGAGATCACCGCCGCCACGTTCGAGTCCGGCGTCAAGGTCGACGTCACGGGCAAGAGCAAGGGCAAGGGCTTCGCCGGTGTCATGAAGCGTCACAACTTCAAGGGCCTCGGCGCCGGTCACGGCACCCAGCGCAAGCACCGCTCTCCCGGCTCCATCGGTGGCTGCGCCACCCCGGGCCGTGTGTTCAAGGGCCTCCGCATGGCGGGCCGCATGGGCAACGAGCGGGTCACCACCCAGAACCTGACCGTTCACGCCGTTGACGCGGAGAAGGGCCTGCTCCTGATCAAGGGCGCGGTTCCTGGTCCGAACGGCGGCCTCGTCCTGGTCCGTACCGCGGCCAAGGGGGCCTGAGGTAACTGATGAGCACCGTTGACATCCTTTCGCCGGCAGGCGACAAGGCCGGGACCGTCGAGCTCCCCTCGGAGATCTTCGACGCGAAGGTCAGCATTCCGCTGATCCACCAGGTCGTTGTCGCCCAGCTGGCCGCTGCCCGACAGGGCACGCACAAGACCAAGACCCGCGGCGAAGTCCGCGGCGGTGGCAAGAAGCCGTACCGCCAGAAGGGCACCGGCCGCGCCCGTCAGGGTTCGACCCGCGCTCCGCAGTTCGCCGGTGGTGGCGTCGTCCACGGCCCCGTGCCGCGTGACTACTCGCAGCGGACCCCCAAGAAGATGAAGGCCGCCGCCCTGCGCGGTGCCCTCACCGACCGGGCCCGTCACTCTCGTATCCACGTCGTCTCCGGCCTGGTCGAGGACGCGGTGTCCACCAAGGCCGCCCGGACCCTGATCGGCAAGATCAGCGAGCGCAAGAACGTGCTGCTGGTCGCCGAGAGGTCCGACGAGGCCGCGTGGCTGTCCGCCCGCAACCTGCCCCAGGTGCACATCCTGGCGCCGGGCCAGCTGAACACGTACGACGTGCTCGTCTCCGACGACGTGGTCTTCACCCAGGCCGCCTTCGAGTCTTTCGTGTCTGGCCCCTCCAAGGCCGTAGAGACCGAAGGGAGCGAAGCCTGATGGCCGAGATCACCAGCAAGACCTTCGACGACCCGCGTGACGTTCTCGTCAAGCCCGTGGTGTCCGAGAAGAGCTACGCGCTGCTCGACGAGAACAAGTACACGTTCATCGTGCTGCCCACCGCCAACAAGACCCAGATCAAGCAGGCCGTGGAAGCGGTCTTCTCGGTCAAGGTCACCGGGGTCAACACGATCAACCGCCAGGGCAAGCGCAAGCGCACCCGCACCGGTTTCGGGAAGCGCGCGAACACCAAGCGCGCCATCGTGACCCTCGCAGAGGGCGACCGTATCGACATCTTCGGCGGCCCGACCTCCTGACGGAGGTCGAGACGTCCAGGATCCGGAATTCTTCCGAGGACTGAGAGACAATGGGTATCCGCAAGTACAAGCCGACGACCCCGGGCCGTCGTGGCTCCAGCGTCGCCGACTTTGTCGAGATCACGCGGTCCACGCCGGAGAAGTCGCTGGTCCGCCCGCTGCACAGCAAGGGCGGCCGTAACAACGCCGGTCGTGTGACCGTTCGCCACCAGGGTGGTGGACACAAGCGCGCCTACCGAGTGATCGACTTCCGTCGTCACGACAAGGACGGCGTGCCGGCCAAGGTCGCGCACATCGAGTACGACCCGAACCGCACCGCGCGCATCGCGCTGCTGCACTACGCGGACGGCGAGAAGCGCTACATCATCGCCCCCCGTGGCCTGGCGCAGGGCGCCCGTGTCGAGAACGGTCCGGCCGCCGACATCAAGCCCGGCAACAACCTGGCGCTGCGCAACATCCCGGTCGGTACGACCATCCACGCCATCGAGCTGCGGCCCGGCGGCGGCGCGAAGTTCGCCCGCTCCGCGGGTGCCTCCGTGCAGCTGCTGGCGAAGGAGGGCTCCATGGCCCACCTTCGTATGCCGTCCGGTGAGATCCGGCTGGTCGACGTCCGCTGCCGCGCCACCATCGGCGAGGTCGGCAACGCCGAGCAGTCGAACATCAACTGGGGCAAGGCCGGCCGTATGCGCTGGAAGGGCGTGCGCCCGACCGTCCGCGGTGTCGCGATGAACCCGGTTGACCACCCGCACGGTGGTGGTGAGGGCAAGACCTCCGGTGGACGCCACCCGGTCAGCCCGTGGGGTCAGAAGGAGGGTCGTACTCGCTCGCCGAAGAAGGCCAGCAGCAAGTACATCGTCCGCCGCCGCAAGACGAACAAGAAGCGCTAGGAGCGGGTTCAGATGCCGCGCAGTCTCAAGAAGGGGCCCTTCGTCGACGACCACCTGATCAAGAAGGTGGACGTCCAGAACGAAGCAGGCACCAAGAACGTCATCAAGACCTGGTCCCGTCGCTCGATGATCGTCCCGGCCATGCTGGGCCACACGATCGCGGTGCACAACGGCAAGATCCATGTCCCGGTGTTCGTCACCGAGTCCATGGTCGGCCACAAGCTCGGCGAGTTCTCGCCGACTCGCACCTTCCGCGGCCACGTCAAGGACGACCGGAAGTCGAAGCGCCGCTAACGCGGGGTGACTGACTATGACTTACACCGAAGGGACAACCATGGAAGCCAGGGCCCAGGCGCGGTACATCCGCGTCACGCCCATGAAGGCCCGCCGCGTGGTGGACCTCATCCGTGGCATGGACGCCACGGAGGCTCAGGCGGTCCTGCGCTTCGCCCCGCAGGCCGCGAGCGTGCCGGTCGGCAAGGTGCTGGACAGCGCCATTGCCAACGCCGCGCACAACTACGACCACACCGACGCCTCTTCGCTGGTCATCAGTGAGGCGTACGTGGACGAGGGCCCGACCCTGAAGCGGTTCCGTCCGCGTGCCCAGGGCCGTGCCTACCGGATCCGTAAGCGGACCAGCCACATCACCGTGGTCGTCAGCAGCAAGGAAGGAACCCGGTAATGGGCCAGAAGGTTAACCCGCATGGGTTCCGACTCGGTATCACCACGGACTTCAAGTCCCGTTGGTACGCCGACAAGCTGTACAAGGACTACGTCAAGGAAGACGTCGCCATTCGTCGCATGATGACGAAGGGCATGGAGCGGGCCGGCATCTCCAAGGTGGAGATCGAGCGCACCCGCGACCGCGTCCGCGTTGACATCCACACCGCGCGTCCGGGCATCGTCATCGGCCGCCGCGGCGCCGAGGCCGACCGTATCCGTGGCGAGCTGGAGAAGCTGACCGGCAAGCAGGTCCAGCTGAACATCCTTGAGGTCAAGAACCCCGAGGTGGACGCTCAGCTGGTGGCCCAGGCCGTCGCCGAGCAGCTGTCCTCGCGTGTCTCCTTCCGTCGCGCCATGCGTAAGAGCATGCAGTCGACGATGAAGGCGGGCGCCAAGGGCATCAAGATCCAGTGCGGTGGCCGTCTCGGCGGCGCCGAGATGTCCCGCTCGGAGTTCTACCGCGAGGGCCGCGTGCCCCTGCACACGCTCCGTGCGAACGTCGACTACGGCTTCTTCGAGGCCAAGACGACCTTCGGCCGTATCGGTGTGAAGGTCTGGATCTACAAGGGCGACGTCAAGAACATCGCCGAGGTGCGCGCCGAGAACGCCGCGGCCCGCGCCGGCAACCGTCCGGCCCGTGGTGGTGGCAGCGACCGTCCCGCCGGCCGTGGTGGCCGCGGTGGCGAGCGTGGCGGCCGTGGCCGCAAGCCGCAGCAGAACCCGGCAGCCGAGGCCCCCAAGGCCGACGCCGCCGCTGCTCCGGCCGCTGAGGCGACGTCCTCTTCTACCGGCGGAACGGAGGCCTGACCGACATGCTGATCCCCCGTAGGGTCAAGCACCGCAAGCAGCACCACCCGAAGCGCAGCGGGATGTCCAAGGGTGGGACGCAGGTTGCGTTCGGCGAGTACGGCATCCAGGCGCTGACCCCCGCGTATGTGACGAACCGTCAGATCGAGGCCGCTCGTATCGCGATGACCCGTCACATCAAGCGTGGCGGCAAGGTCTGGATCAACATCTACCCGGACCGTCCGCTCACCAAGAAGCCTGCCGAGACCCGCATGGGTTCCGGTAAGGGTTCCCCCGAGTGGTGGATCGCGAACGTCAAGCCCGGTCGGGTGATGTTCGAGCTGTCCTACCCGAACGAGAAGATTGCGCGTGAGGCGCTTACCCGCGCTGCTCACAAGCTTCCGATGAAGTGCCGGATCGTTCGGCGCGAGGCAGGTGAGGCGTGATGGCGGCCGTGACCAAGGCGTCCGAACTGCGCGAACTGGGCAACGAGGAGCTTCTCGCGAAGCTTCGCGAAGCCAAGGAAGAGCTGTTCAATCTCCGCTTCCAGGCGGCGACGGGTCAGCTCGAAAACCACGGGCGGCTGAAGCTCGTGCGCAAGGACATCGCGCGGATCTACACCCTGATGCGTGAGCGCGAGCTGGGCATCGAGACGGTGGAGAGCGCCTGATGACTGAGAGCAACGTGACCGAGACCAACGCCACGACCGAGCGCGGCTTCCGCAAGACCCGTGAGGGTCTGGTCGTCAGCGACAAGATGGACAAGACCGTCGTCGTCGCTGTCGAGGACCGTGTCAAGCACGCCCTGTACGGCAAGGTCATCCGCCGTACGAACAAGCTCAAGGCGCACGACGAGCAGAACACCGCCGGCATCGGCGACCGCGTCCTCCTGATGGAGACCCGGCCGCTGTCCGCCACGAAGCGGTGGCGCATCGTCGAGATCCTCGAAAAGGCCAAGTAATCCCTGAGGGGTTTGCCAGCAGGGCATTTCCCTCGGACTAGTTCCGCCAGGCTCCGGGGGCCGAGTGATCGGCCCCCGGGGAACCGGCAGACGATCAGGAGATAGACGTGATCCAGCAGGAGTCGCGACTGCGTGTCGCCGACAACACGGGTGCGAAGGAAATTCTCACCATCCGTGTTCTCGGTGGCTCGGGTCGCCGCTACGCGGGTATCGGTGACGTCATCGTCGCCACCGTCAAGGACGCGATCCCCGGTGGCAACGTGAAGAAGGGTGACGTCGTCAAGGCGGTCATCGTTCGCACCGTCAAGGAGCGCCGCCGTCCGGACGGCTCGTACATCCGCTTCGACGAGAACGCCGCTGTCATTCTGAAGAACGACGGCGACCCTCGTGGCACCCGTATCTTCGGCCCGGTGGGCCGTGAGCTGCGCGAGAAGAAGTTCATGAAGATCATCTCGCTCGCGCCGGAGGTGCTGTAAGCATGAAGATCAAGAAGGGCGACCTGGTTCAGGTCATCACCGGTAAGGACAAGGGCAAGCAGGGCAAGGTCATCGTGGCCTACCCCACGCAGGACCGTGTTCTCGTCGAGGGTGTCAACCGGGTCAAGAAGCACACCAAGGCCGGCCAGACGGCTCGCGGTTCGCAGACCGGCGGCATCGTGACCACCGAAGCCCCCATCCACGTCAGCAACGTTCAGCTGGTGGTGGAGAAGGACGGCAAGAAGGTCGTCACCCGCGTCGGCTACCGCTTTGACGACGAGGGCAACAAGATCCGCGTTGCCAAGCGGACCGGTGAGGACATCTGATGACTGCCACCACTACCGCGCCGCGTCTGAAGCTGCGCTACCGCGAGGAGATCGCCGGAAAGCTGCGTGAGGAGTTCTCGTACGAGAACGTCATGCAGATCCCCGGTCTCGTCAAGATCGTGGTCAACATGGGTGTGGGCGACGCCGCCCGCGACTCCAAGCTGATCGAGGGCGCCATCAAGGACCTCACCACGATCACCGGCCAGAAGCCGTCCGTCACCAAGGCCCGGAAGTCCATCGCGCAGTTCAAGCTGCGCGAGGGCCAGCCGATCGGTTGCCACGTCACCCTCCGCGGTGACCGCATGTGGGAGTTCCTGGACCGTACGCTGTCGCTCGCGCTGCCGCGTATCCGTGACTTCCGCGGTCTGTCCCCGAAGCAGTTCGACGGCCGTGGCAACTACACCTTCGGTCTCACGGAGCAGGTCATGTTCCACGAGATCGACCAGGACAAGATCGACCGGGTCCGGGGCATGGACATCACCGTGGTCACCACGGCGACCAACGACGACGAGGGTCGTGCCCTCCTTCGTCACCTCGGCTTCCCGTTCAAGGAGAACTGACCGTGGCGAAGAAGGCTCTGATCGCTAAGGCCGCCCGCAAGCCGAAGTTCGGTGTGCGCGGTTACACCCGCTGCCAGCGCTGCGGCCGTCCCCACTCCGTCTACCGCAAGTTCGGCCTGTGCCGTGTGTGCCTTCGTGAGATGGCCCACCGCGGCGAGCTGCCGGGCGTCACCAAGAGCTCCTGGTAGTCCTGCTTTTCAGGACCACCCGAAGCTCTCGGTAAGCAATTGGTTGGCGGGAGCCCTCCCTCATATGCCGTAGGCTTGTGGGGTTGGGCGCCCGTCGTCCAAATCAGACTTACTACGCCGTAGGTCCCCGCACCGCACCCGTCCCGGCTCTGATCGGGGAGAGGGATGGCGCATACAGGAAACCCCGGCGAGAGAGGCCGAAGGCCAATTCATGACCATGACTGATCCCATCGCAGACATGCTCACGCGTCTGCGCAACGCGAACTCGGCGTACCACGACGAAGTCGTGATGCCGCACAGCAAGATCAAGTCGCACATCGCGGAGATCCTCCAGCAGGAGGGCTTCATCACCGGCTGGAAGGTCGAGGACGCCGAGGTCGGCAAGAACCTCGTCCTGGAGCTGAAGTTCGGCCCGAACCGCGAGCGTTCGATCGCCGGCATCAAGCGCATCTCCAAGCCGGGTCTGCGTGTGTACGCGAAGTCCACCAATCTGCCGAAGGTTCTCGGCGGCCTGGGCGTGGCCATCATCTCCACGTCCCACGGTCTCCTGACCGGCCAGCAGGCCAGCAAGAAGGGCGTAGGTGGGGAAGTCCTCGCCTACGTCTGGTAGTCGGGAACGGAGGAATAGCTCATGTCGCGAATCGGCAAGCTCCCCATCCAGGTTCCCGCCGGTGTGGACGTCACCATCGATGGCCGTACGGTCGCCGTGAAGGGCCCCAAGGGCTCCCTCTCGCACACCGTCGCCGCGCCGATCGAGGTCACCAAGGGCGAGGACGGCACCCTTCAGGTGCTGCGCCCGAACGACGAGCGTCAGAACAAGGCCCTGCACGGCCTGTCCCGCACGCTGGTGGCGAACATGATCACCGGCGTGACCCAGGGATACGTCAAGGCGCTCGAAATCAGCGGAGTCGGCTACCGCGTCCAGGCGAAGGGCTCCAACCTGGAGTTCGCCCTGGGCTACAGCCACCCGATCCTCATCGAGGCCCCCGAGGGCATCACCTTCAAGGTCGAGACGCCCACGAAGTTCACCGTCGAGGGCATCGACAAGCAGAAGGTCGGCGAGGTCGCCGCTAACATCCGCAAGCTGCGGAAGCCCGACCCGTACAAGGCCAAGGGCGTCAAGTACGCGGGCGAGGTCATCCGCCGCAAGGTCGGAAAGGCGGGTAAGTAAGCCATGGCATACGGTGTCAAGATTGCTAAGGGTGACGCGTACAAGCGCGCCGCCATCAAGCGTCGCCACATCCGCGTCCGCAAGCATGTCTCCGGTACGCCGGAGCGTCCTCGCCTGGTCGTGACGCGCTCCAACCGCAACATCGTCGCGCAGGTCATCGACGACATCGCGGGCCACACGCTCGCTTCGGCGTCGACCCTGGACACCTCGATCCGGGGTGGCGAGGGCGACAAGAGCGCCCAGGCACAGAAGGTCGGTGCCCTGGTCGCCGAGCGTGCCAAGGCCGCAGGCGTCGAGGCCGTCGTGTTCGACCGTGGTGGCAACAGGTACGCCGGGCGCATTGCCGCTCTGGCTGACGCCGCCCGCGAAGCCGGGCTGAAGTTCTAGCTCCCGGTTCCGGGACCAACGGACGTAACAGAGAGAGGTAAATCCAATGGCTGGACCCCAGCGCCGCGGAAGCGGTGCCGGTGGCGGCGAGCGGCGGGACCGGAAGGGTCGCGACGGTGGCGCTGCCGCCGAGAAGACCGCTTACGTTGAGCGCGTTGTCGCGATCAACCGCGTTGCCAAGGTTGTGAAGGGTGGTCGTCGCTTCAGCTTCACCGCGCTGGTCGTGGTGGGCGACGGTGACGGCACCGTGGGTGTCGGCTACGGCAAGGCCAAGGAGGTGCCGGCCGCCATCGCCAAGGGTGTTGAGGAGGCCAAGAAGCACTTCTTCAAGGTCCCCCGTATCCAGGGCACCATCCCGCACCCGATCCAGGGCGAGAAGGCCGCGGGCGTCGTCCTGCTCAAGCCGGCTTCCCCCGGTACCGGCGTGATCGCCGGTGGCCCGGTGCGTGCCGTGCTGGAGTGCGCGGGCGTGCACGACATCCTGTCGAAGTCGCTCGGCTCGGACAACGCGATCAACATCGTGCACGCGACCGTGGCGGCCCTTCAGGGCCTGCAGCGTCCCGAGGAGATCGCGGCCCGCCGCGGTCTGCCCCTTGAGGACGTCGCCCCCGCGGCTCTGCTCCGTGCGCGTGCGGGAGCGGGTGCGTAATGGCCCGTCTCAAGATCACGCAGACGAAGTCGTACATCGGCAGCAAGCAGAACCACCGCGACACCCTGCGTTCGCTCGGCCTCAAGCGGGTCAGTGACACGGTTGTCAAGGAGGATCGTCCCGAGTTCCGCGGCATGGTGCACACCGTCCGCCACCTCGTGACGGTTGAGGAGGTCGACTGACATGGCGGAGAGCAACCCGCTGAAGGTCCACAACCTCCGTCCTGCCCCGGGCGCCAAGACCGCCAAGACCCGTGTGGGTCGTGGTGAGGCGTCCAAGGGTAAGACCGCAGGTCGTGGTACCAAGGGCACCAAGGCCCGTTACCAGGTTCCGGAGCGCTTCGAGGGTGGGCAGATGCCCCTCCACATGCGTCTCCCGAAGCTCAAGGGCTTCAAGAACCCGTTCCGCACCGAGTACCAGGTCGTGAACCTGGACAAGCTCGCCGCGCTCTACCCCGACGGCGGCGAGGTCACGGTGGCCGATCTGGTCACCAAGGGCGCGGTGCGCAAGAACAGCCTCGTCAAGGTCCTGGGCCAGGGCGAGATCTCCGTGGCGCTGCAGGTTTCGGTTGACGCCGTCTCCGGCTCCGCCAAGGAGAAGATTGCCGCCGCCGGCGGCACCGTCACCGAGCTCGTCTGAGACAACTCGATGGCCTGAACATCCGACCGGGGATGCCTCTCAAAAGGGGCATCCCCGGTTGGTCGTTCCAAGGGGGGCACTGTCGCCGGTAAGGTGGCGTGCATTGTTGCTGTATCGCTTGTTCCGTATCCGTCGATCCTCAATACCGTCACCTCTGACGCAGTAGCGCGGGGGTCGCAGGAGGCACCGTGCTCACCGCGTTCGCCCGGGCGTTCAAGACGCCCGACCTGCGCAAGAAGCTGCTCTTCACACTCGGCATCATCGTGCTGTACCGGCTCGGGGCGCATGTCCCGGTACCGGGCGTCAGTTACGAGAATGTCCAGACCTGTGTCGACGCGGCCCAGAAGGGCAACAACAGCCTGTTCGGTCTGGTGAACATGTTCAGCGGCGGGGCGCTGCTGCAGATCACGATCTTCGCGCTCGGCATCATGCCGTACATCACCGCGAGCATCATCCTGCAGTTGCTGACCGTGGTCATCCCCAGGCTGGAGGCCCTCAAGAAGGAGGGCCAGTCCGGTCAGGCGAAGATCACGCAGTACACCCGTTATCTGACGGTCGCCCTCGCCGTGCTCCAGGGCACCGGCCTGGTCGCCACCGCCCGGAGCGGCGCGCTCTTCAGCGGCTGTCCGGTCGCCTCGGAGATCGTGCCCGACCAGTCGATCTTCGTCACCGTCACCATGGTGATCACCATGACCGCGGGCACCGCCGCCGTCATGTGGCTCGGTGAGCTCATCACCGACCGCGGGATCGGCAACGGCATGTCCATCCTGATGTTCATCTCGATCGCCGCCGGCTTCCCCGGCGCGCTGTGGGCCATCAAGGAGAGCGGCACGCTCGCCAAGGGCTGGATCGAGTTCGGCACGGTCATTCTGATCGGCTTCGTGATGGTGGGCCTGGTCGTCTTCGTCGAGCAGGCGCAGCGCCGGATCCCCGTCCAGTACGCGAAGCGCATGATCGGCCGCAGGTCCTACGGCGGTACGTCCACGTACATCCCGCTGAAGGTGAATCAGGCGGGTGTGATCCCTGTCATCTTCGCGTCGTCGCTGCTCTACATCCCGGCGCTGGTCGCGCAGTTCTCCAGTGGGAACTCCGCGTGGAAGACCTGGATCGAAGCGCACTTCGTCAAGGGTGACCACCCGTATTACATCGCGACGTACTTCCTGCTGATCGTGTTCTTCGCCTTCTTCTACGTGGCCATCTCCTTCAACCCCGAAGAAGTTGCCGACAACATGAAGAAGTATGGTGGGTTCATCCCGGGTATCCGGGCAGGTCGACCTACTGCCGAGTATCTGAGCTACGTGCTCAACAGGATCACTTGGCCGGGCTCGCTGTACCTGGGTCTGATTGCTCTCGTCCCGACGATGGCGTTGGCAGGCTTCGGCGGTGCGAACCAGAACTTCCCGTTCGGCGGGACGAGCATCCTCATCATCGTGGGTGTGGGTCTGGAAACCGTGAAGCAGATCGAGAGCCAGCTTCAGCAGCGTAATTACGAAGGGTTCCTCCGCTGATGCGAATCGTCCTCGTCGGGCCGCCCGGTGCCGGCAAGGGAACGCAGGCCGCGTACCTCGCCAAGAACCTGAAGGTCCCGCACATCTCCACGGGCGACCTCTTCCGAGCCAACATCAGCCAGGGCACGACCCTCGGCAAGCTCGCGAAGTCGTACATGGACGCCGGGAACCTGGTGCCCGACGAGGTGACCATCGCGATGGCACAGGAGCGGATGGCCCAGCCGGACGCCGTCAACGGCTTTCTGCTGGACGGCTTCCCGCGCAATGTCTCGCAGGCGAAGGCGCTGGACGAGGCCCTCTCGCAGGACGGCGTGAAGCTGGACGCGGTGCTGGACCTGGAGGTCCCGGAGGACGAGGTCGTCACACGCATCGCGGGGCGCCGGGTCTGCCGCAACGACAGCGCGCATGTCTTCCATGTCACGTACAGCCCGCCGAAGACGGAGGGTGTCTGTGACATCTGCGGCGGCGAGCTGTACCAGCGGGACGACGACTCCGAGGAGACCGTGCGGACCCGGCTTGAGGTCTACCACACGCAGACCGAGCCGATCATCGACCACTACCGGGCCCAGGGTCTGGTGGTGACGATCTCCGCGCTCGGCAAGGTCACCGAAGTGACCGAGCGTGCGATGGCGGCGCTGGAGCGGGGCCGGGCCGCGTAGGTCCCAGTAGTGCAGCGGTACCAAGTACGGCCGTGGCGTCCCTCGGACGCCACGGCCTTACTGTTGAGCGGTCCGTGTGAAGCGGACGTATTGAGCAGGTCGTATCTGATCAGTCACAGACAGGTGGAAGGCAACAGGCATGGTGCAGATCAAGACCCCCGAGCAGATCGCGAAGATGCGTGAGGCGGGACTGGTCGTCGCCGCCGTGCACGCGGCCACCGGCGAGGCGGCGGTGCCCGGCGCCACCACCCGGGATCTGGACCAGGTCGCCCGCAAGGTACTGGCCGAGCACGGCGCCAAGCCGAACTTCCTCGGGTACGGCGGGTTCCCCGCGACCATCTGCACCTCGGTCAACGAGGTCGTCGTCCACGGCATCCCGGACGACAGGACCGTCCTCAAGGACGGCGACATCATCTCCGTCGACGCCGGAGCGATCATCGACGGCTGGCACGGCGACGCGGCCTTCACGGCGTTCGTCGGCACCGGTCACGCTCCGGAACTGGTCGAACTCTCCCGGGTGACCGAGGAGTCGATGTGGGCCGGGATCGCGGCGATGCGCGGCGGCAACCGGCTGGTGGATGTGTCCCGAGCGATCGAGACATACATCCGCAGACAGCCCCGCCCCGGCGGCGGCAAGTACGGGATCATCGAGGACTACGGCGGCCATGGCATCGGCACCGAGATGCACATGGACCCGCATCTGCTGAACTATGTCTCCCGCAAGCGCGGCAAGGGACCGAAGCTGGTCCCGGGCTTCTGCCTGGCGATCGAGCCGATGGTCTCGCTCGGAACAGCGCGTACGGAGGTGCTGGAGGACGAGTGGACGGTTGTCACGACCGATGGCACCTGGTCCTCGCACTGGGAGCACTCCGTGGCGCTGACCGAGGAGGGCCCGCTGGTCCTGACCGCCCCCGACGGGGGCAGGGCGAAGCTCGCCGAACTGGGCATCACGGCGGCTCCGGACCCGCTGGCCTGAATGCCGGGGGGCCGCTGTATCCGGAGGCCGGCGCAGCCGCGGCCCCGCCGGCTTAAAAATCTCCTCCGGTGGGCAAACTGAACGGATTCGTCTTTTCGAGTGCGCTCCCGTAGACTGACGCGTCGGCTCTGGTGTACCCGTGTGTCCTCATGCGGCTGCCAGAATCGATCAAGGTAGCCGATTCGAAGGGCGAAGCGTGGCCAAGAAGCAAGGTGCCATCGAAATTGAGGGCACCGTGATCGAGTCCCTCCCGAACGCCATGTTCAAGGTGGAGCTGCAGAACGGTCACAAGGTCCTCGCGCACATCAGCGGCAAGATGCGGATGCACTACATCCGTATCCTCCCCGATGACCGGGTCGTGGTGGAGCTCTCTCCGTACGACCTGACGCGTGGCCGGATCGTCTACCGATACAAGTAGATCTTGCTGACATCCCTCGCGGGATGCCCGCACTGACCCGGAGAACCTCAATCCCATGAAGGTCAAGCCGAGCGTCAAGAAGATCTGCGACAAGTGCAAGGTGATCCGCCGTCACGGCCGGGTCATGGTCATCTGCGACAACCTGCGCCACAAGCAGCGCCAGGGCTGACGCAAGACCACCTGCCTCTCGCAGTACTTCGCGCGACGCGAGCAAACTCGTAATGACGCAGTGTCCGGCTCCCACCCGGTGGGACCGACACCTCCGGCGGAGGCCGGGGACCCGGACCGTATCGCTCCCGTAAAGGGAGGGACCGGCAGCCGGGAACGGCACTGCGGAAGACCTCCGACATCATCAGGAGCCATGAATGGCACGCCTCGCAGGCGTTGACCTCCCGCGCGAAAAGCGCGTCGAGGTCGCCCTCACCTACGTCTTCGGTATCGGGCGCACCCGGTCCAAGGAGACCCTCGCCGCCGTTGGCGTCGACCCGAACATCCGTGTCCGCGACCTTGCCGAGGAAGACCTCGTCAAGATCCGCGAGTATGTGGACGCCAACCTCAAGACCGAGGGTGACCTCCGTCGCGAGATCGCCGCCGACATCCGCCGCAAGGTCGAGATCGGCTGCTACCAGGGTCTGCGTCACCGCCGTGGCCTGCCGGTGCACGGACAGCGCACCAGCACGAACGCTCGTACCCGCAAGGGCCCGCGTCGCGCCATCGCCGGTAAGAAGAAGCCGGGCAAGAAGTAGTCCTCAGCGGACGCTCATCAGCGGTCTTCGCTGTAGGACCGACCACCTCCCTGTAGGAGAAATAGATGCCCCCCAAGGGTCGTCAGGGCGCTGCCAAGAAGGTGCGCCGCAAGGAAAAGAAGAACGTCGCTCACGGGCACGCCCACATCAAGAGCACGTTCAACAACACGATCGTCTCGATCACCGACCCCTCGGGCAATGTGATCTCCTGGGCCTCCGCCGGCCACGTCGGCTTCAAGGGCTCGCGCAAGTCCACCCCCTTCGCCGCGCAGATGGCCGCCGAGTCGGCCGCCCGTCGCGCGCAGGAGCACGGCATGCGCAAGGTCGACGTCTTCGTCAAGGGTCCCGGCTCCGGCCGTGAGACCGCGATCCGTTCGCTCCAGGCCACCGGCCTGGAGGTGGGCTCGATCCAGGACGTCACCCCCACCCCGCACAACGGCTGCCGCCCCCCGAAGCGCCGCCGCGTCTGACCCTTTCCCCGCGCAGGGGAACGGCTCGCGGGCGGTACGGCGCTTCGGTGCCGTGCCGCCCGTACCCTTGTTCTGTTGGCATCAAATAGCGGGTGCCAAGACTGGAGGCATCAACCATGCTTATCGCTCAGCGTCCCTCGCTGACCGAAGAGGTCGTCGACGAATACCGCTCGCGGTTCGTGATCGAGCCGCTGGAGCCGGGCTTCGGCTACACGCTCGGCAACTCCCTTCGGCGTACGCTCCTCTCCTCGATCCCCGGCGCGGCGGTCACGTCGATCCGGATCGACGGTGTCCTGCACGAGTTCACCACCGTGCCGGGCGTCAAGGAGGACGTCACCGACCTCATCCTGAACATCAAGCAGCTGGTCGTCTCCTCGGAGCACGACGAGCCGGTCGTGATGTACCTGCGCAAGCAGGGCCCGGGCCTGGTCACGGCCGCTGACATCGCCCCGCCGGCCGGTGTCGAGGTCCACAACCCGGACCTCGTGCTCGCCACGCTGAACGGCAAGGGCAAGCTGGAGATGGAGCTGACCGTCGAGCGCGGTCGCGGCTATGTCTCCGCCGTCCAGAACAAGCAGGTGGGCCAGGAGATCGGCCGGATTCCGGTCGACTCCATCTACTCGCCGGTGCTCAAGGTCACGTACAAGGTCGAGGCGACCCGTGTCGAGCAGCGCACCGACTTCGACAAGCTGATCGTCGATGTCGAGACCAAGCAGGCCATGCGGCCGCGTGACGCCATGGCGTCCGCCGGTAAGACGCTGGTCGAGCTGTTCGGTCTGGCGCGCGAGCTCAACATCGACGCCGAGGGCATCGACATGGGCCCCTCGCCGACGGACGCGGCACTCGCCGCCGATCTCGCCCTGCCGATCGAGGAGCTGGAGCTCACCGTCCGGTCGTACAACTGCCTCAAGCGCGAGGGCATCCACTCCGTGGGTGAGCTGGTGGCGCGCTCCGAGGCCGATCTGCTCGACATCCGTAACTTCGGTGCCAAGTCGATCGACGAGGTCAAGGCGAAGCTGGCCGGCATGGGCCTGGCCCTCAAGGACAGCCCGCCCGGATTCGACCCGACCGCCGCCGCGGACGCCTTCGGCGCCGACGACGACGCGGACGCCGGGTTCGTGGAGACCGAGCAGTACTGAACCGCCTCCGGAGCGTGAGCTCCGGGTTCCGGCGGGCGATCGCCCGTCCGGGAACTGACACCGGTACCTGATACGGCCGGTGCAGACACAAGGAGATACACCATGCCGAAGCCCGCCAAGGGTGCCCGTCTGGGCGGCAGCGCCGCGCACGAGAAGCTGCTCCTCGCGAACCTCGCGAAGTCGCTCTTCGAGCACGGCCGCATCACCACGACCGAGGCCAAGGCCCGCCGCCTGCGCCCGGTCGCGGAGCGTTTCATCACCAAGGCGAAGAAGGGCGACATCCACAACCGTCGTCTGGTGCTTCAGTCGATCACGGACAAGAGCGTCGTCCACACGCTCTTCACCGAGATCGCCCCGCGGTACGAGAACCGCCCCGGTGGTTACACGCGCATCACCAAGATCGGCAACCGTCGTGGCGACAACGCCCCGATGGCGGTCATCGAGCTGGTCGAGGCCCTGACCGTGGCGCAGCAGGCCACCGGTGAGGCCGAGGCGGCGACGAAGCGCGCGGTCAAGGAAGACGCCCTCAAGAAGGACGAGGCTCCGGCCGAGACCGTCGAGGACGCCAAGCCGGCCGCCGAGGCCGAGTCGGAGTCCAAGGACGCCTGAGCGTTCTGACGGCTGACGGACGGGTCCGCTCCCTCTGGGGGCGGGCCCGTTCTGTATGGAAAGGGCGGACAGGTGGGGCACGTGGGTCAGGTGGGTCAGGTGAGCGAGGACATCGAGGGCGCGGCGCCCGGACACGTACGGATACGGCTGGACCTGTCGTACGACGGCAAGGACTTCTCCGGCTGGGCGAGGCAGCGGACCCGGCGGACCGTGCAGGGCGAGATCGAGGACGCGCTGCGTACGGTGACGCGATCGTCGCGTACGTACGAGCTGACCGTCGCCGGACGTACGGACGCGGGCGTGCACGCGCGCGGACAGGTCGCGCATGTCGATCTGCCGGACGACGTGTGGGCCGAGCACCGGGAGCGGCTGCTGCGGCGGCTCGCGGGACGGCTCAGCCACGACGTACGGGTCTGGAAGGTCACCGAGGCACCCCCGGGCTTCAACGCGCGCTTCTCGGCCGTCTGGCGGCGCTACGCCTACCGCGTGACCGATCATCCCGGGGGTGTCGATCCGCTGCTGCGCGGTCATGTGCTGTGGCACGACTGGCCGTTGGACGTGGCGGCGATGAACGCGGCGTCCGCGGGGCTGCTCGGCGAGCACGACTTCGCTGCGTACTGCAAGCGGCGCGAGGGCGCCACGACCATCCGTACCCTCCAGCGGCTGGAGTGGGAGCGTGACGCGTACGGGGTGATCACCGCGACCGTGCGGGCCGATGCCTTCTGCCACAACATGGTGCGCTCGCTGGTGGGCGCGCTGCTGTTCGTGGGCGACGGGCACCGGCCCGTGGAGTGGCCGGCGAAGGTGCTGGCGGCGGGGGTGCGCGACTCGGCGGTGCATGTCGTACGGCCGCACGGGCTCACCCTGGAGGAGGTCGGCTATCCGGCCGACGAACTGCTGGGTGAGCGGAACCGCGCGGCACGCAACAAGCGGACGCTGGGCGCGAACCTGAATGGGGACGGGGACGGGGACGCGGGCTGCTGCTGACCTCAGCCCCGCCGCAGCCGCCGGGCGAGGCGGCGCAGCGGTCCCGGTGCCGGGGCCGGTGTGCCCCGCGCGGGTGCGGGCTCCGGCTTCGGGACCGCGACGCGCAGGGACAGATCGCGCTGCGGATTGGTCCAGTACGGCGTGACACGGCGGTCCCGCGCGGTCGGGTGCGGCACGGGCGTGAGCTGTTCCGGCACCTCGGGGCCGCGCCGGGAGCCGAGCCGCGCCGACTTCGTCCAGCCGAGCGCGGACAGGCGTACGGACAGATCCCAGACGCCGTCGCCGAGCGCGGCGCCGTCCAGCGCCGTGGCGAGGTCGAGCCGGGCCGTCCCGGCGATGCTCAGCACGCCTTCGGGGCGGAAGACGGTGGTCTTCGTGGGCAGCCGGTACTCGGCGCCGCTGGCGCGTTCGCGCAGGACGAGGACGACGGACGCCTTGGCGGGGGAGGCGCCGCCGGTGAGCGGTTCACGGGCGAGCCGGTCCCGCAGGGCCGGGGAGAGACCGGCCGGTGCCAGCGCCTCCTGATCCGTACCGGTGTCGGTGACGCCCAGCGGGCCGTCGGCGCCGTGCAGCTCGCCGGTGAAGGCCACCCGCAGAGCGCCGCCGTCGTTCAGCCAGGACAGCGCGTCCAGCCGCGCGTGGCAGACGACGGAGGACTCCCAGGCGGCGAGCGCCACCAGATCGTCGAGCCGGTCGTCGGTGATCAGCCCGACGGCCACCCGGCGCGCGGCGGGCAGACCGGCCACCGACGTGTCCGAGATGCCGTCCACGACGACCGCGCGGATCGCCCGGAACAGCTCGTGCCGCGCCTCCTCGTCCAGGTCGAGCAGGCGTTTGCCGCTCAGCCGGTCCAGGATCTCCACGCGCAGCCAGCGCCGGTGCAGCCGGTCGCGCGCCGCCCCGGGCCCGACGAGGCCGTCGACGGTCTTCAGCAGGGCGCGCAGCTCGGGGTAGAACTCACCGGGCGGTACGGCGGGGCCCGCGCCGGCCGGACCGTAGTGGTAGCAGACGTAGCTGCCGAGGACGGCGGTGCGGCCGGCCCGGAGGGTGGCCTCGGCGGTGAACGCCTGCTCGGCCAGTTGCCCGCCGCCCACCGGGAAGCGCAGGACGTGCCCGTCGCGCGGCCCGTGCCCGTCGCGCAGGCCCTGCCCGTCGAGGAAGGCGCGGTGGAACAGCTTGTTGGCGGTCAGGCTGTCGGCCAGCGGGTCCTTGGCGAGGGTGGCGCGCGGCCGGTCCCGTACGAACAGCTCGCGGGGGACGGCGCGGCCCTTGCCCGCGAGTTTCCCGGCGACGATATCGGCGTCGTGCTCGATGCCGTACGCGTACATCCGCTCAAGGGCTTGGGTGCCGAGCCGGTCGCCCGGCTCCATGTACAGCACGTACTGGCCGGTCGCGGTGTCGGTCCCGGTGTTACGGGGGTCGGTGCCGGGCGCCGCGTCCGGCACGGTGATCACCTCGATGTCGGCGGCCGGCAGGGTCTGGGCGGCCAGTGAGGCGAGGGTGGTCTCCACCGTCTCGGGGGCCGCCCCTGCGGTGGGTACGACGACGCTGACCTTCGGCGGCCGGGGACCGGGCACCGCGTCGGTCGCGCGTACGGTCAGGGTCAGCCCGTCCTCGGTGAGGGCGCCGGTGATCTCGTGTCCGCCGAGGATTTCCGGGGCGGGCAGAGCCACCTCCCCTTGCGTCGTGTCCCCGCCGAGCCGTGTGTAGCGGTCGAAGCCCGCGCCCATGAGCCTGATCCGCACCTCCCAGGCGCCCTCGGCCATGGGCCCGCCGCCCGCGCCGCGCAGCGGGTCGACGGCGACGGTGCCGCGGACGACGGGCCGTACGAGCACGGTGCCCTCGGGCACGGCTGTGACGAGGCCGTCCGGGACGGGTTCCTCCTCCAGGACGAGAGACGTCTCGCGGTCGGGGAGCCACACATGCGCGGTCTCCGTGTGGTATAGCAGCACATCGGCCCTGAAGGACTTCAACTCGTCGGTCACATCGACGGGTTCGGACAGAACACCGTCCGTCAGGGCGGGCGCGAGGAAGTACCGGTCACCGCGCCGGGCCAGCAGCAGACCGGACCCGTCGAGGGCGCCGTCGGGGCCGGGTTCGCCCGCGAACCGGGCGGTGAACGACGCCTTGAACCGGTCCCGGCTCCAGTCCGCCCGCTCGATCGCGCAGCGCGCGGTGAGATCCGTCTGTCGGCGGGTGAACTCGGTCAACTCCGCGGGTCTGTTCTCCCGGAGCAGGGCCGACCTGGTCCGCTGTACGGCGGCCAGCCCCGTGTGCACGCCGTCCGTCATGAACTCCCCGGCCAGCTCGCGCACCACCTCGAACGGGTCGTCCCGGAACGGCGGGTCGACCAGCAGGCCCCGGGGCGGCTCGCCCAGCCGGTGCAGCATCTCCACCCGGTAGAAGCGGCGCAGCAGCCGGTCGCGCTCGGGCCCCGGCTCGGTGCCCGCGACGACGGTCGCCATGACCTCGCGGAGATTCCCGTAGTACCGGCGCGGGTCCATGGCGGCCGTACCGGCGTTCTCGGCGTCCTCACGGGCCCAGTACGCGTAGCAGACGTAGTCGCCCAGGACGGAGACCACGGACGCCTTGAGATAGGCGCGGACCATGAAGAGCTGGTCCTCCAGGATCCAGGGCCCCTCGGGGTGCGCGATGCCGTGTTCGCGCAGGAACGCGGTGCGGAACATCTTGTGCGGGGTGAGGCTGTCGATGAGCGGCGCGTCGCGCACCGTGCAGTTCTCCCGGGTCCGGGTCATCAGACCGTACGGGACGCCCCGGCTGCGGAAGTTGCTGGCGACCTTGCCGATGACGATGTCGGAGTCGTTGCGCGCGGCCATGGCGTACAGCCGCTCCAGCGCCTCGGGCGACAGCCGGTCGTCGTGGTCGGCGAACTGCACGTACTGACCGTTCGCCCGCTGCACGCCGATGTTGCGCGGCTTTCCCGGCCAGCCCGAGTTGGGAATGCGCTCCATCCGGAAGTGGTCGTGCTCGGCGACCAGGGCCGCCAGCCGCTCCGGGGTCTCGTCGGTCGAGCCGTCGTCGACGAAGAGCACCTCGAACTCGTCGCTGGGCAGGGTCTGCCCGAGCAGCGACCCGACCAGCGGCTCGATGTGGATTCCCGAGTTGTACGTCGGAACCACCACGGTGACTTTGACCGCCATCCACCCCACGTCCTCTGTGCATTCACCAGCGCCACACAAGTTGCGCAGACTGTACACAGCGCGGAGCACGCGCCGTGCCGGGCAACAGCGACGGCGCGCGTGGCCGGGGGCCCTGGGACCGGATTACTGGTCGACGGGGGCCGTGGCCGCGGCCGACGCCTGGGCCCTGCCCCGTTCGAGGATCTGGCGGAAGGCGAACTCCGCGACATCGTCCCCGGTGGTGAACACGTCCTTGTCCGACGTGGTGACGTTCTCGCCGGAGGTGAAGCCGCCGACCGTGAAGTAGACGTACCTGCCGTACGAGTTGGTGGTCTTGCGGCAGATCGAGGGGGCCCGGCAGAAGGTCGGCACACCGGCGCCGGACAGCGAGGCGACGCCGTCTTTCGCCTGGTCCTTGGCCTTCAGCGCGAGCGCCTCCGTCTCGAAGACCGCGACGCCGACGGTGACGGCGACCCCGTCCCTGCTGTACGTGGCGCGGATGACCTGGTCACAGCTGTTCGAGGCGAGGATGGAGCCGAGCGCGCCCTGCGCCGCCGCGGCGCAGTTGGTGGTCCGGGCCGTGGCACCCTTCGCGTACACGCGGTCGCTCATCGTGATCTTGTCGCCGGGGAAGAGGGTGTCGGCGCTCAGCGGCGCCTTGTCCTTGTCGGCGCTGGAGACATAGTCCTTCGGGTTCGGCGGCGGCAGCGGCTGGACCGAGGAGAAGGTGGGCTCCGCCTCGGGGCTCTGGTCCGGCAGATCGGTGGGTGTGGGCAGATCGTTGGCGGTGTTCTCCGCGCCGCGGTCGTTCCCGCCGTTCATGGAGACGACGGCGGTCGCCACGATCGCGGCTATCGCGCCGGTCGCGAGCACGCCACCACCGATCATCAGCCAGCGTTTGCGGCGGGTACGCGCGGCGGAGGCGTCCGCGAGAGCGGCCCAATCCGGTGTCTGTGTGCCGTGCGGGTCATGGTCCGGTGAACCGGGGCCGCCCCAGGAGGGCCCCCCTTGCCCAAAGCTCATGGCGCGAGTTTAGACCGCCCGAAGACCGGGGAGCGGCCCGGGAATCCGAAAAGGATTGGGCTCCGGCGCCACCCGCACCGACAATGCCGGACATGGGACATGTTGACGCCGCGCACCTGGAGTACTACCTCCCCGACGGACGGGTGCTGCTCGGCGACGCCTCGTTCCGCGTCGCGGAGGGCTCCGTCGTCGCTCTCGTCGGGGCCAACGGCGCGGGCAAGACCACGCTGCTGAGGCTGATCGCGGGGGAGCTCCAGCCGCACGGCGGCTCGGTGACGGTCAGCGGCGGGCTCGGTGTGATGTCGCAGTTCGTGGGCTCGGTACGGGACGAGCGCACGGTCCGTGACCTGCTGGTCTCGGTCGCGCAGCCGCGCGTGCGGGAAGCCGCGGCGGCCGTGGACGCGGCCGAGCACGGCATCATGACGGTCGACGACGAGGCGGCGCAGATGCGGTACGCGCAGGCGCTGAGCGACTGGGCGGAGGCGCGCGGCTACGAGGCCGAGACGGTCTGGGACATGTGTACGACGGCGGCGCTCGGCGTCCCGTACGAGAAGGCGCAGTGGCGCGAGCTGCGCACCCTGAGCGGCGGCGAGCAGAAACGGCTGGTGCTGGAGGCGCTGCTGCGGGGGCCCGACCAGGTGCTGCTGCTCGACGAGCCGGACAACTATCTGGACGTGCCGGGCAAGCGGTGGCTGGAGGAGCGGCTGAAGGAGACCCGTAAGACGGTCCTCTTCATCTCCCACGACCGGGAGCTGCTGGCCAGGGCCGCCGAGAAGATCGTGAGCGTGGAGCCCGGCCCGGCCGGCTCCGACGTGTGGGTGCACGGCGGCGGGTTCGGCACGTACCACCAGGCGCGCAAGGAGCGCTTCGCGCGCTTCGAGGAGCTGAGGCGGCGCTGGGACGAGGAGCACGCCCGGCTGAAGGCGCTGGTGCACCGGCTGCGGCAGCAGGCGGCGATCAGCCCCGACATGGCCTCGCGCTATCGGGCGATGCAGACGCGCTTCAAGAAGTTCGAGGACGCCGGGCCGCCGCCGGAGCCACCGCGTGAGCAGGAGATCACCATGCGGCTGCGTGGCGGCCGTACCGGCGTACGGGCCGTGACCTGCGAGGACCTGGAGTTGACCGGGCTGATGAAGCCGTTCTCGCTGGAGATCTACTACGGCGAGCGGGTCGCGGTCCTCGGTTCGAACGGCTCAGGCAAGTCCCACTTCCTGCGGCTGCTGGCCGGTGAGGACGTACGGCACAGCGGCACGTGGAAGCTGGGCGCGCGGGTCGTACCCGGCCACTTCGCGCAGACCCACGCCCATCCCGAGCTGCTGGGCCGCACGCTGGTCGACATCCTGTGGACGGAGCACGCGAAGGACCGCGGCGGCGCGATGAGCGTGCTGCGCCGTTACGAGCTGGAGCGCCAGGGCGACCAGCCCTTCGAGAAGCTGTCGGGCGGCCAGCAGGCGCGCTTCCAGATCCTGCTGCTCGAACTGTGCGGCACGACCGCGCTGCTCCTGGACGAGCCGACGGACAACCTGGACCTGGAGTCGGCGGAGGCCCTTCAGGACGGTCTGGAGGTGTACGACGGGACAGTGCTCGCGGTCACCCACGACCGCTGGTTCGCTCGCTCCTTCGACCGGTATCTGGTATTCGGCTCGGACGGGGTCGTACGGGAGACGCCGGAGCCGGTGTGGGACGAGCGACGGGTGGTACGGGAGCGGTAACGGACGGTACGGGGGAGCGCGAGCGGGTGGTACGGGCGATACGGTCGCGCGCCCCTTGGCACCCGGTCCCGAGAGGCGCGACCCCCGTTTTGACCCGTACGGGGCACCGACGGTATTCTTCTGGTTCGTTATGCGTATTGGCTTGGTCGTTCTCACGCGAGGGGCCCTTACGCCGGTCCACCGGGCCGATGGACAGCGGTAGTGCACGGGTTGCGTCCCCGGAGTACCGCCAGGGCTGTCGTGATCGTCCGGGTGGCCTTGTCAGGACTCCACTTTCACTGAAGAAGCGAAGGCATACGACCGTGCGTACGTACAGCCCCAAGCCCGGCGATGTGACGCGCCAGTGGCACATCATCGACGCGCAGGACATCGTCCTGGGCCGTCTGGCGACCACCGCCGCCAACCTTCTGCGCGGTAAGCACAAGGCGATCTACGCGCCCCACGTGGACACCGGTGACTTCGTCATCATCATCAACGCCGACAAGGTGCACCTGTCCGGCAACAAGCGGACCCAGAAGATGGCGTACCGCCACTCCGGCTACCCGGGTGGTCTGCGCTCCGTCCGCTATGACGAGCTGCTCGCCAAGAACCCCGAGAAGGCCGTCGAGAAGGCCATCAAGGGCATGATCCCCAAGAACTCCCTGGGCCGTCAGATGCTCTCGAAGCTGAAGGTGTACTCGGGTGACCAGCACCCGCACGCCGCTCAGCAGCCGGTCCCGTTCGAGATCACCCAGGTCGCGCAGTAGTTCCGGCCACCCCCTAAGACGAAAAGAAATCTGAGGAGCATCGTGGCCGAGACCACTGCAGAGACCCCCGTCGAAGCCCCCGAGGCGGAAGAGACGTACGCCGAGGTGACGACCTTCGAGTCGGAGACCCCGGTCGAGGGCGAGTACACCTCCGAGTCGATGGCGTCCCGCTTCGGCGACCCGCAGCCGGCGGCCGGCCTGGGCCGTCGCAAGAACGCCATCGCCCGCGTCCGGATCGTCCCGGGCACCGGCAAGTGGAAGATCAACGGTCGCACCCTTGAGGACTACTTCCCCAACAAGGTGCACCAGCAGGCTGTCAACGAGCCCTTCAAGGTGCTTGAGCTCGACAACCGCTACGACGTCATCGCCCGTATCTCGGGTGGCGGCGTCTCCGGCCAGGCCGGCGCCCTGCGTCTCGGTGTGGCCCGCTCGCTGAACGAGGCGGACGTGGACAACAACCGCGCCCCGCTGAAGAAGGCCGGCTTCCTGAGCCGCGACGACCGCGCCGTCGAGCGCAAGAAGGCCGGTCTGAAGAAGGCCCGCAAGGCGCCGCAGTACAGCAAGCGCTAAATCGCTCGCTTGCCGGATCTGGCTTTTACGGCCTCTACGGCATCCGAACGCCCCGGCGGCACTCCGTGCTGCCGGGGCGTTCGTTTTATTGGTTACTCGGGCGTATAACAGCATCAGGCGCTCAAAACTTTGCATGGGTTTGCGTTTTCGAAAACTTTCGCTCGGGGCGAGATCGGTGATGCCGGCTCCGGGTGTTCTCGGAGGGAGAGCTGTGGGACGACTCTTCGGCACGGACGGTGTGCGCGGTGTCGCCAACGCCGATCTGACGGCCGAGCTGGCGCTCGGACTTTCGGTAGCGGCGGCGCATGTACTCGCCGAAGTGGGGACGTTCGAGGGGCATCGGCCCACGGCGGTGGTCGGACGCGATCCTCGTGCCTCCGGTGAATTCCTGGAGGCCGCTGTCGTGGCGGGCCTGGCGAGCGCGGGCGTGGACGTCCTGCGGGTCGGTGTGCTGCCGACCCCCGCGGTGGCGTATCTCACCGGGGTGCTCGGCGCGGACCTCGGCGTGATGCTCTCCGCGAGCCACAACGCCATGCCCGACAACGGCATCAAGTTCTTCGCGCGCGGCGGCCATAAACTCGCCGACGAGCTGGAGGACCGTATCGAGGCCGCCTATTACGAGAACACCGTGCACCGCACCGGCGCCCCCTGGGAGCGGCCGACCGGTGCCGGGGTCGGGCGGGTCCGCTCGTACGACGAAGGTTTCGATCAGTACGTGGCACATCTGATCGCTGTGCTGCCGAACCGGCTCGACGGGCTGAAGGTCGTCCTGGACGAGGCACACGGCGCGGCGGCCCGGGTGTCACCGGAGGCGTTCACCCGCGCCGGCGCCGAGGTCATCACCATCGGCGCTGAGCCGGACGGGCTGAATATCAACGACGGATGCGGCTCCACCCATCTGGACCAGCTCAAGGCCGCGGTCGTCGAGCACGGTGCCGACTTCGGCATCGCGCACGACGGCGACGCGGACCGCTGTCTGGCCGTGGACGGCGCGGGCGAGGAGGTCGACGGCGACCAGATCCTCGCCGTACTCGCCCTCGCGATGCGCGAGGCGGGCACACTGCGCGGCGACGCGGTGGTCGGGACGGTCATGTCCAACCTCGGGTTCAAGCTCGCGATGGAACGCGAGGGCATCCATCTCGTCGAGACCGCGGTCGGCGACCGCTATGTACTGGAGTCGATGAAGGAGCACGGCTACGCACTCGGCGGCGAGCAGTCGGGCCATGTCATCGTCCTCGACCACGCCACCACCGGCGACGGCACCCTCACCGGTCTGATGCTCGCGGCCCGGGTCGCCGCGACGGGCCGTACGCTGGCCGACCTCGCGGGCGTCATGCGACGGCTGCCGCAGGTGCTCATCAATGTGCCCGATGTCGACAAGTCGCGGGTGACGACCTCCGCCGAACTCGCGTCGGCGGTCGCCGAGGCCGAACGCGAACTGGGCTCCACGGGCCGCGTCCTGCTGCGCCCCTCGGGCACGGAGCCGGTGGTACGGGTGATGGTCGAGGCGGCGGACATCGACCAGGCGCGGTCGGTGGCAAGCCGGCTGGCGGACGCGGTGAAGTCGGCGCTCGGCTGAAGGCGCTGAGCCGACGGAGTGTTCTCGCGGCCCGGACCCCGGCGGGGGGCCGGGCCGCCTGACGTGGTCCGCCCGGGCGTTCCGGTTTCGCCGTTGCCCGGTCTTCCCTCCCCGCGCGGAAAGCGCTCCTACGTACTAAGACTTTTTCTATTAGAATCGTGTCATGAGCGATGACACAACCTTCGGGGTGGGCGAGGGGCCGACGGCGAACGTTTCGGTGAGTCTGCACGTCGGGAACATCTCGGCGGTGCGGGCACGCGCCGGGAAGCGCGGGTTCAGCGCCTATGTCGACGCCGCGGTGCAGAGGCAGATCGAGCGCGACAATCTCGCCGAACTCGTATCCCAGCATGAGGCCGCACACGGTGCGTTCACCCGCGAGGAGATCGACGCCGCCCGCGCCGAGCTGCGGGGCGCCGACGAAGCCGCCGGGAACGCGGCCTGATGGGGCAGGGAGGAACCCTGGTTCTGGACAGCGAAGGGCTGTCCAAGGTCACGTCGAACGACCGCCGGGTCATGGGCCTCGTTCGTGGCGCCCAGGAAGAGGACATGCGAGTGGTCGCCAGCATTCTGACCCTCATCGAGGCCCATCACCCACGGGTGAACCAGTCGCGCTTCGACTGGGCGCTGTCCCGGCTGGTGGTGGAACCTGTCAGCGAGGCGATCGGAAGGAGGGCCATGGCGCTGCTCAAGGAGACGGGACTGCACGGGCACAAGTACGCCATCGACGCGGTCGTCGCGGCTACCGCCTTGCGTGCCCCGGGGCCGGCCGTCATCCTCACCTCGGACCCCGAGGACCTGGAGTTGCTCTGCGGCCGCGGCGTGCGGATCGTCAAGGTCTGACCCGTATCAGGGCGATCGGTCCGTGGGCACACCGGCGCCGTCCTCAGAGTCTGCGCAGTGAGCCGCCGGACCTTGGAACTGGCGTCGGCGGTCGCCGAGGCCGAGCGCGAACTGGGCTCCACGGGGCGCGTTCTGCTGCGCCCCTCGGGCACGGAGCCGGTGGTACGGGACCCCAAGAACACCCCCGTGATCATCTTCACGGGGGGTGTTCGTCGTTTCTTGACATCTACAGTCGCCGTGGGCGGCTCGCTCCACGGGTCACCCGCCAGAAGTGGTGGATGGTGAGCTGGTAGCGCTCGTGGCCGGGGTTCTCGGTCGCATGATTCACGGCCCACGCCTCGGTAATCCGCTGGACGTCGTCCACCGGGGCGGAAGTGTCGTGGCAGTCTTCGCACTCCACCATGAACCGCGCCGTGGGTGTGTCCTCACTGGTGTCGATCCGCAGCACCCACGACCCGACACGGTGCAGTTCGTCGTTACCCGTCGTGTCTCTCACAGGTTGCGCACCCCTTCTAAGACGCGCTGCATCAGCGCGGTAGCGACCGCGTCCTTGGCCTTGCCTTCCGGAACGCGCACATGCGCGGGCAGTCGGTGCGGTAGCGGCGGCACATCGACCGTCAGAGTGGGCGGCTTGGATAGTGCCAACTCAGCCCACACGATCTTGCCTCCGACCGGCGGCCGGGAGGTGCCCCACCCTTTGGTGAGCGCTTCGACGAGCAGAAGGCCGCGCCCGTCTTCGGCGTCCGCGGCCGGATGCTTGGTGCCGGGGACCTCATCGCTTCTGTCCCACACCTCGACGTACAGATGCATGTCCACGACGCGGAGCTGTACGCCGAGGATGTGTTCCGCCTTGATATCCGTCCATGTGGGTGTGGTCGTCTTCGGGCCGGTGGCCGTGACAGCGTTGGTGACCAGTTCGGAGACGACGAGTAGGGCGTCGTCCATAACGTGGGTCGCGTCCCACCACCGGAGCGTGAACTTGGCGAAGGCCCGTGCACAGCTCACGGCTGAAGGAACAGCGGTCAGCGTCAGGCGATCCCATGCGCGCAGCAGCGGCATGGCGTTACCCTCGGCCGGCTGACGAGATGGCGGCGTTTTGTGGGTCGCCACTGCTTCCCGTGGCTGCGTCGTCCTGGTGGTGCGGGAGTTCGTCCAGGGCGTGCACGGTGGCCGAGAAACCAAACTCCAACCGGTCGAGCAGGGCACGTTGGAGCGGGCCGTTCTCGGCGAGGTGATCCAGGGACGGCACGAACACGTCACGCGCACCGGTACAACGGATCACCTCGACCAGTTCGTTGAAGGCGTCGATCGAGCCGCTGTCGAACTCGTGGTAGATGGCAGTCAGTTGCAACCCCCGCACGGCGGCGAAGCACTTCATGTTCTGTTCCAGCGCGATGGCCTCGTGGTCGGCCCCGTCGGAGCGGGCGCGTAGGTACCCGTAGGCCGGTGACTTCGTATTGCTCATCGCTGGACTCCTTGGACGACCCAAATTCGTGCGCCGAGTTCGTACTCGATGTGTTCGCGCATCGCGGCTTGCAGTCCGGGCAGCCGGGCGAAGTGCCAGAGGGAAGGCACGATGACGTTGCGGACGCCGCTCGCCTTGAGGGCTTCCGTCAAGCAGTCGAAGGCCGGTTCGTTGGCACGAATCTGCTCGATGAAGGTCCGCTCCAACGTGAAACCTTCGCGCTCAGCGTGCGTGGCCAATTCATTTTGCAGGGTTCGGTTTTCATCGTCCGCGCTACTGGCGGCTAACCGCAGATAGCCGTACATTCCAGGTCTCATCCATTCCTCCTCGTAGGCTGGAAGGGATCGACCGGCGACTGTTCACGCTGCCTGCCGTCGATCGACCCACCAGCGAGAAAAGCCGCTTGACCTGCGAAAACCAACAGCGCGCGTGCGGCAGAGATGTCGCATCCATGCCGCAGATGACCGCCTGGCCTGCACGGACGTCACCCGATTGGCTAGGCTGATTCACGCCGCGTGATCAGTCGGAGGGATGAGCGATGGCCAGCAAGCGCGTACGGCTGGCTCAGCGTCGTAAATCGGCAGGCTTCACACAGGAGACGCTTGCCGAACATCTAGGCGTCGAGCGTTCAACGGTGGGCCGCTGGGAGAGCGCTGAAACCGAGCCGCAAGCCTGGTTACGACCGAAGCTTGCCCGCGCATTCAAAATCACCAGTGACGAACTACAAGCGGCCCTCGATGATGTGACGATCATTCACACACGGCCGAGTGAACGCATCAACTACGCGCTTGAAAACCCGGCGTCGGTCGACCTGATGGTGGTCGCCTACTTGCACGAGCGGTTGCGTCAGCTCGATGAGTCCTACGACCAGGCATCCTCCACCAGCTTGCTTGGCCCGGCTGGACACGTGCACGGACAGGTGAAGTTCCTCCGTGAGAACGCCACCAACCCGCGCGTACGACGAGCGCTTTACGAGGTGGAAGCCGACTCAGCAACCCTCATGGGTCAACTGGTCTGGGATGTCAGCCAGCGGCGCGACCATGACGCACCGCTCACCTACTACGGTGAAGCTGTCGACGCCGCCCAGCACATCCGTGATCCCTCGATTGAGTCCTATGCCACGCTCCGGATGAGCTTCGTTGCCCTCTATGGCGAGAAGAATCCGACCAAGGGCGTCATGCTCGCTCAGCAGGCGGCCGAGGTGGCGAAGGTCGCCAGCCCGTCGCTGACAGGCTTGAGCCTGCTGCACGTCGCGGAGGGGCACGCGATGACCGGCGCGCTCAAGGAATGCGAGGACGCACTCAAGAAGGCTGACGCCCAGTTTGATCGGGTGGGCCTGGATGACGTGGCAGCGGAGCATTACACCGTCAACGAGTTCAACCGGCTCACCGGATCGTGCTACTTGTTTCTCAACCTCCCGGAGCGAGCGGAGCCGATCCTCCGCACGACCACGCGGGCACTGGCCGCCAAGAAGAAGAGTCAGGCTATCGCGCTTGGCAACTTGACGCTTGCACTCATCCGTCAAAGGAAGCTGGATGAAGCGGCCGCGACCATGCACCGCACCATTGATGCTGTGGAGCTGACACGCGGAGGCGGCGGTCTTAATCTGGCGTTCTCTGCTGGTCGAGAGCTTCGACAGTGGCGAAATGAGCAGTGGGCGCAGGACATCAATGATCGCCTGCTTGCCCTGATAGCTGCGATGTAGGACGGGTGGGGCGTGACAGATATCGACCAGGCCAAGCAGGCCGTCCGCGACATGGTGTGGCGTCGACTCATCGACGGTGACGGCGCTCCGGATGACTCGTACGGCAAGATTCCTGGCTTCTACGGTGCTGAGGCGACGGCGGAACGGTTGGCGGAACTGGACGAGTGGCGGCGTGCTACCACCGTCAAGGCCAACCCGGACTGGGCACAGCGTCCCGTCCGCATCCGTGCGCTTGAAGACGGCAAGCTCCTGTATATGGCCGTGCCGAGGATGGCGAGCCTGGAACCGTTCTTCCTCCTCGACCCCGAAACGTTGGGTGTGTCGGCCGAGGAAGCCGCCGACAAGAGGAGTGCGGCTCAGTTCGCCCGCCGTGTCGGCGTGGATGACATGCGCCCTGTCGACCTGGTGGTCTGCGGCAGTGTCGCGGTGAACCGGTCGGGTGCGCGCATCGGCAAGGGCGCCGGGTACTCCGACCTTGAGGTTGCGCTCTTGATCGAGGCGGGCCTCGTGACGGATCAGACGGTGATCGTCGCGCCCGTTCATCCGCTCCAAGTGGTCGAGGACGACATCCCCGAGACCGAGCACGATTTCAGCGTCGACTACATCGTCACGCCGGACGAGGTGATCCGTTGTACTAACCCACGCCGGCCGCGCGGGCTGGTTTGGGCCGACCTGACGCCTGAGAAGATCGCAGCGATTCCAGTGCTGGCGCGGCGGCGGAACGCAGAGTAGTGCGACAAGCCGAAGCGCCTGCCCCTCTTCGGATGGCAGGCGCTTCCCCGTCTCCTGGAACAGCAGATCTTCCTTAGGCCCGTATGTGGTCGTCACTCGTTCGTCTTCGGGGCGCGGGGGACGCCGGTACGCCGTATCCGGCCCCGCCGCGCCGCCCACAGCGCCTTCTGGGCGAGCAGCGTGAGCGTACCGGCGGCGACGATGCCCGCCAGATTCAGCAGGAGCTGGCTGCTGGAGCCCCATACCTGCGCGAAGTCGCCATAGCCGAGGGCGACCGCCGCGTTGGCCGCGGCCGGGACCGTCGTCACCGAGATGGCCACCCCCACCAGCGCGCCCGACTTCGCGGATGTCAGCGAGAGCATCCCGGCCACGCCCGCGAGCGCCGCGACCACCAGGGAGAACAGGTCCGGGTTCCAGATGAACGAGGTATTGGGCCGGTCGGCCTCCAGCAGGGACTCCGTGAAGAGCCCGAAGCCGTCCATCACCAGACTGAAGACGGTCGTCAGCCCCATCGCCACCGCGAATCCGGCGATCAGCGCGATCAGCGAGCGCCACGCCAGCAGCGGGGCGCGCTGCACCAGCGCCGTACAGATCCCGGCGAGCGGGCCGAACTCCGGCCCCACCGCCATCGCGCCCACGATCAGGATCGCGTTGTCCAGCACCACACCGCAGGCCGCGATCATCGTCGCGAGCGAGAGGAACGCCAGATAGGTGAGGGAGAGCGAGGACTCCTCGTGGGTCACCTCCTCCAGGTGCTCCCACAGCACGGCGTCGGCGCCCTCACCGGGCGCCTCCTCCTCCGCCTCGTCCGCCGTCTTCGACAGCGACAGATCGATGTTCTCCACCGAGATCGAACCGGTCTCGTCGATCCCGAGGGCGCGCAGCCGCGCGATCAGTTCGCTGCCCGCCTCTCGCGCCACATCGCATATGACGAGATCGCCGCGCGGATCGCGGGAAGCCCCCGGCACGACGACGAGATGCGCGGTGCCGACGGTCCGCTCCAGGGTCCCCACGACCTCGTCGGTACGGCCGTCCGGCACGAGCAGGCGCAGATGCAGCACGCTGACAGTCCTTCAGTTCTTCAGAGTTTGCGCAGTGACAGCCGCTGGACCTTGTGGTCGGGGCCCTTGCGCAGGACCAGTGTGGCGCGGCTGCGCGTGGGCGCCACATTCTCCAGCAGATTGGGTTTGTTGATGGTCCGCCACATCGTCCTGGCGTAGTCGAGGGACTCCTCCTCGGAGACCTGGGTGTACTTCCTGAAGTACGAGGCGGGGTTCTGGAAGGCCGTCTCGCGCAGCGTGCGGAAGCGGTTCAGATACCAGGTCTCGATGTCCTCTGCGCGGGCGTCGACATACACGCTGAAGTCGAAGTAGTCGGCCAGCCCGACCCTGGTCCTGCCGTCCTTCCCCGGCAGCGCGGGCTGGAGGACATTGAGACCCTCGACGATGAGGATGTCGGGCCGCCGTACGGTGAGCAGTTCGTCCGGCACGATGTCGTAGATCAGATGGGAGTAGACCGGCGCGGTGACCTCGTCCTTGCCCGCCTTGATGTCGGCGACGAACCGGGTCAGCGCCCGGCGGTCGTACGACTCGGGGAAGCCCTTGCGCGACATCAGTCCGCGGGCCTGGAGTTCCTTCATCGGGAACAGGAAGCCGTCGGTGGTGACGCGTTCCACGCGGGGGTGCTCCGGCCAGCGCGCGAGCAGTGCCTGCAACAGCCGGGCCACGGTGGACTTCCCGACGGCGACACTGCCCGCCACGCCTATGACGAACGGTGTACCGCGCTGGGAGCCGTGCCCGTTGCCCGCGTCCCCGAGGAAGGTGTTCAGCGCGCCGCGCAGCCCCGCCGTGGCCTGGACATAGAGATTGAGCAGCCGGGAGAGCGGCAGATAGACGTCCCGTACCTCGTCGAGGTCGATGACATCGCCGAGTCCGCGCAGCCGCTCGACCTCCTCGGCGGAGAGCGGCAGCGGCGTCTTGTCGCGCAGCGCGCTCCACTCGGCCCGGCTGAGGTCGACATAGGGTGTCGGCCCATGGTCGCCCCGGCGTGGGGCGCTTCGTGGCGGCGAAGTGATCACCCCGCCATTGTCGGGGGTGCGGGGCCCCGGTGGGTGGTGTGCTCAGTCACGTGCCCGGGGCGGTACGAGACGCATGGGGCGCCCCACCGGCCGGTCCACGAAGTTCGACCGGACACCACCTAGGCTGCCGACATGTGCGGAATCGTGGGATATGTCGGAGGACAGTCGGCGCTCGATGTGGTCATCGCGGGCCTCAAACGGCTTGAGTACCGGGGGTATGACTCCGCCGGGGTCGCGGTGCTCGCCGACGGCGGGCTGGCCGCGGCGAAGAAGGCGGGCAAGCTCGTCAACCTGGAGAAGACGCTGGTGGAACGGCCGTTGCCGAGCGGCACCACCGGTATCGGGCATACCCGGTGGGCCACGCACGGCGGCCCGACCGACATCAACGCCCACCCCCATCTGGACAACGCGGGCCGTGTCGCCGTCGTACACAACGGCATCATCGAGAACTTCGCCGCGCTCCGCGCCGAGCTCGCCGGGCGCGGCCACGACCTGGAGTCGGAGACCGACACCGAGGCCGTGGCGCATCTGCTCGCCGAGGCGTTCTCGTCGTGCGGCGATCTCGCCGAGTCAATGCGGCAGGTGTGCCGGCGGCTGGAGGGGGCGTTCACGCTCGTCGCCGTGCACGCGGACGAGCCGGACGTGGTGGTCGGCGCGCGCCGTAACTCCCCGCTGGTGGTGGGTGTCGGGGACGGCGAGTCCTTCCTCGCCTCGGACGTCGCCGCGTTCATCGCCCATACCCGTGCCGCGATCGAACTCGGCCAGGACCAGGTCGTCGAACTGCGCCGCGACGGTGTGGTGGTGACGGACTTCGACGGCGCGCCGGCCGACGTCCGTTCGTACCACGTGGACTGGGACGCGTCCGCCGCCGAGAAGGGCGGCTACGACTACTTCATGCTCAAGGAGATCGCGGAACAGCCCAAGGCGGTCGCGGACACCCTCCTCGGACGGATCGACTCCGAGGGCTCGCTGACGCTCGATGAGGTACGTATCCCGGCAGCCGTGCTGCGCGAGGCGGACAAGGTCGTCATCGTGGCGTGCGGGACGGCCTTCCACGCCGGGCTGATCGCGAAGTACGCCATCGAGCACTGGACGAGGATGCCCTGCGAGGTGGAACTGGCCAGCGAGTTCCGCTACCGGGACCCGATCCTGGACCGGCGCACGCTGGTGATCGCGATCTCGCAGTCCGGCGAGACCATGGACACGCTCATGGCGCTGCGGCACGCCCGCGAACAGGGCGCGAAGGTGCTGGCCATCTGCAATACGAACGGTTCGACGATTCCGAGGGAGTCGGACGCGGTCCTCTACACGCACGCGGGCCCCGAGGTCGCCGTCGCCTCGACCAAGGCGTTCCTGACCCAGCTGGTGGCCTGCTATCTGGTCGCGCTGTATCTGGGGCAGCGGCGCGGTACGAAGTGGGGCGACGAGATCAGGGCCGTCATCCGGGATCTGTCGCGGATCTCCCACGAGGTGGAGCGGGTCCTGGAGACGATGGAGCCGGTACGGGCCCTGGCGCGCTCGCTCAAGGACAAGCGGACGGTGCTGTTCCTGGGCCGGCACGTGGGCTATCCGGTGGCCCTGGAGGGCGCGCTCAAGCTGAAGGAACTGGCGTACATGCACGCCGAGGGGTTCGCGGCCGGTGAGCTGAAGCACGGCCCCATCGCGCTGATCGAGGAGGATCTGCCGGTGGTGGTGGTCGTACCCTCGCCGCGCGGGCGTTCGGTGCTGCACGACAAGATCGTGTCCAACATCCAGGAGATCCGGGCCAGGGGCGCGCGCACGATCGTGATCGCGGAGGAGGGGGACGACGCGGTGGTGCCGTACGCGGATCATCTGGTCCGTGTCCCCGCGACGCCTACGCTGCTTCAGCCGCTGGTCGCGACGGTGCCGTTGCAGGTGTTCGCGTGCGAGTTGGCGACCGCGCGCGGCAATGAGGTGGACCAGCCGAGGAACCTGGCGAAGTCCGTGACCGTGGAGTGAGGGAGAGTGCGAGTGCGAGCCGAGTGGATACGCCGGCCGGGACGGAGGATGAGTTGATCATCGGGGTGGGGATCGACGTGGCGGAGATCGACCGGTTCGGGGAGTCGCTGCGGCGGACACCGCAACTGGCCGACCGGCTCTTCTCGGAGCGGGAGTTGCTGCTGCCGAGCGGCGAGCGGCGCGGAGTGGCCTCCTTGGCGGCGCGGTTCGCCGCGAAGGAGGCCGTGGCCAAGGCGCTGGGCGCGCCCGTCGGACTGCGCTGGGCGGACGCCGAGGTGTGCGTCGAGGACAGCGGGCAGCCACGGCTGCGGGTACGGGGGACGGTCGCGGCGCGCGCCGCGGAGCTTGGCGTACGGAACTGGCATGTGTCGCTCAGCCACGATGCGGGGGTGGCGTCCGCCGTGGTGATCGCGGAGGGTTGAGGGTGGGCGGACGACGGCAGGCTACGGGGGGCGAACGCGGGTGACGACGGTGGAAGGGCTGGTCGAATGCGTACTGCGTACAGCGTGGAGACGGTACGGAGCGCCGAACGCGAGCTGATGGCACGGCTGCCGGAGGGCGCGCTCATGCGGCGCGCCGCCGCCGGTCTCGCCGCCGTCTGCGCGGGCCTGCTGCGGGATCTGTTGGGACGGGTGTACGGGGCACGTGTCGTCCTGCTCGTGGGCAGCGGGGACAACGGCGGTGACGCCCTCTACGCCGGGGTCCGGCTGGCCCGTCGCGGCGCCGCCGTCACCGTCGTACCGCTGGCCCCCGGCCGGACCCACGAGGGCGGGCTGACGGCGCTGCTCGGCGCGGGTGGTCGCGTCGCCGGCGCCGGCGACCTCTACGACGAACTGACCGCCGCGGACCTCGTGGTCGACGGCATCACCGGCATCGGCGGACATGGCGGGCTGCGCCCCGACGCCGTACCGGTGGCCCGGGCGGCGCGCGGCTCCGGCGCCTTGGTCGTCGCCGTCGATCTGCCGAGCGGCGTCGAGGCCGACAGCGGGGAGGTGACGGGTGAGGCGCTGCGCGCCGATGTGACGGTGACCTTCGGTACGTACAAACCGGGCCTGCTGATCGACCCCGCCAGGGAACACGCGGGCGCGGTACGGCTTGTGGACATCGGCCTCGCGCCCCATCTGCCGTCCGTGCCGGAACTGGAAGCGCTCCAGCACGAGGATGTGGCCCGGCTGCTGCCGGTGCCGACGGGCGAGAGCGACAAGTACCGGCGCGGTGTGGTCGGTGTGGTGGCGGGCTCCGTGCGTTATCCGGGCGCGGCGGTGCTCGCGGTCTCGGGCGCGCTGCGGGGCGGCGCGGGCGCCGTCCGCTATGTCGGCCCCGGCACGCACGCGGTGATCGCGCGCTTCCCGGAGACGCTGGTGCACGAGGGACCGCCGTCGAAGGCGGGCCGGGTCCAGGCCTGGGCGGTCGGCCCCGGGCTGGGGGACGCGCCGGGCGACGGTTCGGGCCCCGAGGCCGCCGTGGCGGACGTCCTGGCCTCGGACGTCCCGGTGCTGGTGGACGCGGACGGGCTGCGGCTGCTGGACGCGGGGACCGTGCGGGGACGTACGGCCCCGACCCTCCTCACCCCGCACGCGGGCGAGGCGGCGGCACTGCTCGGCGTCGCCCGGACGGAGGTCGAGTCGGGCAGGCTGACGGCGGTGCGGGAGCTGGCGGCGCGGTACGGCGCGACGGTGCTGCTGAAGGGTTCGACGACGCTGATCGCCGACCCGGACCCGGCCGTTCCGGTCCGGGTGAACCCCACGGGCACGTCCTGGCTGGCCACGGCGGGCAGCGGGGATGTCCTCTCGGGCCTGTCGGGCTCCCTGCTCGCCGCCGGACTGCCGGCCCGCGACGCGGCGTCGGTGGCCGCCTATCTCCATGGCCTCTCGGCCCGGCTGGCATCGAGGAACGCGCCGCTGGCCGCGGACGACGTGGCGGAGAACCTGCCGGAGGCGTGGCGCAACGTCGTGGGCTGAGGAGGGCTGAGGAGGGCTGAGCAGGGCTGAGGAGGGCTGAGGAGCGTGGGCCGAGGATGCCGAGGGCGGCCGCGCCGGGCGGCGATGACATCGCACCGGCGCCGGACATCGCTCTGAGAGACTGGGCACGATGACCGAGAACACACACACGTCGACCGGTGTCCGCGCACGGGCCGAAGTCGATCTCGCCGCCCTGCGGGGCAATGTGCGCGCGCTGCGCTCCCGCGTGGGACCCGGCGTCGCCCTGATGGGTGTCGTGAAGTCCGACGGATACGGACACGGCATGGTGCCCACCGCGCGGGCAGCCCTCGACGCGGGCGCGACCTGGCTGGGCACGGCCACCCCCCATGAGGCGCTCGCCCTGCGCGCGGCGGGCATCGGGAGCCGGGTCATGTGCTGGCTCTGGACGCCCGGCGACCCCTGGCGGGAGGGCATCGAGGCCGATCTCGACATGTCCGTCAGCGCGATGTGGGCCCTGCGTGAGGTGACCGACGCGGCGCGCGCGGCGGCGCGTCCCGCCCGTATCCAGCTCAAGGCGGACACCGGCCTCGGCCGGAACGGCTGCCAGCCCGCCGACTGGCCCGAACTGGTGGCCGCCGCGCTCGACGCGCAGGCCGCGGGTCTGGTCCGGGTCACCGGCCTCTGGTCCCATTTCGCGTGCGCCGACGAGCCGGGCCATCCCTCCATCGCCGCGCAGCTCGACGCCTTCCACCAGATGGTCGCGTACGCCGAGAAGGAGGGCGTCGAGCCCGAGGTCCGGCATATCGCCAACTCGGCCGCCGCGCTCACCCTCCCCGAGGCCTCCTTCGATCTCGTACGGACCGGCATCGCCATGTACGGCATCTCCCCGAGCCCCGAGCTCGGCACCTCGCGGGACTTCGGCCTGCGGCCCGCGATGACGCTCTCCGCCTCCGTCGCCCTGGTCAAGCGGGTGCCGGAGGGCCACGGCGTCAGCTACGGCCACCGCTATGTCACGTCGCGGGAGACGACCCTCGGGCTCGTGCCCCTCGGTTACGCCGACGGCATCCCGCGCCATGCCTCCGACCGGGGGCCGGTCCTCGTGGGAGGGGTGCGGCGGCGGGTGGCCGGGCGGGTCGCGATGGACCAGTTCGTGGTCGACCTCGGCGGCGACATCCCCGAGCCGGGCGCGACCGCCGTCCTGTTCGGTCCGGGTGACCGCGGTGAGCCGACCGCCGAGGACTGGGCCGAGGCGGCGGACACCATCGCCTACGAGATCGTCACACGTATCGGTTCACGCGTCCCCCGCGTCTATGTGGACACGCGGTCCGGATGACCGGGGCGACGAGCGGTCCGCGTATCTGGCTCGAACGCGTCGGTTGCCGCCCTGGGTATGTTGAAGAGGCAACGGCCCGTGTGACCTCCGCCGGGTGAAGATCGGCACGACGGGGAAGATTCCGCCGGAACGACGAGGAGCGCACGGTGAGCGAGAGCAGCGCGGCGGGTGACACGGCGTCCAGGGCGGCCGCCATGATGGCGTCGGTCACGGGCAACTGGCGCAAGGCCGGCGTCGCCGGAGCCGCGATAGGCGTGATCGCCGCGGGTGCGGCGGCCGGGGTGGCGATCGAGAGACTGACCGTCGGCCGCGGGATGCGCAGAAGGGCCCGGCTCGCGCTCGACGCGTCGGGTCCGTACGGCGCGCTGCGCGGGGCGCCGGGCAAGGCGCTCGCCGACGACGGTACGGAGCTGTACTACGAGATCGACGAGGTCGACCCGGAGGACGCGACCGGCGCGGATCCGGCGGCCGGCCCGCGCCGCCGCAGGCTCTTCGGCCGGAAGTCCCCCGCACCGGTCACGGTTGTTTTCAGCCATGGTTACTGCCTCAACCAGGACTCCTGGCACTTCCAGCGCGCCGCCCTGCGCGGACTCGTCCGCACCGTCCACTGGGACCAGCGCAGCCACGGCCGCTCCGCGCGCGGCGCCGCCCAGCAGGGCCCCGGCGCGGTCCCGGTCACGATCGACCAGCTCGGCCGCGATCTGAGAACCGTCATCGACGCGGCGGCGCCCGAGGGCCCGCTGGTGCTCGTCGGCCACTCCATGGGCGGGATGACGATCATGGCCCTCGCCGACCAGTATCCGGAGCTGGTACGGGAGAGGGTCGTCGGTGTCGCCTTCATCGGCACGTCGAGCGGAAAGCTCGGCGAGGTCAACTGGGGCCTGCCGGTCGCGGGCGTGAACGCCGTACGGCGAGTCCTGCCCGGCGTCCTCAAGGCGCTCGGCTCCCAGGCCGAGCTGGTCGAGCGCGGCCGCCGGGCGACGGCGGATCTCTTCGCGGGGCTGATCAAGCGGTACTCCTTCAGTTCGAAGGATGTGGACCCGGCGGTCGTACGGTTCGCCGAGCGGCTCATCGAGTCGACCCCGATCGATGTGGTCGCGGAGTTCTATCCGGCCTTCACCGACCACGACAAGGTGCAGGCGCTCTCGGTCTTCCTGGAGATCCCGGCGCTGGTCCTGGCCGGGGAGAGCGATCTGGTGACCCCCAGCACGCACAGCGAGGCCATCGGCGATCTGCTGCCGGACGCGGAGCTCGTGCTCGTACCGGACGCCGGACATCTGGTGATCCTGGAGCATCCGGAGGCCGTCACGGACCGGCTCGCCGACCTGCTGGCACGGGTCGGCGCGATGCCGGCAGCGGCTAACGTTGGCACTCATGGAAGCACCGCAGGGCCCGGGGGCTGAGGCCGCGCCCGCCCCCCGCCGTACCGACTGTTCCGACCAGCCCGACCAGCCCGACCGTCCCGACAGCCGTGACGGCCGTGACAGCCGTGACCGGCCCGACCGCCCTGACCGGTCGGCCGTCCGCCTCACCGTGGAGACCCCGGAGCGGATGCGGGAGCTCGGCCGAGGACTCGCCGCGCTCCTGCGCCCCGGCGATCTGGTGATGCTGACCGGTGAACTCGGCGCGGGCAAGACCACTCTCACGCGCGGCCTCGGCGAGGGCCTTGGCGTCCGCGGCGCCGTCACCTCACCGACGTTCGTGATCGCCCGGGTCCATCCGTCCCTGGTCGGCGGCCCCGCGCTGGTCCATGTCGACGCGTACCGGCTGGGCGGGGGGCTGGACGAGATGGAGGACCTGGATCTGGATGTCTCGCTGCCGGACTCCGTGGTGGTCGTGGAGTGGGGCGACGGCAAGGTCGAGGACCTGTCGGACGACCGGCTGCATGTGGTGATCCACCGGACCGTGGGCGCGGACCGGACCGTGGACGGGGACGCGAACGCGGAGACGAACGCGGACGCGAACGCGGATACGGAGGCCGACCCGGGCGGCGCGGACGCTGACGAACGGCGCGTCGTCACCCTGACCGGCTTCGGCAGCCGCTGGTCGGACACGGACCTGGCCGCGCTGATCCACTGATTCGGCCAGCCGTTCCGTACATTCCGACAAGACGTCGGCAAAATGTTGCGCGTGCCGTGCCGTACGTGGTGACATGGTACGGAGAAGTGGTTAGGTCTACCTAACTATGCCTGCCCCCGAACACCAGGAGGCATCCATGCCGGCGCCAGCACATGAACCGCGACCGCGCTCCACTTCGTATCTGACGCGGTCGCTCTCGCCGTCGTCCGTTTCCATGAAGGATCTGCTGGCGTCCTGCGCTTCGGCGGCGGCCGTGTCGACGCCGCCGTGCGAGCCGTCGGCCGTGGCGGTCGCCGAGGCGCGGGCGGCCAAGGACGCCGAGGCCGGGGAAGCCGGGCAGCTGGAGTCGCGGCGCGAGCGGGAACAGAGACGCGACGCCGCGAGGGAGCGCGACGCCGCGTAAGAGGGTGGGGCGGACGTGGGTGGCCGTGGCCGGGAGGGGCGGCGGCCGGGCAAGGACCCCGGCCCGCGGCCCGCGGCCTTACGGGACGACCACGACCTTGGAACCGACCGTCGCGAACGTCCACATCGCGTTTCCGTCCGCCACCTTCATCCTGACGCCGCCGGTCTTCAGCGTCGGATCGGGGCTCGACAGCGTGCCGTCCACCGCCGCGCTGAAGCCGATCGCGACATCGCCGACGAGCGCGAACCGCACGACATGCTCGATCCGTACCCCGTCCGAGCCCGTGACCGATCCCGACCGGGAGGTCACCTGGTACGAGCCGGCTTCGGGGCTGACGGTGCTCGGCATGACCGGGAAGGTCCGGGTCACCCGGTTCTTCTCCACCAGCCATACGCGCCGGTCGGCCAGCGCGTAGACGACCCGGTCGCCCTCGCCCGACTCGGCGGGCAGGGCATGCGGGTTCTTCGGCTTCTGCGCGGGGGCCCCGGCGGCGCCGGAGGGTGCGGTACGGGGTGCCTTGGGCTTGGCGAAGGCGTCGGGGACATTCGCCGACGCCTGGTAGGCGAGGAAACCGACCACGGCCACGGCAGCCGCGGTGAGCCCGGCCACGATTCCCGAGCTGCTCCTGGACACCTTGATCCACCTCTCGTACGTATGACTAGTTGGTGACGTTAGCAGCAGGCGGCTGACGGGGCGGGGCGCCGTGCCTTGGGGCCGGGAGCCGTAGGCTGTTTGCGTGCTTCTGCTCGCCGTTGATACCGCCACGCCCGCCGTCACCGTCGCCCTCCACGACGGCAGCTCCGTCCTGGCCGAGGAGAGCCGGGTCGACGCGCGCCGCCATGGGGAACTGCTGCTGCCCGCCGTCGACCGGGCCCTCGCCGGGGCCGGACTGAAACTGGACGCCGTCACGGACGTGATCGTCGGCGTCGGTCCCGGCCCGTACACGGGACTGCGCGTCGGCCTGGTCACGGCGCTGACCCTCGGCTCCGCGCTCGGGGTGCCGGTGCGGGGGCTGTGCACACTCGACGGCCTCGCGTACGCCTCCGGGGCCGAGGGCCCCTTCGTGGTCGCGACGGACGCGCGGCGCAAGGAGGTCTACTGGGCGCGCTACGCGGACCCCCGCACCCGACTGACAGAACCGGCCGTCGACCGGCCCGCCGATATCGCGGCGGCTGTCGCGGGACTGCCCGCCGTCGGCGCCGGGGCGCTGCTCTACCCCGACACGTTTCCGGACGCCCGCGGCCCCGAGCACCAGTCGGCCGCGGCGCTCGCCTCGCTGGCGGCGGAGAGACTGGCGTCCGGCGGGGAGTTCCTGCCGGCGCTGCCGCTGTATCTGCGCCGGCCCGACGCGCAGGTGCCCAAGAACTACAAGGTGGTCACGCCGAAGTGACGGACGCGACTGATGCGGCGGACGGCACCGATGCCCCTGACGGCACCGATGCCCCTGAGGGGATCGTGGCCGACGGGACCACGGCCAACGGCGCCGCGGCCGACAGCGCGGCGGCCGACAGCGCGGCGGGCCACAGCGCCGCGGCCGACAGCGCCGCTGCTCCCGCCGTCGTCCTGCGCGAGATGCGCTGGTGGGACATCGAGCCGGTACTCGCCCTCGAACGTGACCTCTTCCCCGAGGACGCCTGGTCCCCGGCCATGTTCTGGTCGGAGCTGGCCCACGCGCGCGGCCCCCGGGCCACCCGCCGCTACGTGGTGGCCGAGACGACGGAGGGCGGGAGCCGCCGGATCGTCGGATACGCCGGACTCGCCGCCGCCGGGGGACTCGGCGACGTACAGACCATCGCCGCCGCCGGCGACCAGTGGGGCACCGGCCTCGGCTCCCGGCTGCTCACCGATCTCCTTCAGCACGCCACCGCCTTCGAGTGCGAGGAGGTGCTGCTCGAAGTGCGGGTGGACAACCTCCGGGCGCAGCGGCTGTACGAGCGGTTCGGCTTCGAGCCGATCGGGTTCCGGCGTGGCTACTACCAGCCGGGAAATGTCGACGCGCTCGTCATGCGCCACCACGTGAAGACCCATCGAGGAACTGAGACCCATGGCTGACGAACCCCTCGTTCTCGGTATCGAGACCTCCTGCGACGAGACCGGCGTCGGCATCGTCCGGGGGACGACCCTGCTCGCCGACGCCGTCGCGTCGAGCGTCGACGAGCACGCGCGCTTCGGCGGTGTCGTGCCGGAGGTCGCCTCCCGCGCGCATCTGGAGGCGATGGTTCCGACGATCGAGCGCGCGCTGAAGGAGGCGGGGATCTCCGCGCGCGATCTGGACGGCATCGCCGTGACCGCGGGCCCCGGCCTCGCGGGCGCCCTGCTGGTGGGGGTCTCGGCGGCGAAGTCGTACGCGTACGCGCTGGGCAAGCCGCTGTACGGGGTGAACCACCTGGCCTCCCACATCTGCGTCGACCAGCTGGAACACGGCCGGTTGCCCGAGCCGACCATGGCGTTGCTGGTCAGCGGCGGCCACTCGTCGCTGCTGCTCGCGCCGGACATCACGGCCGATGTGCGGCCGATGGGCTCGACCATCGACGACGCGGCGGGCGAGGCGTTCGACAAGATCGCGCGGGTGCTCCAGCTGGGGTTCCCGGGCGGCCCGGTGATCGACCGGCTGGCGAGGGAGGGCTACCCGTCCGCGATCGCCTTCCCGCGCGGACTGACTGGCCCGCGCGACGCGCCGTACGACTTCTCCTTCTCGGGCCTGAAGACCTCGGTGGCCCGCTGGATCGAGGCGAAGCGGAACGCGGGCGAGGAGGTGCCCGTACGGGACGTGGCGGCCTCGTTCCAGGAGGCGGTGGTCGACGTACTGACCCGAAAGGCCGTCCGCGCCTGCAAGGACGAGGGCGTGGACCATCTGATGATCGGCGGCGGCGTCGCGGCCAACTCCCGGCTGCGCGCGCTCGCCCAGGAGCGCTGCGAGCGCGCGGGCATCCGGCTGCGGGTGCCGCGCCCGGGGCTGTGCACGGACAACGGCGCGATGGTGGCGGCGCTGGGCGCGGAGATGGTGGCGCGCAACCGGCCGGCGTCGGACTGGGAGCTGTCGGCGGACTCGTCGCTGCCGGTGACGGAGCCGCATGTGCCGGGGCAGGACCATGACCACCGGCACGATCACGACCATGTGCATGAAGTGGCGAAGGACAATCTGTACTCATGACGGTCGCCCTGATGTGGGAGGCGAGAGCGGCGCCCGGCCGGGGCGCGGAGCTGCTGGAGTGGGCGCGGGCGCGCGAACTGTCGTACGCCCCCCTGCGCCGGGAACTCCTGCGCGCCCCCCAGGACCGCGTCCTGGTCATCACCTGGTGGGACGCCCCCTACGACGCGGATCTCCCCGAACTCCCCACCCCACCCCCGGACCTCGTCGCCCGCCCACCCCACCGCTGGCGCTTCGAGTCGGTCGCGGCGCGATAGCCGACCGGCGGGCTCGGCCTCGTGTCGCGGGATGCCCGGGCAGGTACGCACATGCTGTTGGCACTCTCGCTCGGATTCCCCCGAGAGGAATTCCCGGCGTGTGTCGGGGTGGGTGTCGAGGTGTGTGTCGATCCGGGGGGCTCACCTTCGACGTAAGGGTGAGTGGCGGGCAACAGCCCGCCGTACACACCGAGGAGTCACCATGCCGCGCTATCTGTCCACGGTCAGCAGTGACGAGAAGAACGCGCCCGCCGGTGGGCCCAGTCCCGAGCTGATGCGGCGCATGGGCGAGTTGATCGAGGAGATGACCAAGGCCGGTGTGCTGCTCGACACCGCCGGGCTGACGCCGTCCGCGCGGGGTGTGCGCTTTCGGCGGAGCGGCGGGAGGCTCAGCGTCACCGACGGGCCGTTCACCGAGGCCAAGGAGGTCATCGGGGGGTACGCGATCGTGCAGGCGAAGGACAAGGAGCAGGCCATGGAGTGGACCCGGCGCTTTGTGGAGATCCACGAGGAAGAGTTCGACATCACCGTCGAGCTCCGGGAGATCGCCGAGCCGTGAGCCGTGAGCCGTGAGCCGTGAGCCGTGAGCCGTGAGCGGTGAGCCGTGAGGCGTGAGCAGTGCGGCGTGCGGCGCAGCCGCGGGGTCAGGTCGTGCGCGCGGTCCCGGCGGGGGGCGGGGCCGCGGCCGGGACCGGGGCGTTGATGATGGCCGTGAGGACCTCGCGGGCGGCGTCGAGCTGCGCGATGGCCTCCTTGATCCGGGCGAGCTCCAGGGACAGCCCGGGGACCAGCTCCGGGCAGCCGGGCGCCAGGAGGGCTCCCTCCTCCTCGACCTCGACCATGCAGGGCAGCACCTCGGCGATCACCGCCGTGCCGAGACCGGCCGCGAGCAGCGTGCGGATTCGCCGCACGTCCGCCACGTCGGTCTCGGCGTACTCGCGGTACCCGCTCGGTCCGCGCTCCGGTCGCAGCAGCCCCTGCTCCTCGTAATAGCGCAGCGCCCGCCGGCTCACCCCGGTCCTGCCGGCCAGTTCTCCGATACGCATATGGCCCCCCACCAGCGGGAGTTGACTCTCACGTCAACGTGAAGGTTTAGCTTAACCGTCATGACGACGACGGAACCGAACACTGCGAACCGCACATCCGTGACGATTCTTGGCCTCGGCCCGATGGGCCGCGCGCTCGGCGGCGCCTTCCTGAAGAACGGCCACCCGACGACCGTATGGAACCGCACGGCAGGCAAGGCGGATGAACTGGTCGCACGCGGCGCCGTTCTCGCCGAGACGGTCGCCGACGCGGTGGCGGCGAGTCCGCTCACGCTCGTATGCGTCCTGGACTACGACGCCGTACACGCGCTCCTCGCCCCCGCCACGGCCGCGCTGAAGGGGCGGACCCTGGTGAACCTGACCACCGACTCGCCGGACCGTGCGCGTGAGACGGCCGCCTGGGCCGCCGGACACGGCATCGGCTATCTCGACGGGTCGATCATGACCCCGACCGGGACGATCGGGGAATCCGCCGCCCTTGTCCTCTACAGCGGACCGGAGGAGCTGTACGAGACCCATCGGCCCGCCCTGGCGAGTCTCGGCGGCACCGCCGCGCATCTCGGTACGGATCCCGGCCGGGCGGCGGCGCACGACGTGGCGCTGCTCGACCTCTTCTGGACCGCCATGAGCGGTGTCGTCCACGCCTTCGCGCTGGCCGCCGGGGAGAACATCGGCGCGACGGACTTCGCCCGCTACGCCAAGGGCATCAGCGCTCTGCTGCCCGGCATCCTGGACACCTTCGCGCGCCATATCGAGGAGGGCCGCTTCCCGGGCGAGGAGTCCTCGCTCCTCTCGGCCGCGGCGGGGATGGACCACATCATCCACGCCTCGCGCGCCCGCGGCCTGGAGACCGGGGTGCTCAGCGCCGCGCTCGGCATCGCCCGGCAGGCCATCGACGCGGGACACGGCGGCGACGGCTACTCACGGCTGGCCGAGATCCTCGGGCGGCCGGTCGCCGCCGCGAAGTGACCCGGTGCCCAAGGCGGCCCGGTGGCCCGCTGACCTGGTGGCCTGATGGCCGGATGACGTGACCGGTCAGCGGTCCTTCGGGGGCGCCTGGCCGCCGCGGTCCATGAGCAGGCGTTCCAGACGGTCGAACCGTTCGTGGAGGGCGCGCGTCTCCTCCGAGACCCCCGCCCGCCCCTCGCGCTCCGCGCGCTCGACCGCCAGCGCCAGCTGACGCGCGTGGCGGGCGGCGCCGCCGACGAACCAGGTGGCGACGGACGCCGTGACGATGCTGAACAGGGAGATCCCCGCGAGCATCACCACAGTGGCGATGACGCGCCCCGGCGCGGTGACGGGATACAGATCCCCGTACCCCACGGTGGTTGCCGTCTCGATCGACCACCACAGAGCGAGCGGAAAGGACGTGATGGTCGCGCGCGGCGCCGACGCCTCGAACGGGACGATGATCCAGGAGCCGGCCAGCAGGATCACCACGACGGCCAGCGCGGCCCACACGGCCGCCCTCACATGCAGCCGCTGCCAGCGCTCACTGCCCAGCAGCCATCTCAGCAGATACGCGAAGGACAGCGGTGGCATGGGTGGACCTCGTTCGGCTCGATCGCCCCGAAACTACCCGGGTGCGTCCCGGACACCCGCGAATGACGCTACGGAGTGTCACCGGTGCCGACCCCGCGCCGTCGACGCCTCCGCGCACCGCTAACCTCTGGCGAATGATCAGCCGCGCTCCGCTGCCGCCGCCCCCGCCGTCCCCGGAGGAGGGTGCGGAGGGCACCTGGCCCGACCGCGCGGCGCGGCTCGCCGAGCGTACCCAGGTCATGGTGGTGCTGAGCAGGCGCGGTCTGTCCTTCGGGCGGCTGGCGGCGCTCTGGCTGACAGGGGCGCTCGCCGTGGTCGGCTGGGCGGCCGTGGGGACGGCGATCCAGAGCTTCGAGGGGGGCGGCCTCGGTCTGCCGGCCGGAGTGGTGGCGCTGGCGCTCGCGGCCGTTCTCCTGATCCCGGCGGTGGTCGGGGTCGGTTTCTGGCTGAGCCGGGGCCGTGTCATACGGGAGCGCCTGGAGGCCTGGGCACGCGTCGCCCCGGAACCCCTGACGGACCCCCGTCTGGGGGCGCACGGGCGGTCCGTGATGTGGCTGCTGCCGTCGGTGCTGCTGTGCCTGGTGGGGGTGTGGCTGACCGGCCGTGCCCTGTCCGAGGCCGGGACCGGGGGCGTGACGGGCCGCGAAACGGCCACGCTGGGTGAGACCGCGTACGCGCTGGGGCTCGGCGTCACCCTCCTGGTGACCGGGCTGCTGGGACTGGTCCCTTCGGTCAGACATCAATGCTGGTCGGAGCGGCTGTTGATGGGGTCGGTACCGGTCCGCGGGGGCGGGGGAGCGCACCGCTGAGGCCAGTCCTGCCGTGTCCGTCCTATCCTGAAGAGGGAACGCATGCGCCATTCAGGGTTAAGGGGCGGCGGATGGAATGGATTTGGTGGATATTCGTCTTCTTCATCGTGGGCGGCTTCGGCTGGATCGCCGACACCGGCCGTACCGCGCTCCGAACCCGGCACGAACGAAGAATCGAGCGCTTCAAACTCCAGGAGCACGAGCGGCTGGCCCTTGAAGAGGCCAACAAGCCCCCGGAGCCGGTGTGCGGCTGCACCCACCATCTGGCGAAGCACGACAAGCAGGGCAAGTGCCACGAGGACGTGGAGGCGCCGATGGAGTGGGACGAGAACAAGAAGCCCCTGCGGTACGAGCGCCGACAGTGCAACTGCCAGCAGTACATCGGCCCGCAGCCGCTGTCACAGATCTACGCGGACGAGCTGACCGACCTGGACTGATCAGGCCGCTTGCCATTGCCGTCTGTCATTCCACCGGTCATTCCACCTGTCAGTCCGTCTGTCGGTCCGTCTGTCGTTCCCGCCGTCAACTTGGCGTTCCCGCCGTCAACTTGGCGCGCTCCCGGCCTGTTCCGCCGGGTGGCCGATGAGCATCGTGGGGGCGCCGGCGACCCTGGTGAGGAAGACCGTCGCCGCCTGGGGGCCCTTGAGTTTGAGCCGTCGGCGCAACTCCTCCGGTTCCACGGCCGAGCCGCGCTTCTTCACGGTCAGTACGCCGACCTCGCGTTCGCGCAGCAGCGCCTTCAGTTTCTTGAGCCCGAAGGGGAGTTGGTCGGTGATCTCATAGGCGGTGGCGAACGGTGTCGGGCGCGGTTCGTCGGCCGTGATGTAGGCGATCGTCTCGTCGAGCAGTCCGCCGACCAGGTCCTCGGCGACCTCGGCGACCAGATGCGCGCGGATGACGGCGCCGTCCGGCTCGTACAGGAAGCGGCCGAGGGGACGGACGGGCGGATCGGGCAGTCCGCGGCCGGTGAGGGTGGCCCCGGACGGCAGGAGGGTGGCACGGCGCGCACCGGGGACGACGGCCGCCGGGCCACCGTGTCCGCGCTCGCTCAGGGGCCCGTGCCCGCCCTCGCGCCGGTGCCAGAGCACCGCTTCCTTCACATCGCCGCCGTCCGAGATCCATTCGGCCTCGAAGTCGTCGGGGATCAGTTCGTGCGGGATGCCGGGCGCGATCTTGACCGCGCCCGCGCCGACCCGCCGTACCGCGTCGATCGCCCAGGACAACGGCGGTGAGTACGCCTCCGGATCGAAGATCCTGCCCCGGCCGCCGCGCCGCGCCGGGTCGATGAAGAGGGAGTCGGCCCCGGTCGTGTCGTACTCCAGGACATCCGCCCGGGTCACCGTCACGGGCGGACCGTCCGGTGCCAGGGTGCGCACATTGGTGAGGGCGATCTCGCAGGTCAGCGGGTCGAGGTCGACCGCCGTCACGGCGAGTCCCGCGCGGGCCAGTTCGATCGCGTCCCCGCCGATGCCGCAGCAGAGGTCCGTGACCCTGGAGTTCCCGGAGTTCCCGGAGTCCGGTGCGAGGGCGCGGAAGCGGGCGGCCCGGTGAGCGGCGACGCTGCCGCGCGTGGCCTGTTCGACGCCGTTCGGTGTGAAGTACATGCGGTACGCGTCGGCCGCGCCGAACTTCGCCACCCCGCGCTGGCGCAGCCGCGCCTGCGCCAGCGCCGCCGACACCAGCTCGGCCGGGTGCTCACGGCGCAGCCGGGTGGCGAGGGCGAGTTCCTGAGCCGGGTCGTGGTCGCGCACCTCGGCGAGCAGCGCCTGCCCCTCGGCGGAGAGGAGGGGCGCGAGGAGCGGCGTGGCAGGAGCCGGTCCCGGAAGGGGCGAGGCGGCGGGGGAGGAGGCGCGGTCGGTCACCCGCCCCATTGTGGGCCAGCCGGGGGACGGTACACGCCGGGGCGGCGGTGTCGGGTGCTCGCGGGCTCCGCGCGCTGACAGGATGCGACGCCATGCAGCTAGTACGACAAAAAGAAGAAATGTCCACACAGGCCGCATATCGCGCACCCGTCACCAGGCGGGAAACCAGGCGATGGTGCGGTCGTACGGTTCTGGCCGCGCTGCTGGTCGCAGCCCTCGGCTCGGGATGTACCGACCGGTCCGCCGAACCGGTGCAGCACGCGCCCGCCGCGCCCGCCGCCGGGAAGCCGGGCCGGCCAGCCGCCCCCGGGGTGCCGGGCGAGCGGACAGCGGCCGAACTGGACGCGCTCTACTCGCCCGAGAACGTACGCCGCGCCCAGGCCGAGCGCGCCGTCGCCGCGAAGAAGTGGGGGCTCGCGAGTACCCCCTTGGCCGCGCCCAGGCCGCCCGCTGTCAAGCCGGAGATCAGCACCCGTGAGGGCTTCGAGGTCGAGGGGGGCGAGGATCTGCCGCCGCTGTTCACCACCGTTCCGGTCGACGGCAAGAAGGTCGTCTTCCTGACGATGGACGACGGTTCGGAGAAGGACCCCGAACTGCTGCGGATGATGAGCGAGCTGAAGATCCCCTACACCGCCTTCCTCAGCGATTACGTCATCAACGACAACTACGGCTACTTCGGGCAGATGCGGGACCGCGGGGTCGCCATTCAGAACCACACCCTCAACCACCCGTACATGCCGGGTCTGTCGTACGAGGAGCAGAAGCGGGAGATCTGCGGCCAGCAGGATCTGCTGGAGAGGAACTACGGGAAGCGGCCCACGCTCTTCCGGCCGCCGTACGGCAACTACAACGCCGACACGCTGCGCGCCGCGAAGGAGTGCGGGATCAAGGCCGCGCCGATCTGGGCGTCCGAGGCGTTCCCCGACCACATGGAGTGGCGCGAGTGGGACCGGGACATGCACCCCGGCGACATCATCCTGACCCACTTCCGCGGACGGGACGAGTGGAAGGGCTCGATGCCCGACATGATCCGCCATGTGATGAAGGTCGTCACCGACAAGGGATACGCCGTGGGCAGGCTGGAGGACTACGTATGAGGCCCGCGCACCGGCTGCTGGCCGGGGTGCTGGCAGCCGGTGCGCTCCTCGCGGCCGGCTGCGCGCAGTCGTCCGGCGCGATGGACCCGATGGACCCGATCGAACGACTTGGCCGCAAGGCGGCGCAGCGGGTGAATCCGCATGACTCGGTCCCGCCCCCGGTGCCTGTGCCGCTACCGGGTCCCGGACCTGGAGCGAAGGCGGGGCCGGGGCCGGGGGCGGGGGCCGGCGCCGGTTCGGGGGCGCCGGGTCCGGGATCGGGAGCGGGGCCGATGTCCGTGCCCCCGTCCTCGTCCCCGTCCGCGGCGGGCGCCCCCGTACGCCCCGTCTGCGGGCTGCACGAGATGTCGCCCGCGCCACCGCCTTCGCCGCCGTTCCCGCCGTCCCCGCCGTTCTCCACCCCTTCGCCGCCGTCGCCACCGCTGCGGCACTGCCCTTCGGTCCTGCCCGACCCGTGAGGAACCCCGGCCCAGGAGCCGCTTTTCCGCACCGGGAAATCCGCCACGACCGCGCTCATTGGCACTCCGCTTGACCGAGTGCTAATCGCAGTCATAGTCTCGGGTCTGGCACTCCCCACTGGAGAGTGCCAAAGCGCGACTGACAGGTCCGGCACCCGCGACGACGGATCTATTTGGTCGCCACCCTCAGACAGTCAACCCCGTGAGATCTCCGAAGGGGGAGGTCGGATCGTGACGACCGCCAGCACCAAGGTTGCCATCAAGCCGCTTGAGGACCGCATTGTGGTCCAGCCGCTCGACGCCGAGCAGACCACGGCCTCTGGCCTGGTTATCCCGGACACCGCCAAGGAGAAGCCCCAGGAGGGCGTCGTCCTGGCCGTGGGCCCGGGCCGATTCGAGAACGGCGAGCGCCTTCCGCTCGACGTCTCCGTCGGCGATGTCGTTCTGTACAGCAAGTACGGCGGCACCGAAGTGAAGTACAGCGGCGAGGAGTACCTCGTCCTCTCGGCTCGCGACGTTCTCGCGATCATCGAGAAGTAATTCACCTAATTGCTTGTGGACCGCGCCCCTGGCCACCCTGCGACAGCCGGGCGGACAGGGGCGCGGTTCATTGAGAGGACAGAGAAGCTCCCATGGCGAAGATCCTGAAGTTCGACGAGGACGCCCGTCGCGCCCTTGAGCGCGGCGTCAACAAGCTTGCCGACACGGTGAAGGTGACGATCGGCCCCAAGGGCCGCAATGTCGTCATCGACAAGAAGTTCGGCGCCCCCACCATCACCAACGACGGTGTCACGATCGCCCGTGAGGTAGAGGTCGAGGACCCGTACGAGAACCTCGGCGCCCAGCTGGTGAAGGAGGTGGCGACCAAGACCAACGACATCGCGGGTGACGGCACCACCACCGCCACCGTGCTGGCCCAGGCGCTGGTCCGCGAGGGCCTGCGCAATGTCGCCGCGGGCGCCTCCCCGGCCGCCCTGAAGAAGGGCATCGACGCCGCGGTCAAGGCCGTGTCCGACGAGCTCCTCGCGACCGCCCGCCCGATCGACGACAAGTCCGACATCGCCGCCGTCGCCGCGCTCTCCGCCCAGGACGAGCAGGTCGGCGAGCTGATCGCCGAGGCGATGGACAAGGTCGGCAAGGACGGTGTCATCACCGTCGAGGAGTCCAACACCTTCGGTCTTGAGCTGGACTTCACCGAGGGCATGGCCTTCGACAAGGGCTACCTGTCCCCGTACATGGTGACCGACCAGGAGCGTATGGAGGCCGTCCTCGACGACCCGTACATCCTGATCCACCAGGGCAAGATCGCCAGCATCCAGGACCTGCTGCCGCTGCTGGAGAAGGTCATCCAGGCGGGTGGCTCCAAGCCGCTGCTGATCATCGCCGAGGACGTCGAGGGCGAGGCGCTCTCCACCCTCGTCGTCAACAAGATCCGCGGCACGTTCAACGCCGTCGCGGTGAAGGCCCCCGGCTTCGGTGACCGCCGCAAGGCCATGCTCGGCGACATCGCCACCCTCACCGGTGCGACCGTCATCGCCGAGGAGGTCGGCCTCAAGCTCGACCAGGCCGGTCTGGACGTGCTGGGCTCCGCCCGCCGCGTCACCATCTCCAAGGACGACACGACCATCGTCGACGGTGGCGGCAACTCCACCGACGTCGCCGGCCGGGTCAACCAGATCAAGGCCGAGATCGAGTCCACGGACTCCGACTGGGACCGCGAGAAGCTCCAGGAGCGCCTCGCGAAGCTGGCCGGCGGCGTGTGCGTGATCAAGGTCGGCGCCGCCACCGAGGTGGAGCTGAAGGAGAAGAAGCACCGTCTGGAGGACGCCATCTCCGCGACCCGCGCCGCGGTCGAGGAGGGCATCGTCTCCGGTGGTGGCTCCGCTCTGGTGCACGCCGCCAAGGTGCTCGAAGGCAACCTCGGCAAGGAGGGCGACGAGGCCACCGGTGTCGCGGTCGTCCGCCGCGCCGTCGTCGAGCCGCTGCGCTGGATCGCCGAGAACGCCGGTCTTGAGGGCTACGTCATCACCTCCAAGGTGGCGGAGCTGGACAAGGGCAACGGCTTCAACGCCGCGACCGGCGAGTACGTCGACCTGGTGAAGGCCGGCGTCATCGACCCGGTCAAGGTCACGCGCTCCGCCCTGGAGAACGCCGCGTCCATCGCCTCGCTGCTGCTCACGACCGAGACCCTGGTCGTCGAGAAGCCGGCCGAGGAAGAGGCCGACGCGGGTCACGGCGGCCACGGCCACAGCCACTGACGTCGCACGGCGCGTAACCGTCCGGCCGGACGAACGCACCGAGGCCCGGTACCCCTTCCAGGGGGTGCCGGGCCTCCTGCGTGACCGCTTACCGCGGGCCGTACTTGCGGCCGGTCTTCGAGGTGATCCCGCCGAGCAGCCCGCGCGGGGCCAGCTTCACCGCTCCCATCATCGCCTTGTAGCGCGGATCCGGTACGGACACCGTCTTCCCGCGCGCCAGGTCCGCCAGCGCGGCGGCCACCAGCTTGTCCGCGTCCAGCCACATCCAGCCCGGGACATTGTCCGTGCCCATCCCGGCCCGCTCATGGAACTCGGTCCGCACGAGACCGGGGCACAGCGCCATCAGCCGTACGCCCGACCCGGTCAGATCCCGCGCCGCGCCCTGGGTGAACTGCACGACCCAGGCCTTCGAGGCGCCGTACGTCCCGCGCGGTACGAACGCCGCCACCGACGCCACATTGACGACCCCGCCCCGGCCGCGCGCCTTCATCCCGGGGACCACCGCCGAGGTCAGCCGCAGCACCGCCTCGCAGTGCACCTTCAGCATGGTCAGTTCGTCGGCCATCGAGACATCGAGGAATCGTCCTTTGTTGCCGAACCCCGCGTTGTTGACCAGCAGATCGACCGGCTGCTTGCGGTCCGAGAGCCGCTTCTCCACCGAGGCGATCCCGTGGTCGGTGGAGAGGTCGGCGGTCAGCACCTCGGCCTCGATGCCGTGCCGGTCGTGCAGTTCGGTGGCCTGGGCCCGCAAACGCTCGGTGTCGCGGGCCACCAGGACGAGATTGTGTCCGTCCGAGGCCAGCCGCCGAGCGAAGGCGGCGCCGATCCCGGCCGTCGCGCCGGTAATCAGAGCAGTCGTCATACGCAGGCACGTTAGTGCCTTGGCGGGCGGACCCGGCGACGCCCGGGAATGGGTTACTTCGCGGCGTTCTCCGTGGCGTATTTCTCGACGTACTCCCGCGCTGTCCTCAACTCCTCGGCGTGCAGGGCCTCACCGGCGGCGAGAACCCGTGGCAGCAGCTCGCGCTCGGTGGTGACGGCGCGGAAGGCCAGGGAGACCGTCACATCATGGTCCGGCCGGTGGACGATCTCGATCGGATCGCCCGCGCGGATCGCGCCGGGGGTGATGACGCGCAGATACGCCCCGGTCACGGCCTGCCCGGTGAACCGCCGCACCCAGCCCTTCTCACCGAGCCAGCCCTGGAACGTACGGCACGGAATCCGCCCGCTCGTCGTCTCCAGCACCACCTCGGAGCCGATACGCCAGCGCTCGCCGATCCTGGCGCCCATGATGTCCACGCCGGACGTGGTGAGATTCTCCCCGAAGGCGCCATTGGCCAGCGGCCGTCCCAACTCCCGCTCCCAGAAGTCCAGATCCTCCCGGGCGAACGCGTACACCGCCTGATCGGAGCCGCCGTGATGGCGCAGATCGCAGACCGTGTCACCGGCGACGCCGCTCCCGCCCTCGCCCTTGGCCCCGGGATCCGACACCCGGACGGGACCGTCGGCCGGACGCTTGTCGATCCCGGTGAACCCGCCCGGGGTGTCCGTGTACTCCACGGCCGTCGGCCGCCCCACATTCACGGTCAGAAGCTTCATACACGCCACGCTATCCACCCCACTCTCAAAGATTCCACCTATTACTCATCGCTACCCCAAAGGCTCACTTATACTCGAAGGGTGATCGAAGCCCGTCATCTCCGTGTCCTGCGCGCCGTGGCCGCCACTGGCTCCTTCTCCGCCGCGGCCCGCGAACTGGGCTGTACGCAGCCGGCCGTCAGCCAGCAGATGAAGGCGCTCGAATCGTCCGCGGGCACCCCGCTGATCGTCCGTACCGGCCGCGAGATGCGGCTGACGCAGGCCGGCGAGGCGCTGGTACGGCACGCGACGGGCATCCTCGCCGGACTCACCGCGGCGGAGGAGGAGATCGCGGCCATCGCCGGGCTGCGGGCCGGCCGGGTCAGGCTGGTGTCCTTCCCCAGCGGCAGTTCCACGCTGGTGCCGACCGCTCTGGCCGCCCTGCGCGCGGCCCATCCGGGCACGCGCGTCTCGCTGGTCGAGGCCGAGCCGCCGAGTTCGGCGGTGATGCTGCGAGACGGTGAGTGCGATGTGGCGCTGGCGTTCCGGTACGGCGGCTCCGGCGCGGAGTGGGACGACCTCGTCGTGCGCCCGCTGCTCATGGACCGGCTCGTCGGTCTGGTCCCCGAGGATCATCGGCTCGCGGACGCCGGTGCCGTCGCGATCGCCGAGCTGGCCGCCGAGTCCTGGATCGCGGGCTGCCCCCGCTGCCGTACCCAGCTGGTCGACGCGTGTGAGGCCGCGGGATTCACGCCCCGGATCGACTTCGCGACGGATGACTACCCGGCCGTGATCGGCCTGGTCGCGGCGGGGCTGGGGGTGGCGGTGCTGCCGGAGCTGGCGATGGAGTCCGTACGCACCGAGGGTGTTCGTACGCTCGCGGTCGAGCCGTCCGTTCACCGGGAGATCGTCGCCCTGACCCTGCCCGATCTCGCTCAGGTCCCGGCCGTGGCGGCGACGCTGGATCAGCTGGTCCTGGCGGGCGCGCGCTGAGAGGCGGCGCAGGGGGGTGGTGCGGTATGTGCGGTGTGGCCTTACCTGGAGGAACGTTTCTTCGCTTATCGGCGGCGGGCACTCAGCCGTTCTCGTGGCTCCCGTGGTGGCTGTGGCTGTGACCGTGGCCGGTGCCGTGACCCGAGGTCGACGCGGTGATCAGCCGGGTCCGCGCCCGCCCCATCAGCTCCTCGCGTTCGTCCTCGGTCAGTCCGCCCCACACGCCGTACGGCTCCCGCACCGCCAGGGCGTGTGCCGCGCACTCCGCGCGGACGGGGCACCTCATGCACACCTCTTTCGCCGAGTTCTCACGCGCGCTTCGTGCCGCGCCTCTTTCCCCCTCCGGGTGGAAGAAGAGCGAACTGTCGACACCCCGACATGCCGCGAGGAGCTGCCAGTCCCACAGGTCTGCGTTCGGTCCGGGAAGGCGGGAGAAATCTGCCATTGCTCATGTCCCCTTGAAACCGTGCTGAGGCGGATACGGGCCGCTTGGACGCCGGGTACGAGCCCGGCGCGTACACGCACCGGTGCTCACGACCGTACATCTACTATGTAAGTAGATGTAAATATGACTCATTGCGAATCTAGCCACAGACACCAGTAAAAGTGAAGAAAAGCCGCTAAATGGGGCATACCTCCGATTGGGTACCGGTCAACCCCTGGCGCTCTCCTCCGTGTGCGACCCCTCACAGGGAGTGTCGAAGAGGGCTGTCCGACCCGTAACTCTTTCGAGTGACCGTCGTTGAATGTGCGAGGCGGTTGAGACAATGAGCGCTCGGGCGCATGTCCGAGAGCGTCAATCGCACAGGTGACGATATGTACCCAGCCTGGAGGCTCAAGGTGACGCGCATCAGCTGCGGAGGACAGTCATGACATCCGTCCTCGTCTGCGACGACTCCCCGCTTGCCCGAGAGGCGCTCCGCCGCGCGGTCGCGACCGTGCCCGGTGTCGAGCGCGTGACGACCGCGGCCAACGGCGAGGAAGTCCTCCGCCGCTGGGGTGCCGACCGGTCCGACCTGATTCTGATGGATGTACGCATGCCGGGGCTGGGCGGTGTCGAGACGGTCCGCAGGCTGCTCTCGGCGGACCCCGGTGCCCGGATCATCATGCTGACGGTCGCCGAGGACCTGGACGGTGTCGCGCTCGCGGTCGCCGCCGGCGCCCGCGGCTATCTCCACAAGGACGCCTCGCGTGCCGAACTGCGCGCGACCGTCACACAGGCGCTCGCCGATCCGACCTGGCGGCTCGCGCCGCGCCGGCTCCGCTCGGCCGAGATGGGCGCGGCGCCCACGCTCACCGCGCGCGAGATCCAGGTGCTCGAAGGCATGAGCCACGGCCGGTCGAACGCGGAGATCGGCCGTGAGCTGTTCCTCTCCGAGGACACGGTCAAGACACACGCCCGGCGGCTCTTCAAGAAGCTCGGCGCCTCGGACCGCGCGCACGCGGTGGCGCTCGGCTTCCGCTGGGGCCTCGTCCGCTGACACGCCGTAGCCGTCCCCGCCCGCCGCCGGGTCTGCCGTGTCTGTCGCGGCAGACCCGGCGGGCGGGGCAACGTACGCTCGTACACACTCGTTTCCCGCGCGATGCCGCATCCTTGAGATGTGGAGTTCCTCGGGGACGAGTCGGACGAGCGCGAGGGGAGAGCGCAGGAAATGAGTTCTGCCGCACCCGCTCATAACGCTTCGGTGCACAACTATGGACGCGGTGCCACCGATCAGCAGCCGCCAAGGCACCATGGACCGATGCGCGATGACGAGACCACGGTGATTGGTGCGCTCGTTCACCGTGCCGTCGACGGCGACGAACAGGCCACGCACGATCTGCTGGCCCGGGTCCATCCGCTCGCGCTGCGTTACTGCCGTACGCGACTGAACCGCCTTCCCGGTGACGCGCGGCACTTCGTGGAGGACCTCGCGCAGGAAGTCTGTGTCGCCGTCCTCATGGCGCTGCCGCGCTACCGCGACACCGGCCGGCCCTTCGAGGCGTTCGTCTTCGCCATCGCCGGGCACAAGGTCGCCGATCTCCAGCGGGCCGCCATGCGGCACCCGGGATCCACGGCCGTGCCGTCCGACGAGATGCCCGAGCGGCCGGACGACTCCCTGGGGCCCGAGGAGCGCGCGCTGCTCAGCAGTGACGCGGAGTGGGCCAAGAAACTGCTCGCCAATCTGCCGGAGAACCAGCGCGAGCTGCTGGTGCTGCGGGTCGCGGTCGGGCTGACCGCCGAGGAGACCGGGCAGATGCTGGGGATGTCGCCGGGCGCCGTACGGGTCGCCCAGCACCGCGCGCTCAGCAGGCTGCGGGCCCTGGCCGAGCAGTGAACCGGGGCGGTCGTCCGGGCTCGTGAACGGACGGTCGTACCCGCGGTCGGTACCGGGCGGTCGTACCGGCGCCTGCCCGCCCCGGCGGTCACCGCGAGCGACTTTCGTGGCACGCTTTCGTGGCCGCGAACGTATGAACATACGAAGCCGATCGGTGATCTCGATCGTGGAATGAGTGGCCCGCGAAGCCCGTTAGCATGGACATCCGCACCGATCAAGGCCATTTGGGGAAGGTGTCATGACTGCAAACGTCGACGGAGTGCCCGAGAAATTCGCGACGCTCGGGCTGACATACGACGACGTGCTGCTGCTTCCGGGGGCCTCGGAAGTGCTGCCGAACCAGGTGGACACCGCCTCACTGGTCTCGCGGAACGTCAAGGTGAACATCCCGCTGCTGTCCGCGGCGATGGACAAGGTCACCGAGGCCCGGATGGCGATCGCCATGGCGCGGCAGGGCGGCGTCGGTGTGCTGCATCGCAATCTCTCCATCGCGGACCAGGCCAACCAGGTCGATCTGGTGAAGCGCTCCGAGTCCGGCATGGTCACCGACCCGATCACGGTGCGCCCCGACGCGACGCTCGCCGAGGCCGACCAGCTCTGTGCCAAGTTCCGGATCAGCGGTGTCCCGGTCACCGACAGCGCGGGCAAGCTGCTCGGCATCGTCACCAACCGTGACATGGCCTTCGAGGCGGACCGTACCCGCCAGGTGCGCGAGGTCATGACCCCGATGCCGCTGGTCACCGGCAAGGTCGGCATCTCCGGTGTGGACGCCATGGGGCTGCTGCGCCGGCACAAGATCGAGAAGCTGCCGCTGGTCGACGACGCGGGCATCCTCAAGGGCCTGATCACGGTCAAGGACTTCGTCAAGGCGGAGAAGTACCCGCAGGCGGCCAAGGACACGGAGGGCCGGCTGCTGGTCGGTGCCGCCGTGGGGGCCAGCCCGGAGGCGCTGGAGCGTGCCCAGGCGCTGGTCGCGGCGGGTGTGGACTTCCTGGTCGTGGACACCTCGCACGGTCACAACAGCAACGCGCTCAGCTGGATGTCCAAGATCAAGTCGAGTGTCCCGGTCGACATCATCGGCGGCAATGTCGCCACCCGCGAGGGCGCCCAGGCGTTGATCGACGCGGGTGTGGACGGCGTCAAGGTCGGTGTAGGACCCGGCTCGATCTGCACCACCCGCGTGGTCGCCGGTATCGGGGTCCCGCAGGTCACGGCGATCTACGAGGCGGCGGTCGCCTGTCAGGCCGCCGGTATCCCGGTCATCGGCGACGGCGGCCTCCAGTACTCCGGCGACATCGGCAAGGCGCTCGCCGCCGGAGCCAGCACGGTCATGCTGGGCAGTCTGCTCGCGGGCTGCGAGGAGTCGCCGGGCGAGCTCCAGTTCATCAACGGCAAGCAGTTCAAGTCGTACCGGGGCATGGGGTCGCTCGGCGCGATGCAGTCACGCGGCCAGGGGCGTTCGTTCTCCAAGGACCGCTACTTCCAGGCCGAGGTGTCCTCGGACGACAAGCTGGTGCCCGAGGGCATCGAGGGCCAGGTCCCCTTCCGCGGTCCGCTCGCCGCCGTACTGCACCAGCTGGTCGGCGGGCTGCGCCAGACCATGGGGTATGTGGGCGCCGCCTCCATCGACGAGATGGAGCGCAAGGGCCGCTTCGTACGGATCACGTCGGCGGGCCTCAAGGAGAGCCACCCGCACGACATCCAGATGACGGTCGAGGCACCGAACTACACCGCGAACTGAAAACGTGGGACAAGCACATGTTTCTGTGAGGGGCGGCCCCGGTTTCCGGGACCGCCCCTCACTGGCGCGTCGGGGATACTGGACGGGCAGACGTAGAGGGAAAGGCCACACATCGTGACTGAGATCGAGATCGGGCGCGGCAAGCGCGGCCGCAGGGCGTACGCCTTCGACGACATCGCCGTCGTCCCGAGCCGGCGCACCCGGGACCCGAAGGAGGTCTCGATCGCCTGGCAGATCGACGCCTACCGGTTCGAGCTGCCCTTCCTCGCCGCTCCCATGGACTCCGTCGTCTCCCCGCGGACCGCGATCCGGATCGGTGAGATGGGCGGTCTGGGGGTGCTCAACCTGGAGGGCCTGTGGACCCGGTACGAGGACCCGGAGCCGCTGCTCGACGAGATCGCCGGTCTTGAGGAGGCCACCGCCAACCGCAGGCTCCAGGAGATCTACGCCGAGCCGATCAAGGAAGAGCTGATCGGGCAGCGCATCAAGGAGGTGCGGGAATCGGGCGTGGTCACGGCCGCCGCGCTCTCGCCGCAGCGCACCGCGCAGTTCTCCAAGGCCGTGGTGGATGCCGGGGTCGACATCTTCGTCATCCGCGGTACGACCGTCTCCGCCGAGCATGTCTCGGGGGCCGCGGAGCCGCTGAACCTGAAGCAGTTCATCTACGAGCTGGATGTGCCGGTCATCGTCGGCGGCTGCGCCACGTACACCGCGGCCCTGCATCTGATGCGTACGGGCGCGGCGGGCGTGCTGGTCGGCTTCGGCGGCGGCGCCGCGCACACCACCCGCAATGTGCTGGGCATCCAGGTCCCGATGGCGACCGCCGTCGCGGATGTCGCGGCGGCCCGCCGGGACTACATGGACGAGTCCGGCGGCCGGTATGTGCATGTCATCGCGGACGGCGGGGTCGGCTGGTCCGGTGATCTCCCCAAGGCGATCGCGTGCGGCGCGGACTCGGTGATGATCGGTTCGCCGCTGGCGCGGGCCACGGACGCGCCGGGCAAGGGGCGCCACTGGGGCATGGAGGCGGTCCACGAGGATGTGCCGCGCGGCAAGCTGGTGGATCTGGGCATCGTCGGGACGACGGAGGAGGTCCTGACCGGTCCCTCGCGCATCCCGGACGGGTCGATGAACTTCTTCGGCGCGCTGAGGCGGGCCATGGCGACGACGGGCTACAGCGAGCTCAAGGAGTTCCAGCGCGTCGAGGTGACGGTGGCGGACTCGCAGCACCGCCGCTGAGGAGCGTCGGGCCCAGGACTCCCGAGGAGCGTCGGGCCCAGGACTCCCGAGGACTCCTGAGGACTCCTGAAGGCGGATTGCCCCGGGCCGCGTCGCGCGGTCCGGGGGCGTCCAGGCGATGTGTCGCGCGCATGATCCGCGCTCGTTGGCCCTGGACAGAAGCAGTTGGCCCTGGACAGAAGCAGTCGGCTCGGGCGGTCCCGTACCCGTTTCAGCGTGGTGCGGCCACTTTCAGAGGCGGTACGCGGCGCCCGCCGGGCTCGCGCCCCTCGTGTCCAGCAGCAACTGCGCCTTGACCGCCAGACCTTGGAGGTCGTACGTGCGGTGGTGCTGGAGCAGCACCGTCAGATCCGCGTCGGCGGCGGCCTCGTAGAGCGAGTCCGCGCGGGGGACGGGGAGTTCGCGTACGCGCCAGTCCGGGACGTAGGGATCGTGGTAGCTGACGGTGGCGCCCAGATCCATCAGCCGGCAGGCGATCTCGGTGGCCGGTGAGTTCTCCTGGTCGGCGAGGTCGGGCTTGTAGGTGACGCCGAGGAGCAGTACGCGGGCGCCGCGCGCGGACTTGCCGTGCTCGTTGAGGAGGGTGGCGCTGCGCTGGATGACGTACTGCGGCATACGGGAGTTGATCTCCTGGGCGAGGCCGACCATCCGCAGCGGATGGCCCGGGGTGCGGCCCGCGTGCGGCAGATAGCTGGGGTCCATCGGCGCGCCATGGCCGCCGACGCCGGGTCCTGGCCGGAAGGCCTGGAAGCCGAAGGGCTTGGTCTCGGCGCAGCGGATGACGTCCCAGAGGTCGACGCCGAGGTCATGGCAGAGCACGGCCATCTCGTTGACCAGGGCGATGTTGACGTGCCGGAAGTTGGTTTCGAGGAGCTTGACCGTTTCGGCCTCGCGCGGTCCGCGCGCCCGGACGACCTTGTCGGTGAGGCGGCTGTAGAAGGCCGCCGCCGACTCGGTGCAGGCGGGGGTGAGACCACCGATCACCTTGGGGGTGTTGGCGAAGCCGTGGGTGCGGTTGCCGGGGTCGAGCCGGCCGGGGGAGTACGCGAGATGGAAGTCGCGTCCGGCGCGCAGTCCGGAGCCCTCTTCCAGGGTGGTGCGGAGGAAGCCCTCGGTGGTGCCGGGCGCGGCGGGTGATTCGAGCAGCACGGTGGTGTGCGGGCGCAGCCGGGCGGCCAGCGCGCGGGCCGCGTCGCCGATCGCGGTCAGATCGGGGGTGCGGTCGGCGCCGAGCGGGGTGGGCGCGCAGATGACGGCCGTACGGACCCGGCCGAGATCGGTGGGATTGGTGGTCGGCCGGAAGCCCCCCGAGAGCATCCGGCGTACGTCGGAGGCGGTGAGCGGGCCGTCGACCGGGGAGTGGCCGGCGGCCAGTTCGGCGACGGGCCGCGGGTCGGTGTCGAAGCCGATGGTCTCGATACCGGCGGCCACGGCGGCGTGGGCGAGGGGCAGGCCGAGATGGCCGAGTCCGATGACGGCGAGATCTGCGGGCACGGCGATGACCGCCCTTCCCTTAGCCGGAGTGGACAGAGAGCGCAAACCCTGTGGACAGAATGGGCACGCGCAATGTCAGACTAGGCGTAAATATGACCGTTATGTGGCATTGCGTGGCCGGGGAAGTCCGTTTCGCGAGAGGGATGGCGCTATTCGTCGACAGCTGTGTGACCGGTGTTATCCACAGGCAGTGGCTGAAGTCGTGGAGTGCGGACAGAATCGATGGTGTGAGCCCGACCACACGGGGGACGACGGGAGGCAGCGGTGAGAACAGCGACACTGGGACCTGCGGAGCGCGGCCAGGCGCTCGCGGCGATGGCCGAGCGTGAACTGGACGTGCTGGTCGTGGGCGCGGGCGTGGTCGGAGCGGGGACCGCCCTCGATGCCGTGACCCGAGGGCTGGCGACCGGCCTCGTCGAGGCGCGCGACTGGGCGTCCGGCACCTCCAGCAGGTCGAGCAAGCTGATCCATGGCGGGCTGCGCTATCTGGAGATGCTGGACTTCGCGCTCGTACGTGAAGCGCTGAAGGAACGCGGGCTGCTGCTGGAGAAGCTGGCGCCCCATCTGGTGAAGCCGGTGCCCTTCCTCTACCCGTTGCGGCACAAGGGCTGGGAGCGGCTCTACGCGGGCTCGGGCGTCGCGCTGTACGACGCGATGTCCGTCTCGTCAGGACACGGCCGCGGGCTGCCCGTCCACCGCCATCTCTCCCGGCGCCGCGCGCTGCGGGTGGCGCCCTGCCTCAAGAAGGACGCGCTGGTGGGGGCGTTGCAGTACTACGACGCGCAGATGGACGACGCGCGCTATGTGACGACGCTGGTGCGTACGGCGGCGACCTATGGCGCGCATGTCGCCAGCCGGGCGCGGGTCATCGGCTTTCTGCGCGAGGGCGAGCGGGTCGTCGGGGCGCGTGTGAGGGACGTGGAGGCCGGAGGGGAGTACGAGATCCGGGCCAAGCAGGTCGTCAACGCCACCGGGGTCTGGACGGACGACACCCAGGCGCTGATCGCCGAGCGCGGGCAGTTCCATGTCCGGGCCTCCAAGGGCATCCATCTGGTCGTGCCCAAGGACCGGATCCACTCGACGACGGGGCTGATCCTGCGGACCGAGAAATCGGTGCTGTTCGTCATCCCCTGGGGCCGGCACTGGATCGTGGGCACCACCGACACCGACTGGGATCTGGACAAGGCCCATCCGGCGGCCTCCAGCGCCGATATCGACTATCTGCTCGAACATGTGAATTCGGTGCTGCACACGCCGTTGACCAGGGACGACGTACAGGGGGTGTACGCGGGGCTGCGTCCGCTGCTCGCCGGGGAGTCCGACGCCACCAGCAAGCTGTCGCGCGAGCACACCGTCGCGCATCCGGTGCCCGGCATGGTGGTCGTCGCCGGTGGCAAGTACACGACGTACCGGGTGATGGCCAAGGACGCGGTGGACGAGGCGGTGCACGGCCTCGACCAGCGGGTGGCGGAGTGCGTCACCGAGGATGTGCCGCTGCTCGGCGCCGAGGGATATCACGCGTTGTGGAACGCGCGGGCGAGGATGGCCGCGCGGACGGGGATCCATGTCGCCCGCGTGGAGCATCTGTTGAACCGCTACGGGACGCTCGTCGAGGAACTGCTCGAACTGATCGCGGCGCACCCGGGTCTCGGTGAGCCGCTGGCCGCCGCCGACGACTATCTGCGCGCCGAGATCGTCTACGCGGCCTCGCACGAAGGGGCGCGCCATCTCGACGACGTACTGACGCGGCGAACCCGGATCTCGATCGAGACGTTCGACCGCGGCACCCGCAGCGCGCGGGAGTGCGCCGAGCTGATGGCGCCGGTGCTCGGCTGGGACAAGGACCGGATCGAGCGGGAGGTCGAGCACTACGAGAAGAGGGTGGAGGCGGAGCGGGAGTCGCAGCGCCAGCCGGACGACCAGACGGCGGACGCGGCGCGGCTCGGCGCGCCGGACATCGTGCCGATCTGACGCACCGTGGCCGGTGCGCACCGGCCGTAGGAGGAAGGGAGCGAGGTACGTACGCCGGGGAAGGAGGTGCCGGTGAGACCGAGGGGGACGATGATGCGGGCCTTGGCCTCGGCCGCGTACGAACGGCCCGTCACCTCCTTGACGGCGAGGCCGAGCAGGACGTAATCCGTAGGGGAGTACGGATACGAGCATCCGTAGGGGAGTGCGGATACGAGCCGGGCGCCGTCGGTCCGTGCGCGAGCGCGAGACGGCGCGCCGCCCGGGGGCGGTGGGGGCCGGGGGGGTGCCGCGGTGGTGCGGGCGTACAGGCGCGGCCACAGCCGCCCCGTTCGGCACATCCGTCACACCGACGCATGGCACACAAGCGCCCACACCGAACAGAGTGATGACCGGCGGGGTGGTCACCGGGGCCAGGGGGGAGTGGCATGGTGGGGTCCCGTCGTGCGGCGTCATCCTCGTGGACGCCGGACCCGGGAGCGGTGACGGTCTCGGAGTGAGGGACAATGAAGCCCCTGCCAGGGCGCGTTACGGCATCGCGCGGGCGGGTGGAGTCGCGGGCCAGGATCAGGGATCGCAGAGGGGACGCATGTCGCAGTCGGAGCAGTCGCGGGACACGGCGCAGGAGCCCCAGCAGGACGCGAGGAAGAGCGCCGACGGCACTCCGGAAGGGCGCCTGCTCGCGGGCAGGTACCGGCTCGGCGCGGTGCTGGGACGCGGTGGCATGGGCACGGTCTGGCGGGCGCTCGACGAGACGCTCGGCCGTACGGTCGCGGTGAAGGAACTCCGCTTTCCCTCCAGCATCGACGAGGACGAGAAGCGCCGGCTGATCACGCGCACACTGCGGGAGGCCAAGGCGATCGCGCGGATCCGTAACAACGGCGCGGTGACGGTCTATGACGTCGTGGACGAGGACGACCGGCCCTGGATCGTCATGGAGCTGGTCGAGGGCAAGTCGCTCGCCGAAGCCGTCCGGGAGGACGGGCTGCTGACGCCCAGGCGGGCCGCCGAGGTCGGGCTCGCCATCCTCGATGTGCTGCGCTCCGCGCACCGCGAGGGCATCCTGCACCGCGATGTGAAGCCGTCCAATGTGCTGATCGCCGAGGACGGACGCGTGGTCCTCACCGACTTCGGTATCGCCCAGGTCGAGGGCGACCCGTCGGTCACCTCGACCGGCATGCTCGTCGGCGCCCCCTCGTACATCTCGCCGGAGCGTGCCCGCGGCCACAAGCCCGGACCCGCGGCCGACCTGTGGTCGCTCGGCGGTCTGCTGTACGCGTCGGTGGAGGGCTACCCGCCGTACGACAAGGGCTCCGCCATCGCCACGCTCACCGCCGTGATGACCGAGCCGCTGGACCCGCCCAAGAACGCGGGGCCGCTCGAAGAGGTCATCTACGGACTGCTCGCCAAGGACCCCGAGCAGCGGCTCGACGACGCGGGCGCGCGAGCGCTCCTTCAGGACATCGTCGACGCCCCCGAGCAGCCCCTGCGCGCCGCGGAACCGGCGGCGGACGCCACCCGCGTCGTGCCGCTGCCGCCGGTGCCCGGCGAGGCCCCGGCCGCGCGGTCGGCGTCGGGTTCCGCCGGGGACGCGGACCGGGTGCGCGGCGCGCTGTCCTCCGTACGGAACGCGGCGGCCGGCAGGCCCGAGAGCCGGGGGGCCCCGGAGCCCGCTGTTCCGCAGCGGCCCGCGCCGCCGCGCGCGTCGCTCACGGATGTAGTGCCCCGGCGCACGCTGGTGATCATCGCGGTCGTCGCGGCGCTCGCGCTCATCTCCACCGTCCTGATCGTCGCGCTGAACGGGAACTCCGACGACTCGTCAGGGAGCAACCAGGGCAAGGACTCCTCGACCGCCTCGGCCGGTGCGACCGCAGGTGAGGACGCGGCGGGCGACGGCACGGGGCAGAGCCCGGCGCCGGACGCGAGTGCGGCGGGCGACGGCAAGGGCGACACCGCCGCCACGAACGGGCAGGGGTCCGGCGATTCCGGTTCCGGTTCCGATCCGTCGGGCGATTCGGGCGGTGACAAGAAAGGCGGCGGAAAGAAGGGCGGCGCGCTGCCCGAGGGCTACGCCAAGGTCTCCGACGACCGGTTCCACTTCACGATGGCGATGCCCGAGGGGTTCCACAGAACCGGCATAGCCGGAGCCAACTCCGGCGGCATTTACAGCGAGGACGGCGAATTCCCCAGGGTCCAGGTCGACTTCAACGACAGCCCGACCGATGACGCGGTGGCCGCCTGGCGAGGGCTCCAGTCGGCGGTCAGGGGCAGCAGCGACAACTACAAGCTGCGCGGCATCAAGAAGGTCGACTACAACGGCTACCAGACCGTCGCCGACTGGGAGTTCGAGCGCGATCAGAACGGTGAGCGGATCAGGGTCCTCAACCGGGGCTTCAAGATCGACGCCAAGCGCGGCTATTCGATCATGGTCAGCTGTGAGGCGAGCGAGTGGAGCGACTCGGAGTGCGAGACGCTGCGCGAGACGGCGTTCGAGACGTTTGAGCCGACGGCCTGAGCGGTGGCGTGAGCGATCGTTCGAATCGGCTGCCTGAATCCGCTGCCTGAATCCGCTGCCTGGATCGGCTGTCTGGAATCGGCTGTCTGAATCGGCCGCCTGAAAAGCCGACGAGCAAGTAGGCGGAGCGATGAGTTCCGGGCGCTGTGGTGGGTAGTTCGGCCTACGAGAACCGAACGTTACGCAGCGGGTTGCCGCGACCCGGCGGCATGTTGGCCCGCGGCCACGTATCGTGAGAGCTCGCGAACCGTACGCATCCACAATGAGCCGGTAAACGACCGGAATTGGCGGTTTCGCGGGTCTCCGGGACCGGGAGACGGCGTGTGGTGGGGAGGCGTTGTGGACGACTACGCGGGACGGGTGCTCGCCGACCGCTATCGCCTTCCGTTGCCACCCTCCGATGAGTACGACCTTGTCGAGACCCGCGCCTTCGATACGTACAGCGGGCAGGAAGTCCTCGTCAGGCAGGTGCCGTTGCCGGAGGTCGTGGACGCGGAGGTGGTGGACGCGGACGGCGTCGCGGCACCGCGCCGGACCTCGGGGCGCTCGGCACGCAGGCACACGGATCCGGCGGTGAGGCGGGCCATCGAGGCCGCGCAGAGCGCCGCCCAGATCCCCGACCATCCCCGGCTCGACCAGGTCTTCGACGTGTTCGCGGAGGCCGGTTCGTTGTGGATAGTGAGTGAACTGGTCGCGGCCAGACCGCTTGCCGCGCTGCTGGCCGAGCGACCGCTGAACCCCTTCCGGGCCGCCGAGATCGCCTCCGATGTGCTGACCGCGGTGCGGGTGGTGCACGCGCACGGCTGGACGCACCGGAACATCACCGTCCGTACGGTGCTCGTCTGTGACGACGGACGCGTGGTGCTGACCGGGCTCGCCGCGGGCGCGGCGGAAGAGGCGCTGTGCGGGTACGCGCCGGTGCCCGAGCCGCCGGACCGGTTCGAGGAGCCGGACCACCAGGGACAGCGGGAGCCCCACGGACTCCACGAGTCACCCGGATTCCATGAGTCACCCGGACTCCATGAGCCCCACGCGCCGCACGAGGAGCTGGGGGCGCGGGGACAACAGGGCTCCTACGAACAGCTCGGACCGCCGGGACAGTACGCGCCGACGGAAGGGCCCTCCGGTTCACCGACGGCCTCCCTGCCGTACGACCCCGGGCCGACGGCCGGGGTGCCCGGCGCGCCGGGCCGCGCCGCGCTGGGGACGGGCCGGGGCGGGGACAGCCCCTACGACGACGGCACCTCGTCCGGTACGTCCGGTGCGATGCCGCGTCCGCATCACGGCACCCCCGGCATCCCGGCGCCGTACGGCGGTCAGCCGGCGCTGCCGGGCGGGAGCGCTTCCGGCGATATCCGCGCCGCGCGCGCCGGAGCCATCGCCGCGTACCGCGCGGGGGCGCGCGCCGCCGCGCGCGCCACTGAGGACCAGGGCTCCGGCACGAGCGGTACGGGCAGTACGAGCAGTGCGGGCGTCCCGGCTGTTCCGGGAGCCTCGGGCGGTACGGGGGGTACTGGTCTCCCGGCGGGTACGGGCGGCACGGGCGTCACGGGCGGCACGGGCGGTACGACCACCGGTTCGGGTGCGCAGGAGCCTCCCCGGAGCGGCCCCGGCACGGACGGTGGTCCGCAGCAGGGTGCGAGCCTCGACCCGGACTGGTGGGCGCGGCCCCGCACTTTCGCGGACACGGACGCCGACGCCGACTCCGACATCGACGAGGACGACGACCCGCCCACCCCCTACCGAGCCCGGCTGGCCGGTGTCTGGCGCGACGGCCCGGCTCCCTGGAACGACGCGTCGGGCTCCGTACCGGCCGGCGGCAGCGGCAGCCCGTACGGCCCCGACTCGGCCGGCCCCTTCGGGGGCGGCTCCGGCGCGAGCGGCGACGGAACGAACGCCGGTGGTACGAACGCCGGTGGTACGTCCGCCGGTGGTACGTCCGGCATTCCCGCGTTGCCGCCCGGCGACTCCGGCTCCCGTACCGGTTCTGGTGCCGGTTCCGGTGCCGTCGTGGCCCGCGGCGGCGACACCCCCTACTCCGGACCCGGCAGTGACAGCGGACGAGGAAGCGGCACCTGGCAGTCCGGTGGAGCGCGCGACGCGTTCCGCGCCGACTCGCAGCGGCAGTCCGCCCAGCTGCCCGCGGTCACCGGTCAGGGCGCGGGCGCCGGGCGCTGGGACGAGATAGTCGCGAGCGGCTCCCTGCCCGTGTACCGCGGCCCCGCCACCCCGCTCGCCGCCGAGCGCGCCCGGCAGGCCCGTATCGCGGTCGTCGGTGCCGTCACCGAACGCTGGGCGCCCGAGCAGGCCGGTCCCGTCCACGAGAACTGGCAGCTGGCACCGCCCATCGGGCCCGCCACCGACCTGTGGGCCCTCGGCGCGCTGCTGTACCGCGCGGTGCAGGGCCATGCCCCGTACCCCGAAGAGAGCGCCATCGAGCTGGTGCAGCTCGTCTGCGCCGAACCGCCCGCCTTCGCCGAGGAGTGCGGACCGCTGCGCCCCGTCGTGGAATCGCTGCTGCGTCAGGACCCCACCGAGCGCCCGGACTTCGAGGAGCTGCGCGGCTGGCTGCGCTCGCTCGTACGGTCCGCGCCCGAGCCGGAGGCCGGTCTCGATGTCGTACCGGTGCCCGCGGACGAGACCCGGCTGCCGATCGTGCGCCGTCGGGGCGAGCTGGTGCGCCGACGCCGCGGCCGCGGCCGGGACCTGGGCGGACGCCACCGTCACAAGAAGGGCAAGGAGCGCAAGGAGAAGGGCGGCCGGGGGGCCGGTCTCGACGAGCGGCGGCACTACGAGCAGGAGCACGGGCACGCGCTCGGGGCCGACGCGCTCCAGGACGGTACGGAACGGGAGATCACGGAACGGCTGGACAGCCTGCTGGACGGGCCCGAGCGGACGGCCGGGCCCGACAGGACGGACCGATCGGACCGGTCGGAATGGTCGGGCAGGTCGGAAAGGTCCGGCCGGTTCGACAGCTCGGACAGGTTCGAGAGTGCCGACAGGTTCGACAGGGCCGAGCGGGGCCCGGGTCGCGGCCCTCGTTCCCTCGGCCGGAATCTGCTCATCCTGATCCTGTTGCTGCTCGTGGCGGCCATCGTCTACGCCGTGATGTTCCTGCCCAAGGCGGATACGGTCCAGCAGGGCCAGAGCGTCGGCGAGGCGGGTCCCAGCTCGTCCGCCGCCCCGGCATCACCGGCTCCGGACAATGCGGGTTCGCCCCCGCCCAATGCCTCCGCGCCCCAGACGTCGGGTTCCGACGCCGATCTCGCCGACGGCTATGTCCTGCGTACGGACTCCGAGGGCTTCCGGATCGGCGTCGACAAGAGCTGGCAGCGACGCCCCATCAACGACAGCGGGCAAGTCCGCTATGTCGGGGGCGACTTCACCCTGATCGTCGTTCCCGGCCGGGACAGCGTGGCGGAGAACGGCGACGACCCGATCGCCTACCAGCGCGACACGGAGCGGGAGCTTCAGCCGTTCCGTGACTCGTCCTGGTCCAGCGCCTCGGGCGTACGCCGGGTCGATGTGGGCCGGCAGGCCATGGCGGAGGGGCAGTACACCTGGACGGACAGCAGCGGGCGCGCGGTGTTCGTACGGAATCTCGCGATGATCGTCGACGACCGGTACCACGTCATCCAGGTCATCGGACCGGACGGGCAGCGGGACAAGGTCGACGAGATCTACCAGCAGGCGACCGGCGCCTATCGGATCACCCGCTGAGGCAAGAGTCCCAACTTGTGCCCCGTACAACGCCCGTTACGCATCACAGTGCGGTTTCCGTGACCCACCCGAGGTTCCGTGTCCGTATGCCCCCTCCGTAATCTGTGATCCCAAGGATCGGGGCTGGGACGTGGAGCACATACAGAGCACGGGGACGAGCGCGGGCTCGGGCTCGGACAGGGACGCGAGCGGCGCGGGGCCGCTGCTCGCCGGGCGTTACCGACTTGCCGAGTGCATCGGCCGCGGCGGCATGGGCAAGGTGTGGCGGGCACATGACGAAGTGCTGCACCGGGTCGTCGCCATCAAGGAGTTGACCGCGGGGCGGTATGTCTCCGAGGCCGACCGGGCCGTACTGCACCAGCGGACCCAGAAGGAGGCACGGGCCGCCGCCCGGATCAGCCACCCGGGTGTCGTCACGGTCCACGATGTGCTGGAGCACGACGGCCGGCCGTGGATCGTCATGCAGTACGTCGACGGCCCCTCGCTCGCCGACGCCGCGAAGGAGTCCGGCCCGGTCGGCTATCGCGAGGCGGCCGGAATCGGTCTCGCGGTCCTCGACGCGTTGCGCGCGGCGCACGCGGCCGGGGTGCTGCACCGCGATGTGAAGCCGGGCAATGTCCTGCTCGCGCGCGACGGCCGGGTGCTGCTGACCGACTTCGGGATCGCGGCGATAGAGGGCGACTCGACCATCACCAGGACCGGTGAACTCGTCGGCTCCATCGACTATCTGGCGCCCGAGCGGGTACGGGGCGGCGATCCCGGCCCCGCCTCCGACCTCTGGTCGCTCGGCGTGACGCTCTACACGGCGGTGCAGGGGGTCTCGCCGTTCCGCCGGAGTTCACCGCTGACCACCATGCAGGCCGTGGTGACGGACGAGCCGGACCACCCCGGCCAGGCGGGCCCGCTCGCGCCCGTCATCGCCGCGCTGCTGCGCAAGGACCCGGACGGACGCCCCGACGCGCAGCGGACCGAGCGCATGCTGCGCGATGTGTCGGAGGGCCTGACGGCCGCCGGGCAGGACGAGCACGCGACGACGCGTCATCTGTCCCACGGAGAGCGGCAGTCGGCCACCTCGCACCTGCCGCCCGTCGGGCCGTCCTTCGCGCCCGCCGAGTCCGGCCCCGTACACGGCGCCACCGGACACGGCGCCACCGGCCCGGCGCACGTGGCCACCGGCCCCGCGCACATCGCCACCGGCCCGGCGTATGTCGCCACCGGCCCGGCTTCGGGCTCCTCCCCGACCCTGCCCGCGGCGTCGGCCGCGCCCTCGGGCCCCGCCCGCCGGGGCCGTTGGCGTACGACGCTGGTGGCCGTGGTCGTCGCGGCGGTCCTCGGCGGCGGCATCGGCTTCGCCGCGCTGAAGCTCGCCGATGACGGTGCTCCCGCCGACAACGCGGGCGGCCGGTCCGCGAACGACCCCACGGCGGGGGACGGTACGACGGACGACGCCACGACGGACGGTGGCCAGGCCGACGGCGCGGCGGGCGATACGGCCGGCGATGCGGCGGGCAAGGGAGACACCGGCAGCGAGACCGTGCCCGAGGGCTGGACCCGTGTCGAGGCCGAGGAGGGCTTCAGTCTCAACGTCCCCGAGGGCTGGGAACGGCAGACGAACGGCGACCAGATCGACTACACCCCGGACAACGGCCGTCACCTCATACGGATCAGCGTCGGCTCGCCGGACTTCGACACTCCGTACGCGCACATGCTGAGCATGGAGAAGACCGTCCAGAAGTTCCCGGACTACCTCAGGCTCGAACTGGCCCCCAACGCCTACCGCGACAAGGCGAAGGCCGCTCTCTGGGAGTTCACCTGGACCGAGAAGACCGGGCAGCCGGGCAAGCGGCACGCGATCGACCAGATCTACTTCTCCGACGACAGCGCCACGGAGTACGCGATCTACATGGCCGGTCCCGAGGAGGACTGGGAGACGACGCGCAAGCAGTTCGACGCCGTACTGCGCAGCTGGCAGGCGCCACCGAGCGATACCGGCCAGTGAAACGCCGCGCGATCGCGGCCGAACTTCGTGAGGATGACGTACATGAGCGACGACGGGGGACGGGTGAACGAGCCCACGAGCTATGAACTGAGGCCGCCGGACGTGCCGCCGGATGTGCCGCAGGTGCCGCTGCGGGCGCAGCCACCGGCCGCCGAGCCGGGAGGACAGGCCGGATACCTGCCCACGCAGGACACACGGCAGCCGCAGCACCCGCGGCAGCCGCAGCACCCGCGGCAGCCGCAGCAGCCACCGGCGGCCGCACAGGCTTCCCCGGCCCTCGCGCCGGCCGCCGCCCACCCGGCCGATCCGGCTGCCAGGCGCCTGCTCGGTGGCCGCTACCGGCTGGTCTCCCGGCTCGGACACGGCGGGATGGGCACGGTCTGGCTGGCACACGACGAGGTCGTGGACCGCGAGGTGGCGATCAAGGAGCCGCGGGTCCCGGACAACGTGGCCGAGCGCGACCGGGACCGCGTGTACGTGCGGATGCGGCGCGAGGCGCGCGCCGCCGCCAAGATCGAGCACCCCGCCGTCGTCACCATGCACGATGTGGTGATCGAGGACGCCAAACCGTGGATCGTGATGGAGCTGGTGCGCGGTCGTTCGCTCGCCGACCGGCTCCAGGAGGGCACGCTCGACCCGCGCGAGGCGGCCAGGATCGGACTCGCCGTACTGGACGCGCTCACGGCGGCCCACGAGAAGGGCGTACTGCACCGTGACGTCAAGCCGGACAATGTGCTCCTCGGCCGTGGCGACCGGGTCGTCCTCAGCGACTTCGGGATCGCCCAGGTCGAGGGCGAGCAGGGGCTGACCGAGACCGGCGCGTTCGTCGGCTCGCCCGAGTTCATCGCGCCCGAGCGGGTGCTCGGCAGGCAGCCGGGGCCGGAGTCGGACCTGTGGTCGCTCGGTGTGGTGCTGTACGCGGCGGTCGAGGGCATGTCGCCGTACCGCCGCTCCAATGTCCCCGCCACGCTCCAGGCGGTGCTGTCGGCGGAGCCGCAGATGCCCGCGCGCGGCGCGGGGGCGTTCGGCACGCTCGTGATGGGGCTGCTGCGCAAGGACCCGGCGGCGCGGCCGGACGCGGCGGAGATCCGGGCGGTCCTGGAGTCGGTGGCGCGCCCGCCGGCCGCTGCCCGGCCGTACGCGGGGACCGGCCCCGAGCCGGCTTCCACGGGCCTCGGCGGCTGGGTCCCGCCGGTGCTCCGGCGGAGCCGTCCGGCGCGGTACGGGCTGGGCGCGGGGGTGCTGGCCGTGGCCGTCGCCCTCGTACTGATCCTCGCCAACCCCTTCGGTGGCGGCGAGCTCCCGGAGGGCTGGGGGGTCCGTCCGGAGAACGAGATTCTCCGCGCGAAGGTCGGGGTCCCCGGCGACTACCGGCGCGAGCAGACGACCGATGACACCGGCGTCACGTACTACGACCCCAGCGGTGTCTTCGGCATCTTCATCGAGCGGAACCAGAAGCTGCCGGACAACGATCTGCTGGAGCCGAAGGCGGACGTCTGGAAGAGGCATTACGAGCTCGGGGGTAAGAACGGCACGGAGATCAAGGACGCCGAGGTCACCACCAAGGATGTCGAGCACCAGGGCAAGCCGGGCTTCGAGACGGTCGTCGACTTCACCGACTACAGCGATTCGGACGACTTTCCGGTCCGCTACCGCTGGCACGAACTCGTCGTCCCCGGCGAGGACAACACCTATCTGCGGCTGAGGGTGGCCATGCCCGCGAAGGGCGCGGCCGTGCGGGACGGCGAGGAACTGTTCTCGGACGTCGTCGATCATCTCGTCGTCGAGGAGTCGGGGGCTGCGTCGGCCGGGGCCTCCTGACCTCGCCGTAGCCGCTGATCAGGGGATATCTGCCAGCGATCACTGGCGCGATATGGGCGCTCGGGGAAAAGGTGTTACCGCCGGGTATCCAAAGGTTCGGATGCGGCATACGCTCGGCCCATGACGGACTCGCAGGCACCCACCGCCCCCTCCGCCGCCCCTCCCGGCTCCCTCGGCACCAACCCGGTGGCCACCGCCCCGGCCGGAGCGCGCACCGCGGCCGATGTGGTCACCCCCGAGGTGGTCGCCCGGCTCATACGTGGTGTCGTCGGCTCCGGCCGCACCGAAAACCACGCGCCCTTCACCGGGGAGCGGCTGGCGGTCCTGCCCGAGTCCACGCCCGAGGACGTGGTGACGGCCTTCGAGCGCGCCCGCGCGGCCCAGCCTCTCTGGGCGGCGCTGCCCATCAGACAGCGGGCCGCGGTGCTGCTCCGCTTCCACGATCTGCTGCTGGAACGCCAGGCCGAGGTGCTCGATCTGATCCAGCTGGAGACCGGCAAGGCCAGGCTGCACGCGCACGAAGAGGTCCAGGGGCTGGCCGTCGAAGCCCGGCACTACGGCCGGGCGGCGGCGTCGTATCTGCGGCCGAAGCGCCACACCGGCGTCGTACCGACCCTGACGAAGGTCACCGAGCTGCGTCAGCCGCGCGGTGTCATCGGCCAGATCGTGCCCTGGAACTACCCCTTGGAGCTGTCCGCGGGCGACGCGCTGCCCGCGTTCGTGGCGGGCAACGCCGTCGTGATGAAGCCCGACACCGAGACCGCGCTCACCGCGCTGTGGGCCCGTGATCTGCTGATCGAGGCCGGGCTGCCGCCCGAGGTCTTCCTGGTGGTCCTCGGCGAGGGCCCGGTCACCGGCCCGGAAGTCGTCAGGCACGCCGACTACGTCTCCTTCACCGGCTCGACCCGTACCGGCCGCGAGGTCGCCAGGGGAGCCGCCGACCGGCTCGTCGGCGTCTCGCTCGAACTCGGCGGCAAGAACGCCATGCTGGTCCTCGCGGACGCCGACGTGGAGAAGGCGGCGGCGGGCGCGGTGCGCGCCTGCTTCTCCTCCGCCGGTCAGCTCTGCATCTCCATCGAGCGGCTGTATGTCCATGACTCGGTCGCCGAGGTGTTCCTCCAGCGGTTCGCCGCCCGTACGAAGGCCATGCGGCTCGGCAACTCCCTCGCGTACGGCGCCGACATGGGCTCCCTGGTGGGCGAGCGCCAGCTGGAGACGGTCACCCGCCACGTGGAGGAGGCCGTCGCCAAGGGCGCCACGGTCATCGCCGGCGGGGTCGCGCGTCCCGACATCGGGCCGCTCTTCTACGAGCCGACCATCCTGGACGGGGTCGACGCGCCGATGGCGGTGTGCGCGGAGGAGACGTTCGGCCCGGTCGTCTCCGTCTACCGGTTCAGCGACGAGGACGAGGTGATCGGCCTCGCCAACGCCACGTCGTACGGGCTCAACGCGAGCGTATGGACGAAGGACTCCCGGCGCGGCCATGCGATCGCGGCCCGGCTGCGTACCGGCACGGTCAACATCAACGAGGGATACGCGCCGGCGTACGGCAGCGTGCGGTCGCCGATGGGCGGCATGAAGGATTCCGGTCTCGGCCGGCGGCACGGCGCCGAGGGGATCCTCAAGTTCACCGAGGCCCAGACGGTCGCGCAGCAGCGGATCCTGCCCATGGCGCCGTCCTTCGGGATGGACGACGAGAGGCACGCGGCCCTCATGAGCCACAGTCTGCGGATCATGAAGGCACTGCGGCTTCGGTAGTGCGTGACGCGGTGGTTCGTGACGCGGTGGTTCGTGACGCGGTGGTTCGGCACACGGTCGTTCTCAACGAGGAGAGCCAGTGGCACAGGACAGCCAGGCCCGGAAGCAGAACGAGAACCACGACGCAGCACACCCGGACACGGTCCGCGACGGATCCGACGACGCGCTGTACGACTACGACGTGCACGACGACGCCGTGTACGACGACGCGGTGTACGACTACGACGTGATCGTCGTCGGCTCCGGTTTCGGCGGCTCGGTCTCCGCGTTGCGGCTGACCGAGAAGGGATACCGCGTCGGTGTCCTGGAGGCGGGCCGCCGCTTCACCCGCGCCACCCTCCCCAAGAACTCCTGGGACCTCAAGAACTACCTGTGGGCCCCCGCACTCGGGCTGTACGGCATCCAGCGCGTCCATCTCCTCGGCAATGTGATGGTGCTCGCGGGCGCCGGGGTCGGCGGCGGCTCCCTCAACTACGCCAACACCCTGTACGTACCGCCCGCCGCGTTCTTCGACGATCCGCAGTGGGCCGCCATCACCGACTGGCAGCAGGAGCTGAAGCCGTACTACGACCAGGCGCGCCGCATGCTCGGCGTACGGCTCAACCCGGCCATGACCCCTTCGGACGTCCATCTGAAGGCGGCGGCCGAGGCGATGGGCGTGGGCGAGAGCTTCCATCTCGCGCCGGTCGGGGTCTTCTTCGGGGACGGCCGGGACGCCGACGGTACGGCGAGGACCCGGCCCGGGTCGGCCGTGGACGACCCGTACTTCGGCGGGGCCGGACCCTCGCGGAACGCCTGCCGGCAGTGCGGTGAGTGCATGACGGGCTGCCGGCACGGCGCCAAGAACACCCTCAACGAGAACTATCTGTATCTGGCCGAGCGCGCCGGGGCGGTCGTCCACCCGATGACCTCGGTGGTCGCGGTGACGGAGGACGGGGAGGGCGGCTTCCGCGTCACGACGGTACCGACCCGGGTGCGCGGCACGGGCCGCCAGAAGGGCCGGGCGCGCGTCCTGCGCGCCCGCCGGGTCGTGATCGCGGCCGGTACGTACGGCACCCAGACCCTGCTGCACACCATGCGGGACCGCGGACTGCTGCCGCGCCTCTCGGCCCGGCTCGGCGAGCTGACCCGTAGCAACTCCGAGGCCCTGGTGGGCGCGGCGACCGACAACCGGCGCTACCGCGCGCGGCACGGCGAGTCGAAGGCCGACTTCACGCGGGGCGTCGCCATCACGTCCTCGATCCACCCGAGCGACACCACCCATATCGAGCCGGTGCGTTACGGCAAGGGCTCCAACGCCATGGGCCTGCTGACGCTCCTTCAGGTGCCGTACAGCGAGCGGCGGGTGCGGAGCTGGCTCGGGAACGCGGCCAGGCACCCCCTGCTGCTGCTCCGCTCGCTCTCCACCCGCCGCTGGTCGGAGCGGACCATCATCGGCCTCGTCATGCAGTCGCTGGACAACTCCCTGACGACCTACCGGAAACCGGGCGGTGTGGGCAAAGGACTGCTCACCGCGCGCCAGGGACACGGCGCACCCAACCCGAAGCAGATACCCGAGGCGACCCGGGCCGCGACGCTGATCGCGGAGGAGATCAACGGCTTCGCGGGCAGCAATGTGGGCGAACTGATGGGTACGCCGCTGACCGCGCACTTCCTGGGCGGCTGTGTCATCGGAGCCTCGGCGGAGGAGGGCGTGATCGACCCGTACCACCGGCTGTACGGACACCCCGGCATCTCGGTGGTCGACGGCTCCGCGGTCTCGGCGAACCTGGGGGTGAACCCGTCCCTGACCATCACGGCCCAGGCAGAACGCGCGATGTCGTTCTGGCCGAACAAGGGCGAGCCCGACCCCCGCCCCGGGCAAGGGGCCGCGTACGTCAGACCGGATCCGGTCGCACCGGTGTCCCCGGCGGTGCCGGAGGAGGCGTTCGGGGCGCTGCGGCTGCCGTTCGTGGCGCTGCCCAAGATCCCGCCGAAGCGGGTGTGACGGCGGGCCGCGGGGGCGGAGTGCGCCGGGGTGGGGCGGGGTGCAGCGAGGCGCTGCACCCCCCTCCGAGTGCAGCGCCTCACTGAGTCTCTGTGTGATGTGGCGTCGTGCCTGCGTGGCCGCGTGCCTGCGCGCCTGCGTGCCTGTGTGGCCGCGCGCCCGCGTGTCCGCGCGTTTACGCGGCCGCGTCGCTCCTGCGGCGCTTCATCGCGAACATCACTCCGGCGCCCGCCACGATGGCGATGCCACCGGCCATGCCGATGACGGGGACCACTGAGGAGGAGCCGGTCTCGGCGAGGTGGCCCTGCGGCTTGATCTCGGTGTTGCCCGCCGGCTTGGCGGGGAGGGGCTTCTTCCCGCCCTCCTGGGGCTTGGCCTCGTTCGGCTTGCCCGGGTCCGTACCTGCCGCGACGATCTCGAACTCGTAGAAGGACTCGTCGTCCGAGGAGACGCAGTTGCCCTCGTCGTCGGCGTAGACACCGACGCTGAAGGCGTAACCGAGCCCGGCCGGGGCGGATGCGGCCACGCTCAGACGCAGGTCGACGGAGAACGACTCCTTCGCCTTGAGGTCCGTGTAACCGAGATAGCCGGAGCCCTCGTCGTCCTCGTCCAGGGAGATGGGGGTCCAGACGCCGGACTCGGGGTCCTTGTACTGGAGCGTGAGATGACCGGTGTTCAGGTCCCAGGACTTCTCGTCGATCTGGAACGCGAAGACGCCGAGGTCGACGCGCTCGTAGTCGTGCTCGCCCTTGTTCGAGACATTGAGCTTGAAGGAATGGAAACCGCTGCCCGCGACAACGCGCTCCGGCAGTCCGGAGAGGCTCGTTCGCAGCTGGTCGTCGAAGATGCCCTCGTCGGTCTCGACGCACTCGACCGGGCCCTCGCCCGTCTCGTCGCCCGTCTCGCCACCCGGCTTGGTCGTCAGGTCGGACGACGCGGGCGTCGGCTTGGCGGGCTTCGTACCCTCCGCCTCGAAGGCGTCCGTTCCGGGCGCGGGGGCCTCTTCGTCGGACCGCGCACCTTCCTCGCCCGCCTCGGGGGCCCCGGGGGTCTCACTGGTGGCGGGCGGGGGCACGCTCGCCCCGGTGGTCTCCGCCCCGGTGGGCTCGGGGGCCTCAGGTGCCTCGCTCGTGACGGGCGGCGGGGTGCTGTCACCGTCGGTCGCGAAAGCGGCCGGGGCGGAGAAGAAGGCGGCGGGGGCTATGACAGCGGTCGCGGCGGCGACGGCCATGGCACGGCGGAGTTTCATGAAGACCTCAGCGAAGTACGGCACACCGCCGGGGGCGGTGCGAGTCGTGGGGCCCTCCCAGACGTGGGGTTCACGGGTGAGGCCGTTGATTTCGCAAGCAAGACCTGTGACGTGCGGGAATGGTTGCCGCGTCCTTCACGGAATCTTTAAGTGGCCTGTGTCACAGAGATCTCACAGGAAGGGCGGTCGGTTCCGGGCGTCCCCGGAGCCGACCGCCCATGGGTGACCGGGCTGCTGTCCCCTGCCGACCGGTCACGGACGCCGGGGCGAGGTCCCACGACGCACCTGCGGTCCGTCGCACGCCCCGGCGGAGCCACGCGTGGCTTTCCTCAACTTTCCTGCACGCTCGCCGCCCCTGGCTGGGCACGGACGCACGGTCCAACGAAGGCTCGCGGGACCCGGTCACGCGCCGTACGGGTGAGAGCGGCACCCGAACTCAGATGCGGCAGGACCCGGGACGCGGCCGGATCCGAACACGGCCCCGGCGCGGCTCGGACGCGCTCCCGGCTGGGCTCGGACGCGGCTCCGGCCGGCTCAGACGCGGCCCCGGCTCAGCTCAAGCAGGGTCATCGCCAGCGCCGTACCCGGTTTGCCGAGGGCATCCCGGTAGCGGCCGAGGATCTCCATCTCGCGGGAGAGATTGACGCGACGGCCGCCGGAGGAGATCCGGGCGTCCTGGATGACGGCCGAGACCGCCATCCGTTCCTGGACGAGACCGATGATCCGGTCGTCCAGCGCGTCGACGCGTTCGCGCGCGTCCGCGATCAGCGTGGCGGCCTCTTCGGTACGGGCGCCGGCGTTCTCCGTGACAGTCATGCGGGGTTCCTTCTCGGGGAGTGGTCGGGACGTCAGATGTCCCGGTGGCCACAGGGCCCCGAACGCGACAGACGCCCCGGGCCTTGTCGGCCCGGGGCGCCTGGGAGGTCGCTTGTCAGCTCAAGCAGCACGACCATGGCAGCCGGACGGGCCGGTGCCATAGGTAAAGACGAAGGTCAGCTGCGTGTGCATGGGGACAGTATGGACCGCGCGCACCCAGGCGCGGCAACGCGGGTTCGGATGGTGAGACGAGAAGGCGTCCCGGGCCGGTACGCGCCCGCCGTTAGAATTGGCAGCACGACATCCCACGTTCGTTCATCGTTCCATCACCGCCGGAAGGCCGCCCCCGTGCCAGCAGCACCCCCCGCCGCCGCTCCCGACGTCGTACTCGTCGTCGACTTCGGCGCGCAGTACGCCCAGCTCATCGCCCGCCGCGTGCGCGAGGCACGGGTCTACAGCGAGATCGTCCCGTCCTCGATGCCGGTGGCCGAGATGCTGGCCAAGAACCCCCGGGCGATCATCCTCTCCGGCGGCCCGTCCTCCGTGTACGCCGAGAACGCCCCGAGCGTGGACCGCGCGCTCTTCGAGGCGGGCGTCCCCGTCTTCGGCATGTGCTACGGCTTCCAGCTGATGGCGACCTCGCTCGGCGGCACCGTCGACAACACGGGCGCGCGTGAGTACGGCCGTACGGAGCTGCGGGTCTCCAAGACCGGCTCCACCCTCTTCGAGGGCACGCCGGCCGAGCAGTCCGTCTGGATGTCGCACGGCGACGCCTGCTCCGCCGCGCCCGCCGGGTTCACCGTCACGGCGTCCACCGATGTCGTACCCGTCGCCGCGTTCGAGAACGACGAGAAGCGGTTGTACGGGGTGCAGCACCACCCCGAGGTCATGCACTCCACCTACGGCCAGCAGGTCCTGGAGCACTTCCTCTACCGGGGCGCCGGTATCGTGCCGACCTGGACCACCGCCAATGTGGTGGACGAGCAGGTCGCCCTCATCCGTGAGCAGGTCGGCACCAAGCGCGCCATCTGCGGGCTGTCGGGCGGGGTGGACTCGGCCGTGGCCGCCGCCCTCGTGCAGAAGGCCATCGGTTCCCAGCTGACCTGTGTGTATGTCGACCATGGGCTGATGCGCAAGGGCGAGACCGAGCAGGTCGAGAAGGACTTCGTCGCCGCCACCGGCGTACAGCTCAGGGTCGTCGACGCCGAGGAGCGCTTCCTCAGCGCGCTGGCCGGGGTCTCCGACCCCGAGCAGAAGCGGAAGATCATCGGCCGTGAGTTCATCCGGGTCTTCGAGCAGGCGCAGGCCGAGATCGTCGCCGAGGCGGGCGCGGACGGCGAGGATGTCGCGTTCCTCGTGCAGGGCACGCTGTACCCGGACGTGGTCGAGTCGGGCGGCGGCACCGGCACCGCCAACATCAAGTCGCACCACAATGTCGGCGGGCTCCCCGACGACATCGAGTTCGAGCTCGTCGAGCCGCTGCGCAAGCTGTTCAAGGACGAGGTCAGGATGGTCGGCCAGGAGCTGGGGCTGCCGGACGAGATCGTCCAGCGCCAGCCCTTCCCGGGCCCCGGCCTCGGTATCCGGATCGTCGGCGAGGTCACGCGCGAGCGGCTCGATCTGCTGCGCGAGGCCGACGCGATCGCCCGCGAGGAGCTGACCGCGGCCGGGCTCGACCGGGACATCTGGCAGTGCCCGGTGGTCCTCCTCGCGGATGTGCGGTCGGTGGGTGTGCAGGGCGACGGGCGTACGTACGGCCATCCGATCGTGCTCAGGCCCGTCTCGTCCGAGGACGCGATGACCGCCGACTGGACGCGGATGCCGTACGAGGTGCTGGCGCGGATCTCCACGCGGATCACCAACGAGGTCGCCGAGGTCAACCGCGTGGTCCTCGATGTGACGAGCAAGCCGCCGGGCACCATCGAGTGGGAGTGACGGGCCGGGCGCCCACGGCGTCGACACCGTAACGCTCGTCAACACCGTAACGCTGTTGTCACCCGCCCGGACCGCCCCTACGGCGCGCGGGTTGCCCTCTGTGCGGCAGAATTCCCTTGCGTTGCAAGGAAGTTCGGTGGACGGGGCGGGGAAGGCGGCGTTCGGCGTGGCGGTGCAAGAGGCGAGGCAGGGCGCGCACGGCGGAGGCTGCACGTGCGGGGACTGCCCGCACGGAGCGCGGGAGGGGCACCGACGGGCGGTGGCCGCGTTCCTGGTGAAGCGGGACGAACTGGCCGCGGGACAGGGACTGCCCGCCGCGGTGGCGCACTCGGCGGGGGCCTCCCGGCAGTGGGTCTCCGACGAACTCACCCAGTCCGCCAACGCGGTGGCCGACCGCAGCCGTGAGGCGGGCGACGCCTGGCTGCACGCCGTCTGGCGGCACACGCTGCTGACGGTGTGGGGCGGGGTCGCGCTGCTCGCGCTGGTCCAGTCCGTGACCGCGATAGGGGCCGGCTGGACGCTCGCGCGTACGGCCGGACTGCTCGCCGCCCTGGTCGTCGCCGGCCTGCTGACCGCCGCCGCCCGGCTGCACCGTCGTCGCGGCGGCCTGCTCGCGCCGCTGATCGGCGAGGACAACCGGCTGTCGACCTCGCGGACCGTCGCCTCCGCCTGGGTCCTGCTCGCCGTCTTCTCCGTGCTCGTCCTCGCGCTCCAACTGGCCGGCGCCTCGGGCCCCGAGCGGCGCGACGAGCTGATCGCCGGCCTCGAACTGGCCCGGGGCGTGGGCCTGGTGACGGTACTGGCCGTGGTGTGCGCCATCGCCGTGGTCGTACGCCGCGTGGTGGCCGTGCGCGTACTGGGCCAGCGGCTCCAGAAGGTACGGGCCGTGCGGCCGCGGCTTGCCGATCTGCTCTGCGACGACGCGGGGCGCGGCAGCTTCACGGATGTGCAGTACACGCTGGTGAGCGCCGTCGCCGTGGTCTTCTCGGCGGTCCGGCTGGCCCGACGCCCCGAGCAACTGCCGGATCTGCCCTGGGCGCTGGCGCTGCTGGTCGCGGTCTCCGCCGCCACCTACTTCGCGGGGAAGTACGCGGAGGGCGGCCGTCCCGTCGTCCTGTCGGTGGTACGGGCCAGGGAGGCGGGCGATCTGGACGCCCCGATCCGTACCGGCGACGACATCGAGATCCGCGGGGCCGGTTTCGTACCGCCGGGCGCGGGCACCCCGGACCGGCTGGCCCGGATGGTCGTCAGGATCGGCGCGGTCCATGTCCATGTCCCGCTGGTGCCGGTCCCCGGCGGCTTCGCGAATCCGTCGGACACCTCGCTGACCGTGCCCGTACCGGTGGATGTGGAGCCGGGACCCGTCGAGGTGCAGGTGGTGACGGCGGCGGGAATCGAGACCAACCGTGTGATCGTCGAGGTCATGGACTAAGCCGTGCTGGAGTAGGCCGTGTTGGAGTAGGCCGTGTTGGACTCGGCCGTGTTGGACTCGGCCGTGTCCGTCCGGGTCAGGTAGTGAACGTATCCGGTCGCATGCGGTTCAAGGTCTGTTGAAGACTGTCCGATTCCGCCAGGCTGTTGGCCGGTTCACTGAGTGCCGGACGTGTCCTGCTGCGTATGCAAGGACAAGGCACGCGGGGACAGTCGCCCTCGCGGCAACGGCGCGGGACACGGAGAGGCGGACCGGCGATGACGCACAGCTACCGGACGGACACCTATGGGCAGCTCGGCGGCGAGCGGACGGGCCGACGCGAGAACGCCTCGCGCTACGCGCTTCTGCCGCTGCGGATCTTCCTCGGCGTCACCTTCATCTACGCGGGGATCGACAAACTCACCCAGAGCGGATTCTTCTCGGCGACCGGCGCGGGGTCCGTCGGCGAGATGATGCGGGCCGTCCGGGACAGCTCGGCCGTCCCGGCACTGGTGGATCTGGCGCTCAAGAGCCCCTCGGGGTTCGGCTACGCCATCGCCATCGGCGAACTCGCCGTGGGACTGGGCACCCTGTTCGGCGTGCTCGGCCGACTCGCCGCGTTCGGCGGAGCGCTGATCTCGCTGAGCCTGTGGCTGACGGTCAGCTGGCAGAGCACGCCGTACTACTACGGCAACGACCTCGCCTACCTCATGGCCTGGCTTCCGCTGGTGCTCGCCGGTGCTCCGGTGTTCTCGCTGGACGCCGTCCTGGCCGACCGGCGACGGCGTATGCGGTAGTGCGTCCAGGCCACCAGGGCCGCCACACAGAGACCGTCCCAGACCACGATGAGCGCCATGTACCACGGTGTGTGCCAGGCGCCGGCCGCGTCTCCCGCGTACGTGACGGCCGCGCCCAGCACCGCCAGCCCCGCCACCAGCCGGCCGGGCCTGAACTCATGACGCAGCACGGGTCACCTCCACCTGGCCGAGGCCGACTTCGAGCCGCAGCTCCAGCGTGCCCGCCGGAGCGGACCCGGCGTCCGGCGACAGCGTGCGCTCACGCGACTGGTCCGGGGAGATGTCCACATCGTTCGGCGGCTCGCTGGGGAGCCGGATGTCCCCGAGGCCGACCGTGGCACGCACCTTCACGGTCACTCCTTCCGGTACGACGACCTTGAGCTGCCCGGCGCCCACCTCGGCGGACGTACGGACCGACTGGCCCTCGGGGACGGCGAGGCCGGTCAGATCGAGGGTGCCGACGCCGGAGCCCAGTCTGTACCGGGGTTCCACGGACGCGACCGAAGCCGGGGTCCACTGCTTTCGGCCCCAGTCCGTGGTGATGTCCTTGGGCACCGCCGCGCTCGCCGCGAGCAGCCCGGCCGTGACCACCGCCAGAAAGATCGTGCCCAGGCCGGTCCGGCCCAGGAAGCTGCTGACGACCAGCCCGAGACCGAAGACCGCGAGCGCGGCGGCCAGCCCGATTTGCAAGCTCGTGCCGAACGGATGGCTGTCCCAGGTCAGGCCCGTGCCGAGCCCGCCCGCCACCAGGGCGAGCATGAGTACGCTGCCGCCGATCCCGCTCGGGCCCCGGGGGCATGGCACCCGTTTCAGCAGCGGGGTCGCGCCATCGCGCCACCCCGTACGCTCCTCGGCGGCATCCCGCGGACCCCAGAGATAGGGAGCGCCGGCGGAGCGGCCCGTGGTGCCGTCCTTGACGATCGGGTCACGCCACCACGACGAGGTGCCGCCGGGTGTCGGCGGTGCCATGGTCTCGGGGGGCGCCTCCGGCGCGGTGTGGGCGTGCGCGGAGGCGGCGGTCGCGCCGTCGGAGGCGATCTGGCGACGGCGCTGCGACCAGACGGCCGAGCCGGCGACCGCGACCGACAGCATCACGGCGAAGGAGAGCGTGCCGTTGTTGCCCAGCGTCGACAGCAGCAGTCCGCAGCCGACCAGCGCGCTCAGCACCGCGATCAGTGACGAGCCGTCGACCCGGCCCGCCAGCAGCCTGCGCAGCTCGTTCTCGTCCTCGCCCTCCAACGGGACGAGGAGCCAGGCGAAGCCGTAGAAGATCAGCCCGATGCCGCCCGTCACCGTGAGCACCCCGATCACGATCCGGAAGATCACCGGGTCGATGTCGCAGTACCGGCCCAGGCCGCCGCACACCCCGGCGACCATCTTCTGCCGGGGGCTGCGCCGCAGGTCCTTGGAGAAGGGACGGGACGACGCGGGGCCGGGGGCCGATGCCGGGGGCGGCGCGGCGGGTGGCACGGGGGGCGGCTGGGTCATACATCCATGGTGACGGCGCGGGGGCGCGGGCTCCAGCGGCCCCGACCCCGGTCTGTCCCTGATATTGGCCCAGGACAGGACCTAGGGCTGTGAGGTTGGGGACACCACCCCAGGTGTCCCCGAGGTGTCCCCCAGGTATCAGGGTCGCCTCAGGGGCCCGACCCTGATGTCCCCGCACACCGCGCCATGTGACCATCGATGACATGCCAGCCGCCCCGCCACGCGCCGCGACCTCAGCCCCCCGCGCCCCGGTGCCCGAGGAACAGGCCCCGCGCAAGCTCTACCGCAGCGCGGACGGCCGGATGCTGGGCGGTGTCGCGCGCGGGCTGGCGGGGCATCTCGGGCTGCCGGTCGTCTGGGTACGGCTGGTCTTTCTCGGCCTCTTCTTCGGCCAGGGCCTCGGTGCGCTGGTCTACGCGGTCTTCTGGATCGTCGTACCGCTCGGGGTCGGCGGTACGACGAGCGAACCGCGCACCCTCTTCGAGATCAGCCCGGACGGCCGGCGGCGGCTCCGCAAACCCGACAAGGGCCAGATCTTCGCGCTCATCGCGCTGCTGATCGGCGCGTCCGTCTTCGTCGGCAACGTCAATCTGGGCCGCGGCCAGGCCGACCGCTACATCTGGCCCACCCTGCTGATCGGCGCGGGAGTCGTCCTGGTCTGGCGGCAGGCGGACAACGCCCGCCGCGCCCGCTGGACCGAGATCGGCAGACGCCGTCGGATCTTCCAGCTCGCCCGCGGCCTCGCGGGCGTCGCTCTGGTCGGCCTCGGCCTGGCCGTCTTCATGGTGGTGCGCGGCGCGACGGCCCAGTTCGGCAGCATTCTGACGGGGGCGATCGCGGTCGTCGCCGGAGTCGCCCTGCTCGCCGGGCCCTGGCTCGTACGGATGACGCAGGACCTTTCCGAGGAACGGCTGATGCGCATACGCGCACAGGAACGGGCCGAGGTCGCCGCGCATGTCCATGACTCCGTGCTGCACACCCTCACGCTCATCCAGCGCAACGCCGACGACGGGGGCGAGGTCCGCAGGCTCGCCCGCGCCCAGGAACGGGAGCTGCGCGCCTGGCTCTACAAACCCGAGGGCACGGGCAAGGACGAGGAGGACGAACCCACCACCCTCGCCGAGGCGGTGAAGCGCACGGCGGCGGAGGTGGAGGACCACCACGGGGTCCCGATCGAGGTCGTGGTCGTGGGCGACTGCCCGCTCGACGAGAAGCTGGCCGCACAGATGCAGGCCGCGCGCGAGGCGATGGTCAACGCCGCCAAGTACGGTGGCGAGGGCGGCGCCGTACAGGTCTTCGCGGAGGTGGAGGGCCGTACGGTCTTCCTCTCCGTACGGGACCGCGGCCCCGGCTTCGACCCCGACGCGGTGCCCGCCGACCGGATGGGCGTACGGGAATCGATCATCGGCCGGATGCAGCGCAACGGCGGTACGGCCCGGCTGCGGTCGGTGCCCGGCAACGGTACGGAGGTCGAGCTGGAGATGGAACGGGCAGACTGAGAACGGGCGCGTACGAACGTACGACGGGTACGGGTCCGTGCGTGGCAGGACCGTGCGGGCCGACGAACGACTAGGGCGAGGGGCAGAGACCATGAGCGAGGGCGCACAGGCCGGGGCCACCGGTGCGGAGAGCGGCGGCGCGGCGGGGGACGGCCGGCGCGTACGGGTCGTGCTCGTCGACGACCACCGGATGTTCCGTACCGGAGTGCAGGCCGAGATCGGCCGTACGGAGGAGACGGGCGTCGAGGTCGTCGGCGAGGCGGCCGATGTCGACCAGGCGGTCACCGTCATCACGGCGACCCGGCCCGAGGTCGTGCTCCTCGATGTCCACCTCCCGGGCGGCGGCGGGGTGGAGGTGCTGCGCCGCTGCGCGCCGATGATGGGGGCGGGCGAGAATCCGGTGCGCTTCCTGGCGCTGTCGGTCTCGGACGCCGCGGAGGACGTGATCGGGGTGATCAGGGGCGGCGCCCGCGGCTATGTCACCAAGACGATCACCGGCACGGACCTGGTCGACTCGATCTTCCGGGTGCAGGAGGGCGACGCGGTCTTCTCGCCCCGGCTGGCCGGCTTCGTCCTGGACGCCTTCGCCTCGACGGACGCGCCGCCGGTGGACGAGGACCTGGACCGGCTGACCCAGCGCGAGCGCGAGGTGCTGCGGCTCATCGCGCGCGGGTACGCGTACAAGGAGATCGCCAAGCAGCTCTTCATCTCCGTGAAGACCGTGGAATCCCATGTCTCGGCGGTGCTGAGGAAGCTCCAGCTCTCCAACCGGCACGAACTGACGCGCTGGGCGACGGCGCGCCGGCTGGTCTGAGTCTTCCGCATTCATGGACTTCCGGATGTGGACTGCCAGATTCCGCGACTCCCCGGGGCTGCTCTACGAGCAGTGCCACTCGGTGACGTACGTCCGGTCCCGGTGCTCCATCACACCGCGGATGCACTCGCCCGCGGCGGTGTCGAGCCTGCCGGTCTGCTCGGCCCGGCCGTGCCAGGTCTGCTGGGTGCCGAGCCAGCCGGGGAACGCGGTGATCCGGTCGTCCTTGCGCTGGTAGCCGAGGCGCACGGCGACACTGGGGTGGCCCGGGTACTGGACATAGCGCACGGTGAACGGTCCTGCGCCGCCCACCGGGCCCTCGATACAGAGCCGGCCGCCGGAGAGATCGCCGCACCCTCGGGGGGTGAGGCCGACGGGCGCCAGAACGAGAACGGCGCCCACGGCGAGAACCGTTCCTCTGACGGCGGTGGCACGTCTCACGGCTCCCCCTTCAGGGCAGACGGGATACTGCTGCCATAGTGACCCGGGAAGGGCGAACCGGCATTCCGGCGTGGGCCGTTCGGCTAAGGGGGGTCCGTGCGAACTTTCCGGGGCCGGTCCGGCCGCCGTTTCCAGGCCGTCGGACCGGCTGTGTCCGGTCCGGCCCGTGTCTCCAGGTCGTCCGACCCGCGGGCCTAGATGAGTAAGTCCGAAGTTTTCGGGTGCATGAAGCGAGGGTCTCGTTAGTCCGTTTGTGACGACAGACCTCGAAACCCTCGCGATTGCACTG
>NZ_JBEOUD010000013.1:0-185303 GCF_040303865.1 Streptomyces sp. NPDC094034 | reverse complement strand
TCCTCCACACCTACAACCACCACCGCAGCCACACCGCACTCGCAGGCCAGCCCCCGATCAGCCGCGTAAACAACGCTGCGGATCAATACACCTAGTACGTGGCGAGCTGTACGTACGGCTCGCCCGCGGCCTCCAGCTCCAGCACCCACACCTCGTTGCCGCCCTCCCGCAGCACAGGACCGGGCACGTACAGCGACTCCTGCGGGCCCCGCGACCAGTAGCGGCCCAGGCAGGTGCCGTTCACCCAGACGAAGCCACGGGCCCAGGAGGGGAGCGTGAGCCGGGCGTCGCCCGCACCCGCGATCTCGAAGGCGGCGCGGTAGAAGCCCCGTCCTTCGCCGCCGTCCAGGGCGCGGAAGGGGAGTTCCGTCACCGCGCGCGCGTCGTCGAAGGCGTCGAGACGCAGCGCCCGGGACCGTACGCCGTGCAGATACTGCCGCTCGTGCAGCACCCCGCCCGTGATGCCCTTGGACTCGCCGAGGCGCGGCCCGTAGTTGACCCGGCCCAGCGACTCCACCCAGATCTCGACGGACGCGGGACCGGCCACCGGCTTCGCCAGGGCCGCGTTCTCCCCGTCGAGCACCTCCGCCCGTACCCCGTCCACGTACACCACGGCCAGATCGCGCAGCCCGGCCAGCGTGAGCGTCCGGGGCGTCCGGCGGCCGGTCACCGCCAGCCGGTGGCGCACCAGACCGCGGTCCACGCCCAGCTCCTCGAAGGTGGGCGGCAGCGCCGTCTCCGACTCCGGTCCCCCCAGCGTCTCCATGACCTCCTCCAGCGGCGCCCACGAGGTGAACTCGGCGCGTACGGGGTCGGCCAGGGCGGGGCGGGGCCGCGGCAGCTCGGGCAGCGGGCCGCTCCGGTAGTCCGCGAGCACCTCGCGGAACCGCCAGAACTTCTCCGTCGGCCGGCCCGCCTCGTCGATCGGCGCGTCGTAGTCGTAGGAGGTGACGTCCGCCCGCAGCGCGCCGTCGTTCAGCTCACCGGTCCGGTTCGCGCCCGCCCAGCCCGCGAGGTTCGTACCGCCGTGCGCCATATACACATTGACCGAGGCGCCGGACTCCAGGATCTCGCGCAGCGCCCCGGCCGCGTCCGACGGATCCCGTACGACATGCTCACCGCCCCAGTGGTCGAACCAGCCGCACCAGAACTCCATGCACATCAGCGGCCCGTCGGGGCGGTGCCCGCGCAGCGTCTCGAAGGCGGCGCGCGCTCCCGAGCCGAAGTTGACCGTCGCCAGCAGCCCGGGGAGCGAACCGCCGGTGATCATATGGTCCTCGGGGCCGTCCGAGGTCACCAGCGGTACGGAGATCCCGCACGCCCGGGTCAGCTCGGTCAGCCGGACCAGATAGTCCCGGTCGGAGCCGTAACTCCCGTACTCGTTCTCGACCTGCACCATGATCACCGGACCGCCCCGGCCGATCTCGCGCTCGGCGACCTGGGGAAGCAACGCGCGGTACCACCGCTCCACATGGGTCAGATATCCGATGTCCCTGGTCCGTACCCGGGCGCCCAGCGGGCCGGTCAGCCAGTGCGGCAGCCCGCCGTTCTCCCACTCGGCGCAGATGTACGGGCCCGGCCGGACGATCGCCCACAGCCCCGCCTCGCGCGCCGCGTCCAGGAACCGGCCGAGCGCGGCCACGTCGTGGTAGCGGCCGGGCTCCGGCTCGTGCAGATTCCACGGGACATAGGTCTCCACACAGTTGAGGCCCATGGCGCGCAGCATTCCGAGCCGGTGCTCCCACAGCTCCTCATGGACCCGGAAGTAGTGCAGCGCCCCGGAGAGCAGCCGCACCGGCCGTCCGTCCAGCAGAAAGTCCTCGTCCCCCACCATGAACTCAGCCACCGACTCGGTCACCGTCCCCGCTCTCCCGTTCCACGGCTCATGCCACGCGGCTCAGCCTCTCCCTCTGGCGGTGGCACGGTCCATGGACAAAGATCACCTCTGTTTGGACGAAGCTGACGCGACCGCGCGACCGCGCAACCGGCGGGGCGCGACCAGCGGGGCGCGACGGGTGGCGCGCGACCGGCGCGCAGAGGAACAGATGAGGTGGGAGCGGATGTATCACACCTGGATGCGGTACTTCACGCCCAGCCCGGTCCACCACCGGCTCGGGCTCGTCTGCCTCGGCGTCGGGCTCCAGCACGGCCGTCTGCCGACGGTCGGGCCGCGCACCCTCGATCACCATGTGGCCGTCGTGATCAGCGCGGGCAGCGGCTGGTTCCGCGCGGCCGACGGACGGCGCACCCCCGTCAGCGCGCCCGCGCTGCTGTGGCTGACACCCGGCGCCACCCATCACTACGGACCCGACGAGGAACACGGCTGGGACGAGAGTTTCGTCGACTTCACCGGACCCGCCACCGCCACCTACACGGAACTCGGCTACATAGAGCCGGACCGGCCCGTCGTACCGCTCTCCGACGCGACGGGCGCACGGGCCGCCATCGCGCGAATCGCCCGCGCCGCGCGCCGGGGCAACCCGCTGCTCGAAGTCGAGACCGGCGCCGCCGTCCATGAACTGCTCGTCGCGCTGCGGCGGGCACGCGCCGACACCGACGCCGAGGGCGACCCGGTCCTCCGGACGCTGGCCCGCGACGCCTGCCGGACACTCTCGGTCGCCGAACACGCCGCCCGCCACGGCATGACCCCCGCCGAACTGCGCACGGCCGTACGCAGGGCCGCCGGGTGCAGCCCCAAGGACTATCTGCTGGGCATCCGCCTCGGCCGTGCCAAGGAACTGCTCGCCGCGACGGAACTGCCCGTGGCGGCGGTCGCCCGGCGCGTCGGATACGACGACCCGGCGTACTTCTCCCGGCTGTTCACCCGGCGCGTCGGTATCCCGCCCATCCGCTTCCGCGACCAGCAGGGGCGCGCGGTCCCCGGCGGCTGGAGCAACGAGATCCCGCATCCTGATCACCCGCCGACCATCGCGCCGCGCTCATCTACGCTGCTCGACCATGACCACGAGTGACCCCGGAACCGGCCACCCCGGCGTCGACGACGCGGTGTGGGCCGAGCTGAACCGCCTGCGCGAGTCCATCGACAACATCGACGCGGCCGTCGTCCATATGCTCGCCGAGCGCTTCAAATGCACCCAGCAGGTCGGCGTACTCAAAGCCGAACACCAGCTCCCGCCCGCCGACCCGGCCCGCGAATCCCGCCAGATCACCCGGCTCAGGGAACTCGCCGAGAGCGCCAGACTTGACCCGGCCTTCGCCGAGAAGCTGCTCAACTTCATCATCGCCGAAGTCATCCGGCACCACGAGACGATCGCGGGCGAGACACGCGACAGCGCCGGCTGAGGGCCCCGTCGCACGGATGCTCAGCGCGCGATGAACCCTGATGCGCCGCTCACGGCGGATCAGGCAGCATGGCCACCATGTCCGTACTGACGCGCGACGAAGCGCAGACCCGAGCCCAGTTCCTCGATGTCCACCGGTACACGATCGCACTCGATCTGACCACCGGCGAGGACACCTTCGACTCCCGCACGGCCATCACGTTCACCGCCCTGGCCGCCGGAGACACCTTCGTCGAACTCAAGCCCGACACCCTGCGCTCCGTCACCCTCGACGGCCGGCCCCTCGACCCGGCCGCACTCGTGGACAACCGGCTCCCGCTCACCGGACTCACCGCCGGGGAGCACGAGCTGCGCGTCGACGCCGCGATGCGGTACTCCCGTACCGGCGAGGGCATGCACCGCTTCACCGACCCCGCCGACGGCGAGACCTACGTCTACACCCAGCTGTTCATGGACGACGTGCAGCGTGTCTTCGCCGCCTTCGACCAGCCCGATCTCAAAGCCGTCTTCGAGCTGACCGTCACCGCGCCCGACGACTGGACCGTCCTCGGCAACGGCGTCGCCACACAGGCCGAAGGAGGCCACTGGACCGTCGCCGCCACCCCGCTCATCTCCACCTATCTCGTCGCGATCGCCGCGGGCCCCTGGCACTCCGTACGCACCGAACACGCCGGACTGCCCTTCGCGATCCACTGCCGGCGCTCCCTCGCGCCCCACCTCGACGCCGACGCCGACGAGATCCTCGACATCACCCGCGCCTGCTACGACCGGTACCACGCGAAGTTCACCGAGCCGTACCCCTTCGACTCGTACGACCAGGCCTTCGTCCCCGAGTTCAACGCCGGAGCCATGGAGAACCCCGGACTCGTCACCTTCCGCGACGAATTCGTCTACCGCTCCGCCGTCACCGACACCGAACGCCAGACCCGCGCCATGGTCATCGCCCACGAGATGGCCCATATGTGGTTCGGCGACCTCGTCACCCTCGCCTGGTGGGACGACATCTGGCTGAACGAGTCCTTCGCCGAGTACATGGGCTACCAGACCCTCACCGAGGCCACCCGCTTCAGAGACACCTGGGTCGACTTCGGCATCGGCCGCAAATCCTGGGGGTACGACGCCGACCAGCGGCCCTCCACCCACCCCGTCGCCCCGGACCCGGACGCCGTCCCCGACACCGCCTCCGCGCTGCTCAACTTCGACGGCATCTCCTACGCCAAGGGCGCCTCCGCGCTGCGCCAGCTCGTCGCCTGGCTCGGCGAGAAGGACTTCCTCGCCGGCATCAACACCCACTTCGCCCGGCACAAGTTCGCCAACGCCACCCTCGCCGACTTCATCGACTCCCTGGCCCACGCCACCGACCGTGACGTACACGCCTGGGCCGAGCGGTGGCTGCGCACGACCGGCGTCGACACCCTCACCCCGCGGATCTCCGACACCGACAGCGGCGCCGACACCGACGGCGGCGCCGGCTGGACCCTCGACGTCGTACGCGACGGCAGCCGCCCGCACCGCGTCACCGTCGGGGCGTACGACCTCGACCCCGCGGAACCGGCCCGGCTGACCCGGCGCGACCTGCTCGAACTCGACCTTCCGCTGACCTCGCCCGTCACCGCCGCCGGCCGCAGGCCCGCCCTCGTCGTCCTCAACGACGGCGACCTGACCTACGCCAAGGTCCGGCTCGACGCCGAGTCCTGGGACACCGCCCTGCGCGCCCTCTCCGGCATCCCCGACCCGCTGACCCGCACCGTCGTCTGGAACGCGGCCCGCGACATGGTCCGCGACGGCGATCTCGCCCCCACCGCCTATCTGGACGCCGCCCGCGTCCATCTGCCACGGGAGACGGATCTCGCCGTCGTCCAGGGCGTGCTGGCCTTCGCCGCCGTCCAGATCACCGACCGCTATCTGTCCGACACGGACCGGCCGGTCGCCCTCGCCGCCCTCACCGCGATCTCCCGCGACCTGCTCCGCCGTACGGAGGACGGCGCCGACCCCGGGCTGCGCCTCACCGCCGTACGCCACTTCATCGACGCCGCCGCCCAGCCCGACACCCTCCAGGAATGGCTGGAATCCGGCAGTGTCCCCGGCGGCCCCGAGCTCGACCCCGAGCTGCGCTGGCGCGTCCTCACCCGGCTCGCCGTCCTCGGCGCCGTCGACCCCGCCGCCCTCGACGCCGAACTGGCACGCGACCCCAGCGCCACCGGCCAGGAAGGCGCCGCCCGCTGCCACGCCGCCCTGCCCGACCCGGCGGCCAAGGCCCGCGCGTGGGCGCGGCTCTTCGAGAGCGACGACCTCTCCAACTACCTCTTCACCGCCACCGCCCAGGGCTTCTGGCAGCCCGAACAGGCCACGCTGGTACGGGAGTACGTGCCGCGCTACTACACCGACGCGGTCGCGCTCGCCGACCGGCGAGGACCGGCCATCGCCGACGCGGCGGGCCGCTACGCCTTCCCCGTGTACGCGGTCGACGAGGAATCGCTGGGTCTCGGCCGGACCTGTCTGGACACCGCGGAGATGATCCCGGCGCTGCGCCGCAAGCTCGTCGACCAGCTCGACGACCTGCGGCGGGCGCTGCGGGTCCGTACCGGCTCCTGACCACCCGGACCCTACGGACCACTCGGCCGCCGGCTACGGACGAGGACCGGCCGCCGGCTCAGGACCAGGCCGGCGGTCGATCCGCCCGTGATCCGGCGTACGCCTACACGCTCACACGCGTCGCGCACGCCGGATCCACGAGCGTTTTCAGCCGACTTCCGGCGTCCTGCGCCGGGCGCCAATACTCCACGCGGGTGAGCTCGTTGTGCTCCGTAGGCACCAACTCCGACCCCCGGACCCCCCGGTGCCCGACTCGTGGAAGGCAGCACCCGCCGATGATCGCCCAGCCAACCGACCTCACTCAGCCGCGCGACCTGGTGGGTGTCGGCATCGGCCCGTTCAATCTCTCCCTCGCCGCACTCGCCGACAGAGTCCGCGGCGGACTCGCCACCACCTTCTTCGACCAGAGCCCCGTCTTCCGCTGGCATCCCGGCCTGCTCATCGACGGCGCCAGCCTCCAGGTCCCCTTCCTCGCCGATCTGGTCACCCTCGCCGACCCCGCGAGCCCCTGGTCCTTCCTCAGCTATCTGCGGGCCCGCGACCGGCTCTTCCCCTTCTACTTCGCCGAGCGCTTCCACATCCAGCGCGCCGAGTACGACGCGTACTGCCGCTGGGTCAGCGAACAACTCCCCGGGCTCCACTTCGGCCATCAGGTCGACGCGGTCCGCTGGAACCCCGAACGGGACCTGTTCGAGATCGACTTCACCCAGCTCGACCAGGACGGCGAGGTCGAAGCCCTCGGCCGCGCCCACGCCCGCCACATCGCGCTCGGCATCGGCACCGAGCCGTACATCCCCGAGCCGCTCAAACCACTCGTCGAAGCGCCCGCCGCGCCGGTCATCCACTCCGCGGACTACCTCGACCACCGCGACCGGCTGCTCGCCGCCGGACACATCACCGTCATCGGATCAGGACAGTCCGGCGCCGAGATCTTCCTCGATCTGCTGCGCGCCAGGCCCGTCGGAGCCGAGAGGATCCACTGGCTGGCCCGCACCGAGGCCTTCGCGCCCATGGAGTACTCCAAGCTCGGCCTGGAGCAGTTCACCCCCGACTACACCCGCTACTTCCACGCCCTGCCCGAGCATGTACGCGACGATCTGATCCCCCGGCAGTGGCAGCTCCACAAGGGCATCGACGCCGACACCATCGCCGCCATCCACGACGAGCTCTACCGGCGCACCCTGGACGGCGGCTGGCCCGACGCCGTCCTCACCCCTGGCGTCTCCGTCCGTACCGCGGGACGCGTCGCCACGACCAAGGTCGAACTCCATCTGGAACACGCCCAACAGGCGTCCAGGTCCCGGCTCACCACCGACGCCGTCGTCCTCGCCACCGGCTACCAGGAGCGTCCGCTCGACCGGATCCTCGCCGGAATCGACCCGTACATGCGCCGGGACAGCTCGGGACGCCCCCGGATCGACCAGCACCACCGGATGATCCTGGACCCCGGAGTCACCGGCTCCGTCTATGTGCAGAACGGCGAACGGCACACCCACGGCGTCGGCGCGCCCGACCTCGGGCTCGCGGCCTGGCGCAGCGCCACCATCCTCAATCACCTGACCGGCAAGGAGTCCTACCCCCTGCCCCGGCGCACCGCGTTCACCAGCTTCGGACTCGACGGACGGGACCGGACCCGCACGGTGCCCGCACCGAGGGGTCTGGTCCCGCTCACCGAAGTACGCTGACACCCGCCGACGTACGACCGGAGAAGGTGCCGCGACCGGTCAGAAGACCGGCGTGCCGTCCCGCGTCAGCTTCCAGTCCACCGAGGCGAACGTCGTCGGGTCGACCGTGCCCGCCGCCTGCACCCACCCGATGATCGTGTTGCGGATCTCGTCCGAATTGGCCCACAGCTGCTGCGCGGCGGCCACGTGCGGGAAGTTCCCGCCGCCGTTCGCGCGGTAGTTGTTGACGGCCAGTACGAACTTCGCCGCCGGGTCCAGATCCTTGCCCTCGAACCTGAGGTTCACGATCCGCGACCCGGCCGGCTTCGCGATGTCGATGTCATACGTCAGCCCGGACACCACGTCGTAGTTGTAGTCCGGCGTGTTGTCGGCGTTCGTCAGCTTCGACGTGTCCACCGGCGCACCCGCCGCCGTCTGCACGTAGTACCGCGCGGAGTACTCCAGATACGCCCGGATCTGCGCGCCGGTCAGCAGCCGCGCCTCCATGGTGTTCTCGAACGGGTACAGCCCCGCCGCGTCCTTGATCGTCACCTGGCCGGCCGGGATCGCCGCCGTACGCGAGAAGCACGACGCCTGGGACAGCACCGGCAGCGCCGCCCACTCGCCGCCCGCCAGCGCCGCCTTCACCGTCTCCGTCTGCACATGATTGATCAGATCGATGATCGGCTCGTCCTTCCACGGCGCGTCGGCCGTGGACATGGGGGCCGTGGACGTGCCGATCACCTGGTTGACATACGCCACGACCTTGCGGTGCTCGTCGGAGAGCAGCCCGGTGATCTTCTTGTCCTCGGGGACCGTGTTGGAGTTCAGGATCCGCGAGCCGACCTTCTCGACCGTCCAGCAGCCCCGCTCCCAGACCAGATCGAAATCGAAGAGCGTCAGCCGCTGGCCCCACTTGAGCGGCTCGGACAGGACGACGTCCTTGCCCGTCTTCTTGTTGACCACCCGGCGCTCCGGGATCTCGGCGTGCGCGTGCCCGACGAGAATCGCGTCGATCCCCGGCACCTGCTCCGCCACCAGCGTCGCGGCGTTCTCCACGTGCGGCAGCTGGTCACCCCACGAGGACGTCCCGCTCGTACCGGAGTGCGCGGAGACGATGACGACGTCCGCGCCCATCGAACGCAGCTTCGGCACCCACTTCGCGGCCTGCTCCTCCAGACCCGGGAACGTCATCTTGCCCTGGACGTTCGCCTTGTCCCAGATCGCGATGCCGGGGTTCGTCAGCCCGAGGATGGCCACCCGCACATCACGGCCGTGCGGCGTCCGCAGCTTCTTGATCACATACGGCGCGAAAGCCGGCTTCAGGGTCTTCGCGTCCAGCGCGTTGGCACCGAGCAGCGGGAAATGGCACTGCTCCTCGAACTTCCGCAGCACCGGAATTCCGTAATTGAACTCGTGGTTGCCGAGCGCCGCCGCGTCATAGCCGATCGCGTTCATCGCCTGCGCCATCGGATGGACCGGACCGCGCTTCGCGGTGATCGGGTCGACCTTGGCGTAGTAGTACGACAACTGCGTGCCCTGGATGGTGTCACCCGCGTCGATCAGCAGCGTGTTCTCGCGGCCCTTCTCCTTGCGGATCTGGTCGACCAGCGTGGAGATCTTCGCCAGACCGACATCATTGTGTGCGGAGTCGTCGAACTCCTTGTCGGTGAAGTAGTCCCAGTTGAAGACATTTCCATGCAGATCGGTGGTCCCCAGCACGGTGAACGAGTACCGCTTGAGCGGACGTCCATGGACGGGGCCATGAGCATGGCCGGTGGCCTCCGCCGGTATCGTCACCCCGCCCACCAGCGCGGCACCCGCGCCGGCGGCAGCCGAACTGCCCAGGAACGTCCTACGGTTCAGCGGCATTTCCTTCTCTTCTCACTCGGGACATTGCGTCGATACGTGCACAACGCGCGTAGATTCTGACTGAGGCGAGGCGTCGGCAACACCCCCGGGGGGTTGCGATCAGATGACTGCCGGTCGTCGCACCCGGTTGTCGCACCCAGTTGTCGCCCCGACTGTCGTACCCGGGTGCGAGAGTGGAGCCGACGCCGAAGCCGACGCCGATCCCGCCGACGCCGACGCCGACGCCGACGCCGAAGCCGATCCCGCCGACGCCGACGCCGATCCGCAGCCGCAGCCGTTCCACGAGGGAGCCGCCCGTGACCACCAGCGACACACCGCCCCCCGCCGCGCCCTACGGCACCCCCGAGACGCCGAGGGTCGCCGTCCGCGGCGAAGCACGGCTGGAGGTCGACCCGGAGATCGCCAGAATCGGCATCGCGATCGGCGCGCGCGGCACCGACCGGCGCACCGCCCTCGACGACCTCACCCGTCGCAACGCGGAAGTGCTCACACTCGTCAAGTCCTACGGCGACGCCGTCGAGAAACTGGAGACCGGAGCATTCTCCATCAGCCCCGAACTCACCAAACACGGCCGCGGCGAACGCGTCCGCGCGTACCACGGCCGTGTTCATCTCACCGCCGAACTCGCCGACTTCACCGCCCTGGGTGAACTCACCACCCGTCTCGCCGACCTCGAACTGACCCAGGTCAGCGGACCCTGGTGGGCGCTGCGCCCCGACTCGCCGGCCCACGGCGACGCCCGGCGCCAGGCCGTACGGGAAGCCGTCCAGCGCGCCAGGGAATACGCCGAGGCCCTCGGCGCCCGGCTCGCCGCCCTGGTCGAGCTGGCCGACCTCGGCGCGGAGAACACCGCCGCGTACGGAATGCCCGCCCCGCCCGGTGGCCTCCGCAGCCGCAGCGGCTACGGAGCCACCGAAACGGCCGACGCGGCGCCCGTGCTCGACCTCGAACCACAGCGCCAGACCGTCTACGCGCAGGTGAACGCGCGCTTCACGATGACGCCCCCCGATTTGACGCCGAAGAAATGCTCATAGGAGCGCCCCCGCGCCCATTCAAGCCTTGTCAATAACCCTTCATGTAAAGGTTGTTGAGTCGTCATGCCACGCCAATTCCCTACCGGTCGGTAAGCCCTACTCTCGATATATGCGCCGAGCAAAGATCGTCTGTACCCTGGGGCCCGCCACCGACTCGTACGACCAGATCAAGGCACTGGTCGAAGCCGGAATGGACGTCGCCAGACTCAACCTCAGCCACGGCACCTACGCTGAGCACGAGGAGCGCTACCAGCGCGTACGGGAAGCCGCGGAAGAAGTCGGCCGCAGCGTCGGAATCCTCGCCGACCTTCAAGGTCCGAAGATTCGCCTCGGCCGCTTCCGCGAGGGCCCCGTACTCCTTGAACGCGGCGACGAATTCACCATCACCGTCGAACCCCTCGAAGGCGACCGCCACACCTGCGGCACCACCTACGAGGGACTCGCCGCCGACGTCAGCTCCGGGGAGCGCATCCTCGTGGACGACGGCAAGGTCACCCTCGAAGTCACCTCCGTCGACGGACCCCGCGTCCACACCCTCGTCATCGAGGGCGGCATGGTCTCCGACAACAAGGGCCTCAACCTCCCCGGTGTGGCCGTCTCCGTCCCCGCGCTCTCCGACAAGGACATCGAGGATTTGCGCTGGGCGCTGCGCGTCGGCGCCGACGTCATCGCGCTCTCCTTCGTACGCAACGGGGACGACATCAACGACGTCCACCGCATCATGGACGAGGAGCGCCGCCGGGTCCCCGTCATCGCCAAGATCGAGAAGCCGCAGGCCGTCCAGAACATCGACGGCATCGTCGCCGCGTTCGACGGCATCATGGTCGCCCGAGGCGACCTCGGCGTCGAAATGCCCCTGGAACAGGTGCCGATCGTCCAGAAGCGCGCCATCAAGCTGGCCAGGCGCAACGCCAAGCCCGTCATCGTCGCCACCCAGATGCTCGACTCGATGATCGACAACTCCCGCCCCACCCGAGCCGAGGCCTCCGACGTCGCCAACGCGGTGATCGACGGCACGGACGCGGTGATGCTCTCCGGCGAGACCAGCGTCGGCAAGTACCCCATCGAGACGGTCAAGACCATGGGCCGCATCGTCGAGGCCGCCGAGGAAGACCTCCTCGCCAAGGGCCTCCCCCCGATCACCGAGAGCAGCAAGCCCCGCACCCAGGGCGGCGCGGTGGCCCGCGCGGCGGCCGAGATGGGCGACTTCCTGGGCGCGAAGTTCCTGGTCGCCTTCACCCAGTCCGGCGACACCGTCAAGCGCCTCTCCCGCTACCGCTCCCCGATCCCGCTGCTCGCCTTCACCCCGGACCCGGCCACCCGCGCCCAGCTGAACCTCACCTGGGGCGTGGAAGCCTTCCTCGGCCCGCACGTCGACTCGACGGACGCGATGGTCGCGCAGGTGGACGACCATCTCCTGAAGATCGGCCGCTGCGACAAGGGCGACATCGTGGTCATCACGGCGGGCTCCCCGCCGGGCGTCGCGGGCTCCACGAACCTGGTGCGCGTCCACCACATCGGCGAGGACGACAGCCCGAAGTAGTCGGCGACTCTCGCGCGTGCGCGTCCACGGCGTCCTGTTTCCGGTCGTGCGTTCTTCCAGGCCGTGACTTCGGCGCACTCTGCGTAATGAGGTGCCGCACGGAGTACGAAGAAGCGGATGTTCACGAGAACGTGAACATCCGCTTCGCTGTGTGTGCCGGGTGCGGGACTTGAACCCGCACGCCCTTTCGGGCAATCGCTTTTGAGGCGATCATGTCTGCCACTTCCATCAACCCGGCCAGGGCTCCGCCGAATCATACCGTGTGCAGCCCCGTCGACGGAGACTCGGTAGGCTCATGGGGAGCACCCTGTCTGGAACGAGGAGCCCCCGTGACCGCCCCCGAGTCGCCCCAGCCCGTCGACGATGACGACAAGTCGCATGTTCCGCCGCTGACGACACGTGTCGTCATCGCCGAGGACGAGGCCCTGATCCGTCTCGATCTCAAGGAGATGCTTGAGGAAGAGGGCTATTCGGTCGTCGGCGAGGCCGGAGACGGTGAGCGGGCCGTGGAGCTCGCGCGCGAGCATCGGCCGGATCTGGTGATCCTGGATGTGAAGATGCCCGTCCTGGACGGGATCTCGGCGGCCGAGAGGATCGCGGCGGAGTCCATCGCGCCGGTGCTGATGCTGACCGCGTTCTCGCAGCGGGATCTGGTGGAGCGGGCGCGGGACGCGGGGGCCATGGCGTATCTCGTGAAGCCGTTCAGCAAGAGTGATGTGGTGCCGGCCATCGAGATGGCGGTGTCGCGGTTCACGGAGCTGAAGACGCTGGAGCGGGAGGTCGCGGATCTGACGCTGCGGCTGGAGACGCGGAAGCTGGTGGACCGGGCGAAGTCGGTGTTGCAGACGCAGTACGGGCTGACGGAGCCGGCGGCGTTCCGGTGGATTCAGAAGACGTCGATGGACCGTCGGATGTCGATGCAGCAGGTGGCGGAGGCGGTCATCGAGGACGCGGCGGAGAAGAAGGCGGCGGAGAAGAAGGCGGCGAAGGGCGGCCAGTAGGCCGGTAGCCGGTAGCCTCGCGGCTCATGTGGACGTACGTCAGGAGGCCCGCCCCCGGTTCGCTCGGGGCGGGCCTCCTGATGTGGTGCGTCCGGTGCCCGCGCGGGGTCAGTCCTCGCCCAGGTACGCCTTGCGTACGGACTCGTCGTGCAGCAGGTCCTGTCCGGTGCCGGAGAGGACGATCTTGCCGATTTCCATGACATGGGCCTGGTCGGCGAGGGAGAGCGCCGCTTGGGCGTTCTGTTCGACGAGCAGGATCGTCGTGCCCTGCTGGCGCAGCTCGACGATGGTCTCCATGATCTTCTGCATCATGATCGGGGAGAGGCCCATGGAGGGCTCGTCGAGCATGAGCAGCTTGGGCTGGGACATCAGCGCGCGTCCCATGGCGAGCATTTGCTGTTCGCCACCGGAGAGGGTGCCCGCGGCCTGCTTCCGTCGTTCGCCCAGGATGGGGAAGAGGTCGTAGGCGCGCTGGATGTCTTTCTCGATGCCGGCTTTGTCGGTCCGGAGGAATGCTCCGAGCTGGAGGTTCTCCGTGATGGTGAGCCGGGGGAAGATGTGCCGGCCCTCGGGGGAGTGGGCGAGTCCCAGCGCGACGATCTTGTGCGCGGGGATTCCCGAGAGGGGCTTCCCGTCGAAGGTGATGCGCCCGCCGGCGGGCTTGAGGAGCCCGGAGAGGGTGCGCAGGGTGGTGGTCTTGCCCGCACCGTTGGTGCCGATGAGGGTCACGACCTGGCCGGCTTCGACGCTGAAGGAGATGCCCTTGACCGCCTCGATCTTGCCGTAGGCGACTTTGAGGTCGTCGACCTCCAGGAGTGCGGTCACTTCGCGTCCCCTTCCGAACCGGTGGTGCTGGTGTCGCTGTGCGCGTCCGCTTCGGCCGCCTCGACTTCGGCGACTTCCTCGGCGCCGGGCGCGCCGTCGAAGGGGGTGCCGAGGTAGGCGGCGATGACGCGTTCGTCGCCCTGGACGACTTCCGCGGTGCCTTCGACGAGTTTCTCGCCCTGGACGAGGCAGGCGACGCGGTCGCAGAGGTTGAAGATGAAGCGCATGTCGTGCTCGATGACGAGTACGGCGATGCCCTTGTCGCGGATCGCGAAGACGAGGTCTTCGGTGACGCGGGTTTCCTGCGGGTTCATTCCGGCGGTGGGCTCGTCGAGGAGCAGCAGGCCGGGGTCGCTGGCGAGGGCGCGCGCGATTTCGAGCTTGCGCTGTTCGCCGTAGGGGAGGTTGCGGGCGAGGTGGTCGGCCTTGTCCTGGAGGCCGATGAATTCGAGGAGTTCCATGGCGCGCTCGTGGGAGGCGGCTTCGGCCTTCTTGAAGCCGGGGCCGCGCAGGAGTGCGGACCAGAGGCCCTCTTTGGTCCTGGTGTGGCGTCCGACGAGGACGTTTTCCAGGACGGTCATATTGGCGAAGAGCCTGATGTTCTGGAAGGTGCGCGCGATGCCCGCCTGGGTGACCAGGTGGGGTTTGGGCGGCAGGACGGTGCCCTTGTAGCTGACCGTGCCTTCGGTGGGTACGTAGAGCCCGGTGAGGCAGTTGAAGAAGGTGGTCTTGCCGGCGCCGTTGGGGCCGATGAGGCCGACGATCTCGCCGCTGTCGACCTGGAGGTCGACGGAGCGTACGGCGGTGAGTCCGCCGAAGCGCATGGTGACGCCGCTGGCGTCGAGCACGGTGGTCCGGGTGCTCGTGGTCGTGGTGGTCATGTCGTTCACGCCCCCGCCTTGGCGGTGCTGACGCCCGCGCCGGGTTTGTCGGGTTTGTCGTCGGGTGTGTCGAGCTGGTCGGTCTCGTGGAATTCGAGTTGCGCGCGCCGGTTGGCGATGAGCCCTTCGGGGCGGAAGCGCATCAGGAGGATGAGCGCGATTCCGAAGCCGAGGAGCTGGTAGTCCTGGAGGAACTGGAGCTTCGCCGGGATGAGGTAGAGCAGCGAGGCGCCGATGAGGGGGCCGGTGATGGTGCCCATGCCGCCGAGGATGACGGCGGCGAGCAGGAAGGCGGAGTTCGGCGGGACCGGGCCGGCGAAGACGTACATCTCGGGGACCACGGTGTGCTGGACATGCGCCTGTACGGTGCCGGCCAGGCCGGCCAGGGTGGCGCCGAGGGCGAACGCGATGAGTTTGACGCGGAAGCCGTTGATGCCCATGGCGGTGGCGGCGGTCTCGTCCTCGCGGATGGCGACCCAGGCGCGGCCGATGCGGGAGTTGCCCGCCCTGCTGAAGACGATCACCACGAGGATCATGGCGAGCAGCATCAGCAGGTAGTAGTTGGCGTAGGAGCCGAGTTCGATGCCGAGGACGGTGTGGGATTCGCCGAAGTTGTACCCGAAGAAGTTGAGGTCGGGGATGTTCGGGACACCGTTGGGGCCGTTGGTGATGCGGGGGCCTGAGACGCCGTCGAGGTTGCCGACGGCGATACGGAAGATCTCTCCGAAGCCGAGGGTGACGATGGCGAGGTAGTCGCCGCGCAGCCGCAGGGTGGGCGCGCCGATGAGGACGCCGAAGACCAGGGAGACGACGGCGCCGGTGAGGACGGCGGCCCAGAAGGGGAAGTGCACATCGAAGACGGACGCGGTGGTTCCGGAGACAAGGGCCGCCGTGTAGGCGCCGACGCCGAGGAACGCGACGTATCCGAGGTCGAGCAGGCCGGCCAGGCCGACGACGATGTTCAGTCCGAGGGCGACGGTCGCGAAGATGAGGATGTTGACCGCGATCAGGGTGAACTGGTCGGTGCTCTGGGTGAAGGGGAAGGCCGCGGCGGCGACGAACGCGGCCGAGACGGCGATCATCCGGTACTTGGTGGTGAGCCCGTTGAGGCGGGCGATGAGGCCGGCCTTGAAGAGCGCGGTGGCGGTGAATCCGACGGTGAGGAGGTAGCCGGTGAAGAGTTCGGCGTACTCGGTGTCGATGCCGTAGGTGAAGACGAAGAGCCCGATGGCGAACGCGGCGACGATGATCAGGATCTCGGCCCAGGAGGAGAGTTCCCTGGGCCGGGTGGCCTTGCGGGTGTCGTCGGGGAGCAGGAAGGCCGCGGCGACCGGGATGACGGTGGCGACGGCCGCGACGAATCCGCCGGGTTCGAGGTTGACGATTCCGCCGAGTTCGACCGCGATGGCGATGACGGTGAACCAGGTGGTGGCCAGCCCGCCGAGGGCGAGCAGCTGGAGCGCCTTGGTGGAGCCGGTGGGGGTGAGCCAGCGCAGGCCCTTGACGCCGAGTGCGGAGAGCGCGAAGAGCGCGGTGAGCAGTCCGGCGGTGAGGGTGAGGAGCTGGAGGCCGCCCGGGTAGCCGTAGACGGTGAGGTCGCCGGGGAACTCGGTGGTGTAGGTCCAGGAGAGGAACGTGCTGGCTACGGTGGCGATGCCGCCGGCGAGGGCGAGTACCCGCAGCCGCGTGGTGCGGGAGGAGGCTGTGTCGGTCATAGTTCTCACGCCCGATCCGCGACGCGCTCACCGAGCAGGCCCTGTGGCCTGACGAGGAGTACGACGATGAGAAGTACGAACGCCCAGACGTTGGCCCAGGCGCCGCCGCCGAGCTGTTGCATGCCGGGGATTTCCTCGATGTAGGCGATCGACATGGCTTCGGCGAGGCCGAGCACGACGCCGCCGACCATGGCTCCGTAGATATTGCCGATGCCTCCGAGGACGGCGGCGGTGAACGCCTTGAGTCCGAGGAGGAAGCCCATCTCGAAGTTGATCTGGCCCTTGTCGAGTCCGTAGGCGACCGCGGCGACCGCGGCGAAGGCGGCGCCGATGGCGAAGGCCATCACGATGATGCGGTCGGTGTTGATGCCCATGAGCTTGGCGGTGTCCCGGTCCTGGGACGTGGCCTGCATGGCGCGTCCGCTGCGGCTCTTGGAGACGAAGAGGCCGAGGGCCAGCATGCACAGGGGGGCGAGGACGAAGATGAACGCGTCGGCCCGCTGGATGTAGAGGTTGTCCGTCAGCTGGAAGGACTCACCCTGGAATTCGGGGAAGCTGACGGCCTTCTTGGCGTCGGGGTAGAAGGCCCAGACGAGCTGCTGCAATGTGATGGACAGGCCGATCGCGGTGATCAGCGGCGCGAGCCTGGGTGCTCCGCGCAGGGGGCGGTAGGCGAAGCGTTCGGCGGCGGTGGCCACGGCCACCGCGGCTATGGCGCCACCTATGATCATGAGCGGGATCGCCACCAGCAGGGAGGTTCCGCCGGGGAGCCAGGTGTAGGTGGTGAGGGCACCGAAGCCCCCGATCATGAAGATCTCGCCATGGGCGAAGTTGATGAGCTGGACGATGCCGTAGACCATGGTGTACCCGATGGCGATCAAGCCGTAAAGGGCACCAAGGGCAAGGCCGTTGGCCAGCTGTTGCGGCAGTTCGTTCACCGCAGGGCCTCCGATGAGCGTGTCGGATATGACACCGCGCGAGGGCGCTGTTGCGCCCTCGCGCGGTCCGGTCGTGGTGGGGGGGCTGTGTCCGGGAGGTCAGTCCTCGAATGTGGCGCTCTTGACGTCCTTCCAGGCGCCGCCTTCGACCTTGTACACGGTCAGCTGCTTGTTGGTGGTGTCGCCGTACTCGTCGAAGGAGACCTTGCCGGTCACACCGTCGAAGCTGACCTTGCTGGTGGCCTCGACGACCTGCTTGCGGGCGTCGTCGGGGAGCTTGCCGTCGTTGGCGGCGACGACGGCCTTGACGGCCTGGATGATCGTCCAGCCGGCGTCGTAGGAGTAGCCGCCGTAGGCCGCGTAGGGGTCCTTGTAGTTCTCGGCCGCGTAGTCGGCGATGAACTTCTTGGCGGTGTCGAGCTTCTCCACGGGGTAGCCGATGGAGGTGGCGAAGTCACCGTCGTTGGACTCACCGGAGGCCGAGATGAAGTTCGGGTCGTAGATGCCGTCGCCACCCATGGTGGGGATCTTGGCGCCCGTCTTCTTGATCTGGTCGGAGAGCAGTCCGCCCTCGGGGTACTGGCCGCCGAAGTAGACGGAGTCCGCGCCCGCGGCCTTGACCTTGTCGGCGGTGGAGGAGAAGTCGGTCTCCTTGACCGTGACATGGTCGGTGCCGACGACCGTGCCGCCGAGGCGCTTGAACTCCTCGGAGAAGATCGAGGCGAGGCCGGCGCCGTAGGTCTGCTTGTCGTCGACGACGAAGACCTTCCGCTTCTTGGCGTCGTTGTAGTAGTACTGCGCGGCGAACTTGCCCTGGACGACGTCCGTGGCGGCCGTGCGGAAGTACGACGCGAAGGGACGCTTCAGGTCGCCCTTGGCCCAGTTGTCGCCCTGGCTCAGCGACGGGTTGGTGTTGGCGGGGGAGACCTGGAGGAGGTTGGCGGAGTTGAAGACGCCCTGCATCGACTGGGCGACGCCCGAGTTCAGCGGGCCGACGACGCCGAGGACGTCCTTGTTGCCGACGAGCTTGGTGGCGTTGGCCTGGCCGGAGGCCGGGACGGCCTGGTCGTCGAGGGCCTCGATCTTGAATTCGACGCCGGGGACCTCATTGGTCTTGTTCGCGGTCTTGGCGGCGAGGTCGACCGAGTTCTTGATGCCCTGGCCGAGCGCGGACAGCGAACCGGTGAGCGGCGCGTCGACACCGATGACGACGGTTATCTTGTCGCTCGCGCCGGTGCTCTTGCCTTCGTCGCGAGAACCACAAGCGGTGAGTGTGAGCGCTCCCGTGGTGATCACGGTGGTGAGGATGAGCAAGGAACGGTGTCGCACGATGAATCCTTTCCCTGGCGCGGCCTCCTCTGCTGAGGTGCCGTTCGCGTTCGCCGGGACACGGGTTCAGTCGCGTGGAGCCCACTGGGTGCGTGCCTGGCGGCGCGGTGACTGGCCGTGACTCTAAGCGCAGGTGAGGGAGTCGTGGAGTGGTGCGCGAAGGATGTGACTGTCTTGTTATGCCCGGGCCAACGCTCGGCGGCGAGAGCCGGGACGATTGGGGCGTTTCCCTGCTTTCCCAAATCGACCACATGGTGAGAACGCCCAGTTCCGCTAAGGTACTTGGGCCTATTTTGGTGCTGACCGCTCAATCGGGCAGGAGAAGCCGGGAAAGCGGGCAGCGGGGATGTGGATGCGGGCGGCGGGAGAGTCCCCGTTCATGTGGTTGTTACACAGCGTGATGTCGGACGGGGGTCCTGGAGCGTTGTCCGGGCGGTGTCCAGTCTGATTCGCGCCAGTTCTCGGAGCTGCCGGTGGCGCCGTTCATGGCGGCGCACCGTGCCGCGGTCCTGCGGTCGATCAGGGACCGTGCCGCCGCGTCGCCGTGCTTCGTCCGCTCGGCGCGCGCCGCGGCCACGACCTCTTCGTGGATGGCGTACTGCTCATTGGACAGTCCCTTCTGTTCCCAGTCGAGTCCTGCCCACTCGGAGCCCTTGAGGGCTTCCTTCGCCCAGTACGAGACGAGCGCGGTGCAGAGTTCGGCGGGGGTCGTGCGGTGTGCGGAGGGGAGGGCGTCCGGGCCGGGCGCGGCCGCCCCGCCACCGCCGCAACCGGTCAGCGCGCCGCCGAGGAGGGCGGCGCAGAGTGCGAGCGAGCATCGGGCGGCCGGGCGGAGCCCGCACTGTCCGGCCGTGGTCATGGGCGCAGGGTAGGCGGTGCTTCGGGCATGGACAAGGGCGCGTACGGGCATTCCCGTACGCGCCCTCGCGGAAGGGGGGCCGGACTTTCGCTACACGCTCTGGTCCGGCGCCGGCGCGGTGTCCGCGTCGCGGAGCAGGCAGGTCAGCCGGGCGGTGCAGACCCGCTTGTCCCGCTCGTCGGTGATGGCGATCTCGTATGTCGCGGTGGACCGGCCGCGGTGGACAGGGGTGGCGACGCCCGTGACCAGTCCGCTCCGTACGCCCCGGTGGTGGGTGCAGTTGAGGTCCACGCCCACGGCCACCTTGCTCGCGCCGCCGTGCAGCATGGCGCCGATGGAGCCGAGGGTCTCGGCGAGAACGGCGGAGGCGCCGCCGTGCAGCAGTCCGTACGGCTGGGTGTTGCCCTCCACCGGCATGGTGCCGACGACGCGTTCCGCGGCGGCCTCGACGATCCGCACCTCCATGCGTGTGCCGAGATGGCCCGCGGAGAAGAGCGCGGGCAGATCGACGCCGAGCACGGCGTACTCGTCGATGATCTCCTGAGGGAACTTCGTGGAGGGCTGCTCACCCATGGGCCCGGCTCCGATCGGCTGCGGTGATATATGACGTACGTGCTGTGTGCACCGGCCTGCATATCAGACGACTGAGCGAACGCTTAGCCCCGCCGGTTCATTCCCTGGTCCGAAGCGCACCGCTACTCGAAGCGCACCACGACGGACTTGCTCGTCGGGGTGTTGCTCGTGTCGGCCGTGGCATCGAGCGGCACCAGCACATTGGTCTCCGGGTAGTAAGCGGCCGCGCAGCCGCGGGCGGTCGGGTAGTGCACCACCCGGAAGCCCGGGGCCCGGCGCTCCACACCGTCCTTCCACTCACTGACGATGTCGGTGAACGCGCCGTCGACGAGCCCGAGTTCGCGCGCGTCGTCGGGGTTGACCATGACGATCCGGCGACCGCCCTTGATGCCGCGGTAGCGGTCGTCCAACCCGTAGATGGTGGTGTTGTACTGGTCGTGCGAGCGCATCGTCTGGAGCAGCAGCCGCCCCTCGGGCAGCTTCGGGTACTCCACGGGCGCGGCGGTGAAGTTGGCCTTGCCGGTGGCGGTGGGGAAGCGGCGCTCGTCGCGGGGCGCGTGCGGCAGCTCGAAGCCGCCGGGGCGGGCGACCCGCGCGTTGAAGTCCTCGAAACCGGGGACGACGCGGGCGATCCGGTCCCGGATGTTGGCGTAGTCCTTCTCGAAGTCCTCCCAGGGCGTGGTCGAGGAGGGGCCGAGGACGGCGCGCGCCATATTGGTGATGATCGCGGGCTCGGAGAGCAGATGGGGGCTGGCGGGCGGCAGGTTGCCGCGCGAGGCGTGCACCATGCCCATGGAGTCCTCGACGGTGACGATCTGCTTGCCGCCGGCCTGGATGTCCTTGTCGGTACGGCCGAGCGTGGGCAGGATCAGCGCGCGTACGCCCGTCACCACGTGCGAGCGGTTGAGCTTGGTCGACACATGCACCGTCAGCCGGGTTCGGCGCATCGCGGCCTCGGTGACCTCGGTGTCGGGCGTCGCCCCGACGAAGTTGCCGCCCATGGCGAAGAAGACCTTGGCGTCGCCGTCGCGCATCGCCTCGATGGAGCGCACCACGTCGTAACCGTGGTGGCGGGGCGAGGTGATGGAGAACTCCTGGTCCAGACGGTCGAGGAAGGCCGGATCGGGCCGTTCGAAGATGCCCATCGTGCGGTCGCCCTGCACATTGGAGTGGCCGCGCACCGGGCACACCCCGGCGCCGGGGCGGCCGATATTGCCGCGCAGCAGCAGGAAGTTGACGACTTCACGGATGGTCGGCACGGAGTGCTTGTGCTGGGTCAGGCCCATCGCCCAGCAGACGATGGTGCGCTTCGAGGCGAGGGCCATCTCGGCGGCCTTCTCGATCTCGGCCCGCTGGAGACCGGTGGCGACAAGGGTCTCGTCCCAGTCGGCGGCGAGCGCGGCGGCCCTGAACTCCTCGTACCCGTGGGTGTGTTCCTCGATGAACGCGTCGTCGACGGCGCCCGGGGTCTCCAGGACGAGCCGGTTGAGCAGCCGGAACAGCGCCTGGTCGCCGCCGATGCGGATCTGTAGGAAGAGGTCGGTGAGGGAGGCGCCCCTGATCATGCCGAGCGGTGTCTGCGGGTTCTTGAACCGCTCCAGACCGGCCTCGGGCAGCGGGTTCACCGAGATGATCTTCGCACCGGCGGCCTTGGCCTTCTCCAGCGCGGAGAGCATCCGGGGGTGGTTGGTGCCCGGGTTCTGGCCGGCGACGATGATCAGATCGGCCTGGTGCATGTCGTCGAGGGAGACGCTGCCCTTGCCGATGCCGATGGTCTCCGAAAGGGCGGATCCGGAGGACTCATGGCACATGTTCGAGCAGTCGGGCAGGTTGTTCGTGCCGAACTCGCGCGCGAAGAGCTGAAGGAGGAACGCGGCCTCGTTGCTGGTACGCCCCGAGGTGTAGAAGCAGGCCTCGTCGGGTGACGTGAGGGCGTTGAGCTCCTCGGCGATGATCGCGAAGGCGCCCTTCCAGCTGATGGGTTCGTACTGGTCGGCGCCCTCGGGCAGATACATGGGATGGGTGATCCGGCCCTGCTGGCCGAGCCAGTAGCCGCTCCGCTCGAAGAGATCCGAGACGGGGTGCTCGGCGAAGAACTCCGGCGTGACCCTGCGGACGGTCGCCTCCTCCGCGACGGCCTTGGCCCCGTTCTCGCAGAATTCGGCGGTGTGCCGGTGGTCGCCCTCGGGCCAGGCGCAGCCGGGACAGTCGAAACCATTCTTCTGGTTGACCTTCAGGAGTGTCCGCGCGGTCCGGCGCGTCCCCATCTGCTGGTGCGAGATGAGCAGGGAATGCGCGACCGCGGGAATCCCCGCCGCGGCGTGCTTGGGGGCCCTTACCTGCGGCGAATCCTGTACCGGATCGCCTGCCGGCGGCTTGCTGGCCATCACGCTCTCCTATGAACTCAGTGAGGCTGAATCCGATTGTCTACAGTAGACAATCCTCTCACGCCTCTGTGGCCACGATACGTCCGGCCCATGTCTGACTCGTCACGCGTGCGGGGCGGATGGGGACGGGGCGAGGCGGGTACGGGGCCGTCGCGGACGGTCGGGGCGGCCGGGATTGTCAGTGCGACGTGGCAGGATCGGGTACGTGGCCGAGACAGCATCGAAGAAGACCGCAGACAACCGTCCTCGCCTGCTCCTCATGGACGGGCACTCCCTGGCGTACCGGGCGTTCTTCGCGCTGCCCGCGGAGAATTTCACGACCGCGACCGGCCAGCCGACGAACGCCATCTACGGCTTCGCGTCCATGCTGGCGAACACATTGCGTGACGAGTCGCCCACACATTTCGCCGTCGCCTTCGACGTCTCCCGCAAGACCTGGCGCTCCGAGGAGTTCCCGGAGTACAAGGCCAACCGCTCCAAGACGCCAGACGAGTTCAAGGGGCAGGTCGAGCTGATCGGCGAGCTGCTGGACGCGATGCGCGCGGACCGGTTCGCGATCGAGGGGTTCGAGGCGGACGATGTCATCGCGACGCTCGCCCGCCAGGCCGAGGCTGCGGGCTTCGAGGTGCTGATCGTCACCGGCGACCGGGACTCGTTCCAGCTCATCAGCGAGCACACGACGGTGTTGTACCCCACCAAGGGCGTCTCCGAACTGACCCGTTTCACCCCGGAGAAGGTCCAGGAGAAGTACGGACTGACCCCGGCGCAGTACCCGGACTTCGCGGCCCTGCGCGGCGACCCGTCCGACAATCTCCCCGGTATCCCGGGCGTCGGTGAGAAGACCGCGGCGAAGTGGATCAACCAGTTCGGCTCGTTCGACGAGTTGGTCGCGCGCGCCGACGAGGTGAAGGGCAAGGCCGGGCAGAACTTCCGGGACCACCTGGAGTCGGTCAGGCTCAACCGCAGGCTCACGGAGCTGTCGTGCGATGTCGAGCTGCCCAAGACCCCGCAGGAGCTGGAGCGCGCTCCGTACGACCGTACGGCCCTGATCGGCGTGCTCGAAGTCCTGGAGATCCGTAACCCCAGCCTGCGCGAGCGGCTGCTCGCGGTGGATCCCGGCGCCGCCGAGGACGAGGCCCCGGCGCCGGCGGCCGGGGTGGAGCTGGACGGTTCCGTACTGGCCTCCGGCGAGCTGGCGCCCTGGCTCGCGGAGCACGGCGCGCGGCCGCTCGGCGTCGCCACGGCCGACACCTGGTCGCTGGGTACGGGCAGCGTCAGCGAGGTCGCGCTCGCCGCGGCCGACGGCGCGGCGGCCTGGTTCGATCCGACACAGCTGGACGAGGCCGACGAGCGGGCCTTCGCGGCCTGGCTCGCCGACGAGGCCCGGCCCAAGGTGATGCACAACGCGAAGGGCGCGATGCGCGTCGCCCCCGAGCACGGCTGGCGGGTCGGCGGCGTCACGATGGACACCGCTCTCGCCGCCTATCTGGTCAAGCCCGGCCGTCGCTCCTTCGCGCTGGACGCCCTCGCCATCGAATACCTGGGCCGGGAGCTGGCCCCCGCCACCGCCGACGGACAACTCGCCTTCGGGACCGACGAGCAGGCCGAGGCCGAGGCGCTGATGGCGCAGGCCCGCGCCGTCCTCGATCTGGGTGACGCCTTCACCGAGCGGCTGGGCGAGGTCGGCGCCACGGGACTGCTCCAGGACGTGGAGCTGCCCACCTCCGAGCTGCTCGCCAGGCTGGAGCGGCACGGCATCGCCGCCGACCGGGCCCATCTGGAGGCCATGGAGCAGCAGTTCGCGGGCGCCGTGCAGCAGGCCGTGAAGGAGGCGCACGCCGCCGTCGGCCATGAGTTCAACCTCGGCTCGCCCAAGCAGCTCCAGGAAGTCCTCTTCGGTGAGCTGGGCCTGCCCAAGACGAAGAAGACCAAGACCGGTTATACGACCGACGCCGACGCGCTCGCCTGGCTGGCCGCCCAGACCGAGCACGAACTTCCGGTGATCATGCTGCGCCATCGCGAGCAGGCCAAGCTGCGGGTGACGGTCGAGGGCCTGATCAAGACGATCGCGTCCGACGGCCGTATCCACACGACCTTCAACCAGACGGTGGCGGCGACCGGCCGGCTCTCCTCCACCGACCCGAATCTGCAGAACATCCCGGTCCGCACCGACGAGGGCCGGGCGATCCGGCGCGGCTTCGTCGTAGGCGAGGGGTACGAGTCGCTGATGACGGCCGACTACAGCCAGATCGAGCTGCGCGTGATGGCCCATCTCTCCGAGGACGCCGGGCTCATCAAGGCCTTCACCTCCGGCGAGGACCTGCACACGACGGTCGCCTCCCAGGTGTTCGGGGTGAAGAAGACCGCGGTCGACCCCGAGATGCGCCGCAAGATCAAGGCGATGTCATACGGACTGGCCTACGGACTCTCGGCGTTCGGGCTCTCGCAGCAGCTGAACATCGAGGCGGCCGAGGCGCGCGCCCTGATGGACACGTTCTTCGAGCGCTTCGGGGGCGTGAGGGACTATCTCCAGCGCGCGGTCGTGGAGGCCAGGGCCACCGGCTATACGGAGACGATGCTCGGCCGCCGCCGCTATCTCCCGGACCTCAACAGCGACAACAGGCAGCGCAGGGAGATGGCCGAGCGGATGGCGCTCAACGCCCCCATCCAGGGCACCGCGGCGGACATCGTCAAGGTCGCCATGCTCAAGGTCGACCGCGCGATGGCCGAGGCGGGACTGACCTCCCGGATGCTCCTCCAGGTCCATGACGAAATCGTCCTGGAGATCGCGCCGGGCGAGCGCGAGCCGGTGGAGGAACTGCTGCGCCGCGAGATGTCGACGGCGGTCGAACTGCGCGCGCCGCTGGATGTGTCGGTGGGTGTGGGCGGCGACTGGGAGTCGGCGGCCCACTGACGAGAGCGCCCCGGGCGGTGCCCGGGGCGCCTCCGCCTACGAGAATTCGGACTTGCTTGTAGGCCCTGTCTGACACATGGCGCCGTCCGCCCGGAGGGCGGGGCTCGGGGCGTCTGGTGCGTGCGATCGCAAGGCGGAGGGTCGTCCTCGTACTGGACGTACTTGGACGAGCCCGACAACGCGGCGAGCGCGCGTGCCAGGCGTCGCGAGCCAGGCGGGATGTGTCAGACAGGGCCTAGGGGCCGGAAGTGCCCGGACTCACCCATCCAGGTGCCCTTGGGTGAAGACTCTTGGGGCATCGGGGCGACTCCCAGGTGGCGAACTGGTGAAAAGCGGTCACGGGCCAGTGTGCTGGGGTGAGGAGTTGACATAGGGTCGCCTGAGTCCTCGCGCGGGGAGCGCGAACAGCCGTCCACGGGAGGGGCCAGACATATGTCCGCGCTATTCGGCAGGCGCCTGCGCAGAGGAGCGACCACCACCGCGGTGGCCGCCGCCGCCATCGCGGCCCTCTCCGCTTCCCAAGCACCGGGCGCCATCCCCACCGACCCGGGCGGTGCCCAGTCGGCCGCCGACGCGACCCCGCCCGCCGGCTCGACGGCGACCGGCAACTCCCCGTACTACACCGAGCTTCCACCGCTCACCACGCCCGACGGGCCCGGCACCTCGATCGATCTGCCGGCCATCACGACAGGTCCGGCGGAAGCGGGCATACCGGCCTCGGTGCTGGCCGCGTACAAGCAGGCGGAGCAGGCCCTCGCGGAGACCAAGCCCGGCTGCAATCTGCCCTGGCAGCTGCTCGCCGCCATCGGAAAGGTCGAGTCGGGCCAGGCGCGCGGCGGCCGGGTGGACGCCAATGGCACCACCACATCGCCGATCCTCGGCCCGGTGCTCAACGGCATCGGCTTCGCGAACATCTCCGACACCGACAACGGCGAGTACGACGGCGACTCGACGCACGACCGCGCGGTCGGCCCGATGCAGTTCATCCCGTCCACCTGGGCGACCTGGGGCCAGGACGCCAACGGCGACGGCCGCAAGGACCCCAACAACATCTACGACGCGGCGCTCGCGGCGGCGGAGTACCTCTGCCACGCGGACCGCGATCTGTCCGTCGACGCCGATCTCCGTGAGGCGATCCTCAGCTACAACCACTCGCAGGAGTATCTGACCACCGTCCTGACCTGGTTCGAGTACTACAACAGGGGCACACACGAGGTCCCGGACGGTACGGGCGTGCTGCCCATCGGCACCGGCCCCGCCGACCCGGGCCCCTCACCCAGCCCGACCCCGCCGCCGACCCCCGGCACGCCGAAGCCCAGCGACCCGTCCACCCCTGGCGGCGAGTCGGGCAACCCGTCCACGCCGGGCGGAGGTTCGACCACTCCTCCCCCCTCCTCGGAACCCACCCCGCCCGTCACGCCCGCCCCGAAGCCGGTCGTCAAGCGGATCGAGAAGACCGACGCGGGCACACTCACGGCCATGGCGGGCAGCCAGTTCACGGAACGGACCTCGGTACGCGCCGTGGACGCGGCCGGCGAGCCCGTCGCGGATGTCCCGGTGCGGTTCGAGATCGTCGGCGACACCGACGCCCGCTTCGTGTCCGGCAAGTCCGCGCTGACCCTCAGCACGGACGAGGACGGCACGGCGACCGCCCCGCCGGTCCAGGCGGGCGAGCAGACGGGCGCGTTCGCGATCCGGGCCAGTGTGGACGTCAAGGGGGTCGCGGACGTCGAGTACACCGCCTCGGTGACGGCCCGTCAGGCCGACGGACTCACCAGGACCGGTGACGAGGAGCTGACGGCCGAGTCCGGTACCGCGTTCGAGGACCGGGTCTCGGTCAAGGCCACCTACAAGGGGGAGGCCGCGTCGGGTGTCGCCGCGACCGCCACCGTGATCACGGCCGGCGGCTCCGCGCCGCGCGCCGACGGGCCCTACTTCAAGGACGCGGCCGGCAATCCGCTCCGTGAGCTGACGGACCTGGAGACCGACGCGAACGGCGCCCTCCAGCTCCCGAGGATCTACGCGGACGACACGACAGGCACGTTCCTGCTCCGTATCGAGACCGAGGGCGGCGCGACGCTGACCGTCGAGCTGACGGTCACCGCTCCGCCGGCGGACACCGCTCCGCCGGCGGACACCCTGTAGGCCCTGCCGCCCCAGAGGCACCGAACACCGCCGCCCTCCGCGCGATCCGCCGGAGGGCGGCGGCGCGTCCGCGTTCAACGCCTCTGATTCAGACGGCGCGTGGGCACCGCCGTCGAGGGATCCTCCGGCCACGGATGGCGCGGGTAGCGGCCCCGCAGCTCCGCCCGTACCGCGCGATAGCCCTCGCGCCAGAAGGACGCCAGATCCGCCGTCACCGCCGCCGGCCGGCCCGCCGGGGACAGCAGATGCACCAGCACCGGCACCCCCGCGACCTCCGGGGTCTCGCGCAGACCGAACAACTCCTGGAGCTTCACGGCCAGTACGGGCCCCGGCCCGCCGTACTCCACCCGAACCCGCGAACCGCTCGGCACCTCGATACGCTCCGGCGCCAGCTCGTCCAGCCGCGCCGCCTCGCCCGTCGCCCAGGGCAGCAGCCGGCGCAGCGCCTGTCCCGCGTCCAGTCGGCCGAGATCCGACCGGCGCCGGGCCCTGGAGAGCTCCGGCTCCAGCCACGCGTCCGGGCGAGCCAGCAGCGCGGCGTCCGAGACATCGGGCCAGCCGCCGCCCAACTCCCGGTGCAGAAAGGCCAGTCGGTCGCGCAGTCCCCGCGCGTCCCGGGTCCAGTTCAGCAGCCCCAGCCCCTCGCGGCGCAGCCCGTCCAGCAGCGCCGCACGCACCAGTCGGCCGTCCGGCGCCCGCAGGGCACGGGCGGACAGCTCGACCGCCCCGAGCCGCTCCACCTCCCGGGCCACGACATCGCCGTCCTCCCAGCGCACCTCCTCGCCCGCCACCAGCAGCCGGCCGGCCGCGGTCCGCGCGGTGTCCTCGTCGATGACCGCGGCGAGCCGTACCCGCGCGGAAGCGGCCGTGGCGGGACGGTCGGCGACGGCCACCGCCAGCCAGGGAGCGCGGCGCAGCCAGGAGCCCTCGGCCAGTTCGCCGCCGGTGCCCGACACCATGAGACAGGCGCCTTCACCGCGGGCCCGCGCCACACGCTCGGGAAAGGCGAGCGCGGTGATCAGCCCGGCGACGGCGTCGTCGGACCCGGCACCCCGGCCTCCGGCGGACGCGGTCAGTTCCGGCGCACGCTCCAGCCGCCGTACCTCCTGGCGCCAGCGCGCCGCGTAGCCGTCCTCGCCCCGGCGGGCCGTGCGCCACGCCGCCGCGAGATCGTCCCCGTACGCGCGCGGCGGCTCCTCGCTCAGCAGGGCCACCACCTCGGCCGCCCGCCGCGTGCCCACCTCGGGCGCACCGTCCAGCAGGGCGCGGGCCAGCCGGGGGTGCAGCCCGAGCCTGGCCATCCGTACACCGCGCTCGGTGACCCGCCCGCCGCTGACCGCGTGCCGGTCCCGGTCCCCGTTCCCGCCGCCGCCTTCGTCCACAGCGCCCACCGTTTCCACCGCGCCGATCGCGGCCAGCACGGCACGCGCCGCCGCCAGCGCTCCCGCGGGCGGTGGATCGAGCAGCGCCAGGCCCGCCGCCGACGGGTCGCCCCAGCACGCGGCCTGGAGCGCGAACGCCGCCAGATCCGCGACCTTGATCTCGGGAGACGGGAAGCGCGCCAGCCGGGTGTCCTCCGCCTCCGTCCAGCAGCGGTAGACCGTGCCGGGCGCCTCACGACCGGCCCGGCCCGCCCGTTGCCGCGCGCCCGCCTGCGACACCCGCACGGTCGTGAGCGCGCTCAGCCCCCGCGCGTGGTCGGTACGCGGCTCGCGCGCCAGCCCCGCGTCCACGACGATCCGTACGCCCGGGACCGTCAGGCTCGACTCGGCCACCGCCGTGGCCAGTACGACGCGACGGCGCGCCGAGCCCGCCGAGCCCGCCAGGACCGCGTCCTGCACGGCGGCCGACGCCCGTCCGTGTACCTGGAGGACTTCGGCCCCGGCGTCCCCCAGCAGCCCCGCCACCCGGCCGATCTCCCCCACACCTGGCAGGAAGCAGAGCACATCGCCGTCCCGTTCGGCCAGCGCCCGCCGGACCACCGACGCCACATGTGTGAGCAGTGCGGGATCGACCCGCATCCCGTGCGGCGGCCGTACGGGCATGCCGGGCGGCGCCCAGACCACCTCCACCGGATACGACACGCCCCGCGCCTCCACCACCGGCGCGTCGCCCAGCAGCCGCGCCCATCCGGCCGCGTCGGTCGTCGCCGACGCCGCGACGAGCCGCAGCTCCGGCCGCAGCGCGGCCCGTACGTCCAGCAGGAACGCGGCCACCGTGTCCGCGTCCAGATGCCGTTCATGGCACTCGTCGAGGATCACCACATCGACCCCGGCCAGCTCCTGGTCGCGCTGGAGCCGCTGGAGCAGCACACCGGTGGTCACCACCTCCACCACCGTCGCGCGCCCCACCGCGCGCTCGCCGCGCACCGTGAACCCCACGCGCTCCCCGACCCGCTCCCCGAGCAGCCAGGCCATCCGACGCGCCGCCGCACGCGCGGCGATCCTGCGCGGCTCGGCGACGATCACCCTTCGTACCGGTCGCGGCGCGGAGCCGTCCCCCAGCAGCCCCGCCAGCACCAGCGGCACCAGCGTCGTCTTACCCGTCCCCGGAGGCGCGCACAGCACCGCGCACCCGTGCTCGTCGAGGGCCCGCTCCAGGGCGGGGACGGCGGTGTGTACGGGCAGACTGCCGAGGACGTCGTCGCGGATCACCCGCACAGTGTCGTACGGGACCGTACGCGCGGACGACCCCGTAACGGCGCCCCCGACCAGTCCCGCGATCCCGCGCTCCTGCCGCCCCTCGCCCCCCTCGGCTCGTCGCTCCCCTCGGCCCCTTGCCCCCCTCGGCCCGTCGCCCCTTCGGTCAGTCCCGTACGCAGACGAAGATCGCCGTGCCCGGAATCAGGTTCCCCCGCAGCGGGGACCAGCCGCCCCACTCCTGCGTGTTCCAGGCCGGCCACTCCGGCTCGACCAGATCGATCAGCCGGAATCCCGCCGCCACCACGTCCCGCACCCGGTCACCGACCGTCCTGTGGTGCTCCACATAGACCGCCCGGCCCTCCTCGTCCTGCTCCACATACGGCGTGCGGTCGAAGTACGAGGCCGCGACCGACAACCCCTCGGGACCCGGCTCGTCCGGGAACGCCCAGCGGACCGGGTGCGTGACGGAGAAGACCCAGCGTCCGCCCGGCCGCAGCACGCGCCGTACCTCGCGGAACACGCCCACCGGATCGGCGACGAAGGGAATGGCGCCGTAGGCGGAGCAGGCCAGATCGAAGGAGCCGTCCCGGAACGGCAACGCTCCCGCGTCCGCCTCCACGAGCGGGAAGCTCAGCGAACGGCCCTCGCCGATCCGCAGCGCGTGCTGGAGCTGGCGGTGGGAGAGGTCGAGCGCCACCGGGCGCGCGCCCTGCGCCACCAGCCAGCGCGAGCACTGCGCCGCGCCCGCCCCGATCTCCAGGATGTCCAGTCCCCGCAGGGACTCCTGGGGACCCAGCAGGCCGGCCTCCACCTCGTCGAGACCCTCGGGACACCAGACGAAACGGTCGTCGCCGAGGAAGGTGCCGTGCTCGATCTGGTAGTCGTCCGCGTTCCGGTCCCACCAGCCCCGGTTGGCCCGGCTGCTCTCCGTGGCCCCGCTGTCGCGGCGTGTCGCCTCGGGCTCGGCTTCGGGCGTGTCCTCGGGCGTGTCTTCGGCTGTGTCTTCGGGCGTGTCTCCGGGCGCGGCGGTGGCGCCTTCGAGAACGCTCTCGTCGGCGGTTTCGCGAACGGTTTCGGGTACGTGCTCTTGGATCATCGTGTCCGTCGTCGTAGTGTGCGAGGAGTCGGCATGGGGCCGTCCTGGCCTCATGGAACGCTGGTTGTGCCGGGTATGTGAGTTTCCGCCCCCGGTGTGCGCCTTCGCGCATTGACCGTGCCCGGCTGCCCCCGTATGCTAAAGGTTGCGCTGCGGGCTTGCGCGCCTCAGACGTAGCAGCCGCGCTCGCATCTGTATGTAAGTTCCCTCGGTTGTCGAGGCGCTTTCCCTACTGTCCGGGGCCGGCGCTTCCTTGGCTGTCCGGCTTCTGCAGAGGCGAACAGGCTCACGGCGTAGCAGTACCTACGACTCACTGTCCGCACCGGAGCCCTTTCCCACATGACGAGCAGCACCGAGACCACCGCCACCACCCCGCAGGTTGCGGTCAACGACATCGGTAACGAGGAAGCCTTCCTCGCCGCGATCGACGAGACGATCAAGTACTTCAACGACGGCGACATCGTCGACGGCGTCATCGTGAAGGTCGACCGGGACGAGGTCCTGCTCGACATCGGTTACAAGACCGAAGGCGTCATCCCCTCTCGCGAGCTTTCGATCAAGCACGACGTCGACCCCAACGAGGTCGTCGCCGTGGGCGATGAGATCGAGGCCCTGGTTCTCCAGAAGGAGGACAAGGAAGGCCGTCTCATCCTGTCCAAGAAGCGCGCGCAGTACGAGCGCGCCTGGGGCACGATCGAGAAGATCAAGGAAGAGGACGGCATCGTCACCGGTACCGTCATCGAGGTCGTCAAGGGTGGTCTCATCCTCGACATCGGCCTCCGCGGCTTCCTGCCGGCCTCCCTCGTCGAGATGCGCCGCGTCCGTGACCTCCAGCCCTACGTGGGCAAGGAGCTCGAAGCCAAGATCATCGAGCTGGACAAGAACCGCAACAACGTGGTCCTGTCCCGCCGTGCCTGGCTGGAGCAGACCCAGAGCGAGGTCCGTCAGACCTTCCTCACGACCCTCCAGAAGGGCCAGGTCCGCTCCGGCGTCGTTTCCTCGATCGTCAACTTCGGTGCGTTCGTGGACCTCGGCGGCGTCGACGGTCTCGTGCACGTCTCCGAGCTGTCCTGGAAGCACATCGACCACCCCTCCGAGGTTGTCGAGGTCGGTCAGGAAGTCACCGTCGAGGTGCTCGACGTGGACATGGACCGCGAGCGTGTCTCCCTGTCGCTCAAGGCGACGCAGGAAGACCCGTGGCAGCAGTTCGCCAGGACGCACCAGATCGGTCAGGTCGTCCCGGGCAAGGTCACCAAGCTCGTTCCGTTCGGTGCGTTCGTGCGTGTGGACGAGGGCATCGAGGGCCTGGTGCACATCTCCGAGCTGGCCGAGCGCCACGTGGAGATCCCGGAGCAGGTCGTCCAGGTCAACGACGAGATCTTCGTCAAGGTCATCGACATCGACCTGGAGCGCCGCCGCATCAGCCTCTCGCTGAAGCAGGCCAACGAGTCCTTCGGCAGCGACCCGGCCTCGGTCGAGTTCGACCCGACGCTCTACGGCATGGCCGCGTCCTACGACGACCAGGGCAACTACATCTACCCCGAGGGCTTCGACCCCGAGACCAACGACTGGCTCGAAGGCTTCGAGACCCAGCGTGAGGCGTGGGAGGGCCAGTACGCCGAGGCGCAGCAGCGCTTCGAGCAGCACCAGGCCCAGGTCATCAAGTCCCGCGAGGCCGACGAGGCCGCCGCTGCCGAGGGTGCTGCCGCGCCCGCCGGCGGGGGCAGCGCTCCGGCGGCCGCCGGTGGCGGCTCGTACTCCTCGGAGTCCGCGGACAACTCCGGCGCCCTGGCGTCGGACGAGGCCCTGGCCGCCCTTCGCGAGAAGCTGGCCGGTGGCCAGAGCTGACGCTCCGGTCCCGTTCGTCGATGGCGTAGGTAGCTGAACGTAGGGCCCGTTCCCCCTCGGGGGAGCGGGCCCTACGCGTGCGCGGTCTCCTGCGCGTCCCGTTTGCGCGGTCTCGTGCGTGAGCTCGTGCGGATCGGTTGGCGGGCCGACGGGACCCCGGGGCGGTGGGTGGATCAGGGGGTGACGGTGATGTTCGTCAGCCCCTTGCCGCCGGTCACGGTGTTGCTGCCGTAGACGGTGGTACGGCAGCTCGAACTGTTGTTGGTGACATTGATGGCGAGCTGGTTGGCGCCCGAGGAGCCGCGCAGGTCCGAGGTGTTGGAGCGGAAGACCGTGCCGCAGCCCCAGCCGCTCTGCTGGGTGTGCGTCTCATAGCCGTTGTTGGTCGTGTTCTTGCCGGTGTTGCCCTCGACGAGGACGTTGTTGCCCTTGACGTCCACCCACGAGTCGTCGTAGTTGGCGCCGGTGAGGCCGCTGCCGTCGAAGGTGTTGCCGATGACGCGCGCGCCGGTGGTGCCTTCCTTGATGTCGATGTTCTCGCCGCCGATGTCCGGGCCGAGGGTGTTGTTGAGGATCTGTGCGTTGTCGCTGCGGTCGGAGAGGGTGTTGGCGCTGCCGACGTATACGCCCTCGCCCATGCCACGGCCGTCGTTGCCGGTGTTGTAGATCCGTGAGTTCTTCAGGACGCCGTCGCTGCTGGACTGGCGGAAGTGCACGCCCTCCATGTCCAGGTTGTGCACGGTCACGGAGTCGATGACGACCCCGTTGGCCCCGTCCGTCACGATGCCCTTCTGGGCGTTGGTGACGGTGAGGCCCTTGACGGTCCAGTAGCCGGCCCCGTTGAGGTGCAGGCCGTAACCACCGCCGCCGGTGGTGAGGATCGCGGCGGACGAACCGGTGAGGGTGATACGGGAGCCGGCGGTGCCGGGCGTCGTCGCCTTGAAGTTCCCTTGGTACGTGCCGTCGGCGAGCTGGATCGTATCGCCGGGACGTGCCGCGGTCAGGGCCGACTTGAGCTGGGCGGCGGTCGAGACCTGGATGACCGCGGCGGTGCCGGCGGGCGCGGCCCCGGCGGTCGGGGCGACGAGCAGGGACAGCGCGCCGGTGGCGAGCAGGGGGGTCAGCAGGGCAGGAAGCAGCGTACGGATGCGCATGGGGGGAGCCTTCCCGTTGAGATCCGATGAGGTCCGTTGAGGTCCGTTGAGGTTCGACGAGGTCCGACGAGGTCCGTTGAGGTTCGAGTCCTGGGGGACTCTGTTCTCTTATGTGGACGATGGTCGTGTCCATGAACGTGCTTGCTGTTCCGTGACGGTAGGGACGCGTCCTGAGCATGTCAAGGTCTGGACCAAGACCCGCCGGAATGCCGCAGTTGGCGATCGTGATGACCCCCACTGGTGCGAACTGGGCGTCCCTGTCGGGATGTTCATGAACGTGAACGGGGATACCGAGGTCGCGGTATGGGTCACGCGTGAGCGTCGCGTCGCGTGGTTGGTCCCGCACGGGGCGGGGAATGCCCGCGCCCTGTGGGGCGTTCTCCGTTATGAACACGAGGAGGAGCGGTAATCGTGCTTGATCCGCAGGGTTTGTACGAATGGGAGCCCAAGGGCCTCGCCGTCGTCGACATGGCACTGGCGCAGGAGTCGGCGGGCTTGGTCATGCTGTACCACTTCGACGGCTATATCGACGCGGGTGAGACCGGCGACCAGATCGTCGAGAACCTGCTGGAGTCGCTGCCCCATCAGGTGGTGGCCCGTTTCGACCATGACAGGCTGGTCGACTACCGCGCACGGCGCCCGCTGCTCACCTTCCGGCGCGACCGCTGGGCCGACTACGAGACGCCCACGCTCGACGTACGGCTCGTGCAGGACGCCACCGGCGCACCGTTCCTGCTGCTGTCCGGACCCGAGCCGGATGTGGAGTGGGAGCGCTTCGCGATGGCCGTACGACAGATCGTCGAGCGCCTCGGCGTACGTCTTTCGGTCAACTTCCACGGCATCCCGATGGGTGTTCCGCATACCCGCCCCGTGGGTGTGACCCCGCACGGCAATCGCACCGACCTCATGCCAGGCCACCGCAGCCCGTTCGACGAGGCGCAGGTGCCGGGCAGCGCCGAGTCGTTGGTCGAGTACCGGCTGATGCAGGCGGACCACGACGTACTCGGCGTCGCCGCGCACGTACCGCACTATGTCGCCAGGTCCTCGTACCCCGACGCGGCACTGACCGCCCTGGAGGCGATCACGGCCGCGACCGGACTGGTGCTCCCGAGCGTCGCGCACTCGCTCCGTACGGAGGCGCAGCGCACCCAGACCGAGATCGAGCGGCAGTTGGGCGAGGGGGACGAGGAACTGGTCACGATGGTGCGGGGGCTTGAGCACCAGTACGACGCGATCGCGGGCGCGGAGACCCGCGGCAACTTGGTCGCCGAGCCCGCAGAGCTGCCGTCCGCCGATGAGATCGGCCGCGAGTTCGAGAAGTTCCTCGCGGAGCGGGAAGGCGAGGGCGGCGCGTAGGCACTGTCCGGGCCGGGTGCTCGGCCGGTCCGAGTCAGGGGCGAGCGGCTGTACGGATTCCCTCGGGAGCCGTACGGCCGCTCGCTGTTGAGGCACCTGTCCCGGCCCGGCACGCTCCGGCCCCGGCACGCTCCGGCCTGGCACTCTCCTTCCCGGCACGCGCCGGCCCGGCACCCTCCCTCCCGGCACCCTCCGTCCGGATACCCGTCCGTCCAGGTACCCGTCCTGTCCTCGGCCCTGTTCCGGACAGGGCCTAGGCTGACCGCATGCTGAGGTTGGGACTCACGGGCGGAATCGGTGCGGGAAAGAGCGAGGTCTCGCGCCTGTTGACCAGTTACGGGGCGGTGCTGATCGACTCCGACCGGATCGCGCGCGAAGTGGTCGAGCCGGGGACGCCCGGTCTCGCGGCCGTGGTGGCCGAATTCGGACCGGGGGTACTGACACCGGACGGCGCTCTCGACCGGCCGAAACTCGGCGGGATCGTTTTCGGCGATCCGGACCGGCTGCGAGCACTGAACGCGATCGTGCACCCACTCGTCCGCGCACGCTCCGCCGAACTGGAGAAGGCGGCGGGACCCGACTCGATCGTGGTGCACGATGTGCCGCTGCTCGTCGAGAACGGCATGGCGGCGCTGTACGACGTGGTCGTTGTCGTGGACGCCTCGCCCGAGACCCAGCTCGACCGGCTCGTACGGCTGCGGGGAATGGCCGAAACCGAGGCCCGCAAGCGCATGGCGGCCCAGGCCACCCGCGAGGAGCGGCGCGCCGCCGCGGATGTCGTGATCGACAACGACGGTCCGCTGGAGCGGCTGGAACCGCAGGTCAGACGCGTGTGGCAGATGCTGAGGGACCGGGCCGCGACCGGGAGCTGACCGTCGGCGCGGGCCGATATGAGGAATAGCGTCGTCATACACGGCGTTGAACGCGCGCAGCTAGGGAAGGATGCGACCGTGCCCGAGAGTCCGGAAACCCACGTCATCGACTATCGCGCGGCGGAGCAGCTCCTCGCCGCGCGGGATCCGCGCGGGGCCGTGAAGCTGCTCGACTCGGTGATCGCGGCCCATCCGGAGAACACCGCGGCCCGGCTGCTGCGGGCCCGCGCGTTCTTCGCCGCCGCTCAACTACGGCCCGCGGAACTCGAATTCGAGCTGGTGCTGGAGCGGGAGCCGGACAACGCGTTCGCCCATTTCGCGCTGGCCCGTACCTATGAGCGCTCAGGACGGCCCGAGCAGGCGAAACGCCACTTCAGACTGGCGGCGGCGCTGGATCCCAAACCGGAGTATGTGAAGGCGGCCCAGTTCGACGCGGAGCCGCGCGCCGACGGCTGACCGGGCCCGGCGGGGTCATGGCTGGTGACCGTGCGCGCTGTGATGGCGGGCACGGCCACCGCGCTGTGCGGGGTCCGGCTCGCGCAGCCACTCGCGGACACGACTGCCGAGATCATGGTCGAGACTCCGCTCACGATCCGGGTCCGAGCCATGGCGCCCCGGCTCGTACGGCGGGACGTCCCTCCCCGGCTGATAGCGCGACCCCTGCCTGAGGTGCCGCAGGACCAGGACCATATTCGTGAGGACGATCAGCAGCAGCACGCCGCAGGCGAGCGCCCACCCGAAGCGCCCGGTGATCGCGAACACCGTCGTTCCGAAGGCGGTCCAGATCAGGCCCCATACGCTCAGCCAGAACCGGGTCCGCAGCGGACTGCGCGCGGTGACAGGCTCACTCCCGGTGCGCATGACTCCTCACCTCCCATGCGGCCCCACGAAACCCCTACCCCTGTTCGCGGCTTTTGACCCTCTTGTGGCGGCCCGCGCGTGGTGTCAGTGCACGATGGTGTAGCTGCGCCACGGACCTTCGCCGGGGGCGATCACATCGGAGAGCGTGGTGGCGAGGTACGTCGTGCCCCTGCCCGTGCAGTCGGGCGTCCCGTACATCACGAAGTCGACCAGGGTGCGGTTCGTGGCCGAGACGGCGCCGCCGGGAGCGAGTCGGTGGCAGCCCGTGACCAGGGGGTTGGAGACCTGGACGTGCCGGCCGCGCGGGGTGTCGTACGTCATGGTTCCCACGGCGGTCCGGCCGAGGCCGGAGCAGCCCGCGACGGTGACGGTCAGGAACGCGGCCCCGGCAGCGATGCCGAGGCGCCGGTGATGGGTCACGGACATGAGCGGGTCCTCGTCTGTGCGAAGTGCTCGGGGTGCTCGGAGTGCTCGGCCACGAGTGTGCGGGGGTGCCGGCGGGTGTCCGGGGAGGTGCGGGGTGCGGGGAGGACGGGGAGGGTGGGGTGGGGGGCAGGGGTGCTGACGAGCCTGCTGGTCACACTGCCGGATCCCCGGGACGGCGGCACCAGATGTGCGGCCGGGCGGGGTATGTCGTCCGGCGCCTACGCGCCGGTATCTCCCCGGCGCACGCTTCTCGACCGCCGGTCTTACAGGGCATACCGTGGTTAATAGCACCTCGGTCCGGCGTCGTCAGGGGGCCCAAGATGGTCGAGGAACTGGTCATTGCTGTCATAGCGGCGGTATGCGCGTGCGGGCTGTACGCGATGGCGGCCGCTCGGGTCGTCAGGCAGTACGAACGAGGCGTGGTCTTCCGCCTCGGCAGGCTGCAGGAAGGAATCCGAGGACCCGGATTCACCACGATCGTTCCGCTGGTGGACAGGCTGCACAAAGTCAATATGCAGATCGTGACGATGCCGGTGCCCGCCCAGGACGGCATCACGCGGGACAACGTCACCGTGCGCGTGGACGCCGTGATCTATTTCAAGGTGATCGACGCGGCGGAGGCGCTGGTCCGGGTCGAGGACTACCGGTTCGCGGTGTCGCAGATGGCGCAGACGTCTCTGCGGTCGATCATCGGCAAGAGCGATCTGGATGATCTGCTGTCCAACCGGGAGAAGCTGAATCAGGGCCTGGAGCTGATGATCGACAGCCCGGCGATCGGCTGGGGCGTGCAGATCGACCGCGTCGAGATCAAGGACGTGTCGCTGCCGGAGACCATGAAGCGGTCGATGGCGCGCCAGGCCGAGGCGGACCGGGAGCGCCGTGCCCGAGTGATCAACGCGGACGCGGAGTTGCAGGCGTCGAAGAAGCTCGCCGAGGCGGCCAAGCAGATGTCCGGCCAGCCTGCCGCGCTTCAGCTGCGGCTCTTGCAGACGGTCGTGGCGGTCGCGGCCGAGAAGAACTCGACACTCGTCCTGCCCTTCCCCGTCGAACTGCTGCGCTTCCTCGAACGTGCCACACCGGCCGAGGCGGTCCAGGCCGTTCGGGCGGTCTCGGGAGCCGTACAGGCTGCTCCGTCGCTCCCCGCCGACCAGTCGCAGTCGGCCTCCGACGGGCCCGCCGCCGGCCAACCCGCCGCCGACCAGCCCGCCGCGGCCACGGCTCCCGCTCCCGCTCCCGCTGTCACACCGGAGGCGGTCCCCGGTGGGCGGCCGAAGGTGTCGTCCGTTCCCACGGCGGTGTCACCGCTCGACGAGAAGCCGCCGGAGCGGCAGGACGCGCAGCCCGTCTGAGTCTGTTCCCGACCGTCCGGTCGTCACCGTATGGCGGCGCTCGAAAACCGGAGAGAGCGGACGATCCCGCGGTCGAGCACTGCGGGGTCGTCCTTTCCGTTGCCCGCCGCCGGATCACTCGCTGAGCTGCGGAAACGTCATATCGAGATCGACTGTCAGACCCCCGGCCTAGACTCGCAGAGGAATCAGATCCTGAGGTGACCCGAGGGGAGGGAGGGAGTCGATGACCGTGGTGCGATCCACACACATTCCCACCCCTGTGTCCGCGCACGCCTCGATGGCGGCCCTGGCGCGCTGTGCCGCCGTCTTCCTGCCCGCCGGGCTCCCGCGCGAGGGTCGGGTCGCCTTCTGGTCCCCGGACGGAGAGCTGACCGCCGGTGCGGGTGATCCAGGTGGAGTCGGGCTCGGACCGGGGGAGCTGACGGTCGTAGGGCTTCGGGGCGACGGCGGGGGGCGCGCTGACGACGGGGACGGCGGGGGCGATGGCGACGGGGACGATGACGGCGGAGGCGACGGCGGGGGGCGCGATGACGGCGGGGGCGATGTCCGTACGCGCACCGTCCCCGCCGTGCTGCTGTCCGTCGCCGACGCCATCCCGCTGCTGGTGCGTGCCCGGCGCGACAGGGCCGCGCATCCCGCCGCCGCGTGCTGGGGCGCCGCCGCGCTGCACGCGCTCCAGCTGGCCGGGCGCGGCAGACTGCTGCCCGGTCTCACCGCGTCGGACCACGACGCCTGGCGTGCCGGACCGCTCGACGCCGATGACATCGCGCAGCTGAGAGCCATCGCCGCGGCCATGCCCCCCGAGGCCCATGCCGTACCTGTCCCGGATCTGAGCCCGCTCCAGCTGCCCGACCCGGAAGCCCTGGTACGGGCGTTCCTGGACGCGGTGGCTGATTCCCTGCCGCGTACGCCCGCGGCCGCCTATGCCGCGGGCGCGCCGTTCGCCGCCAAGGAGGCGCAGCATCTGCCGGGCGCCCGGACCTGGGCCGCGGAGGCGGCGGCGGGTATGGACGCGGGGGTACGGGTCTCGCTGCGCCTCGACCTCTCCGCGTACGACGTCTTCGACCAACCCGACCAGCCTGACCAACCCCATCAGCCCGACCAACCCGACCAACCCGATCAAGAAGCCGCTCCCGGCCCGAGCCCGGGCCTGGGCGCCGATCTCGGGCCCGGCGCGGACGAGTCCCAGGTCGTCCGGCGGGCCGGCGCCGCTCTCGTCCAGATCCACAGTCTGGCCGACCCGACCCTGGTCGTCGACGCCTCGCGGCTCTGGGCCGGGCACGGCGACGAGGGCTTCGGCCCGCGCGCCCGGATCGACGCCATGCTCGCCCTCCGCCGCGCGGCGCGCGTCTGGACCCCACTCGCCCGGCTGCTGGAGCGGGATGTCCCCGACGCGCTGGCGCTCTCCGAGGACGAGCTGTACGAACTGCTCGGCCCGGGGGCGGCCCGCCTCGCCGCCGCGGGCGTCGCCGTCCACTGGCCGAGGGAGCTGGCCCGTACGCTCACCGCCGCCGCGGTCGTCCGCCCCGCGCCCGGCTCGGCCACCGACGGCACGCCGTTCTTCGACAGCGTGGAACTGCTCAGATTCAACTGGCAGTTGGCGCTCGACGGCGATCCCCTGACCGAGCGGGAGATGGACAGGCTCGCCGAGTCGCACCGGCCGATCGTGCGGCTGCGCGACCAGTGGGTCGTCGTCGATCCGGCCCTCGTACGGAAGGCGCGCAAGCGGGGATTGGGGTTGCTGGAGCCGGTGGACGCGCTCGCCATCGCCCTGACCGGCACCGCCGAGGTGGACGGCGAGACGGTGGAAGCGGTCCCGACCGGTGCGCTGGCCGCGCTGCGCGACCGTCTCACCACCGGTGCCGCCGCGATCGCCCAGCCGCCCGCTCTGGCCGCCACCCTGCGCGACTACCAACTCCGCGGTCTCGCCTGGCTGGATCTGATGACCTCCCTCGGTCTCGGCGGCTGTCTCGCGGACGATATGGGCCTCGGCAAGACGGTCACGGTCATCGCCCTCCATCTGCACCGGGCCCGCAGGGCCCCCACGCTTGTCGTCTGCCCGGCCTCTCTCCTGGGCAACTGGCAGCGGGAGATCACCCGGTTCGCGCCCGGTGTCCCGGTACACCGGTTCCATGGCGCCGGGCGGACCCTGCCCGCGGCCTCGGGGGACGGGGCCTCGGGGGACGAGGGCCCGGAGGACGAGGTCTCGGGGGTTGGGGGCCCTGGCGGCTTCGTGCTCACCACGTACGGCACGATGCGCAGCAGTGCCGACGCGCTGGCCGCGCACGGCTGGGGGATGGTCGTCGCCGACGAGGCCCAGCACGTCAAGAACCCCTTCTCGTCGACCGCCAAGGCGCTCCGTACGATCCCGGCGCCCGCCAGGATCGCGCTCACGGGCACGCCCGTCGAGAACAACCTGTCCGAGCTGTGGGCGCTGCTCGACTGGACCACCCCCGGGCTGCTCGGCCCGCTCAAGGCGTTCCGGGCCCGGCACGCGCGGATCGTCGAGAACGTCGAGAACGCGAAGACCGCCGGCGTCAAGGACGTGGCGAACGAGGAGGCGGTGGAGCGACTGTCCCGGCTGGTCCGGCCGTTCCTGCTGCGCAGGAGGAAGTCCGACCCCGGGATCGTGCCCGAGCTGCCGCCCAAGACGGAGAGCGATCATCCCGTCGCACTCACCCGCGAGCAGGCGTCGCTCTACGAGGCGGTCGTCCGCGAGACGATGGCCGCCATCGAGGCGGCCGAGGGCATGGCGCGCCGCGGCCTCGTCATGAAGCTGCTCACCGCCCTCAAGCAGATCTGCAACCACCCCGCGCAGTATCTGAAGGAGGACACGGCCCGGCTCACCGGCCGTTCCGGCAAGCTCGCCCTGCTCGACGAGTTGCTCGACACGATCCTCGCCGAGGACGGCTCCGTCCTTCTCTTCACCCAGTACGTATCGATGGCGCGGCTGCTCTCCGCGCATCTCACGGCGCGCGCCATCCCGTCCCAGCTTCTGCACGGCGGTACGCCCGTCGTCGAGCGCGAGCGCATGGTGGACCGGTTCCAGTCAGGCGAGGTCCCGGTCTTCGTCCTCTCCCTCAAGGCGGCGGGCACCGGTCTCAATCTGACCAGGGCCGGCCATGTCATCCACTTCGACCGCTGGTGGAATCCGGCCGTGGAGGAACAGGCCACGGACCGCGCGTACCGCATCGGCCAGACCCAGCCCGTCCAGGTCCACCGGCTGATCGCGGAGGGCACGGTCGAGGACAGGATCGCCGACATGCTCTCGTCCAAGCGGGCGCTGGCCGACGCGGTCCTCGGCGCGGGCGAGGCGGCCCTGACCGAGCTGACCGACCGGGATCTCGCGGATCTGGTCTCCCTGCGGAGGCTGTCATGACCCCGCGCCGCGCGCCCGCCCCGAGGCACGACGACCGTCGGCGTACGTTCCCCGCGCTGCCCCCGCGCCCGGGTGCCTCGGGAGACTTCGCCACCACCTGGTGGGGCAACGCGTGGGTGGAGTCCATGGAGGACACCGCGCTCGACACGGCCCGCCTCCAGCGCGGCCGTGCCTACGCGGGCAGAGGCCATGTCGACGCCATCACCGTCACACCGGGCCGGGTCATGGCGTACGTCCATGGCTCGCGGCCCCGCCCGTACCGTACGGAGATCCGCCTCCGTACCCTCGACGACACCGACTGGGAGGATCTTCTCGACGCCGCGGCGGCCCGCCCCGACCACATCGCCGCCCTGCTCGACAAGGACATGCCGCACACCCTCGCGGCGTCGGCGGATCTGCTCCCCACCGGGGGCGATCTGACCCCCGACTGCTCCTGCCCGGACGACGGTTACCCGTGCAAGCACGCGGCGGCCCTCTGCTACCAGACGGCGCGACTCCTCGACGAGGACCCGTTCGTCCTCTTCCTGATGCGCGGTCGGGGCGAACAGGAGGTGCTGGCCGATCTCACCCGGCGCAACGCCACCCGCTCGGTGGCCGAACGGAGCACCGCGGCACCGCCGATGCCCACGGTCGACGCGCGCGTCGCCCTCGCGACACGGACGCGGCCGATGCTGCCGCCGCCGTTCCCCGTCCCCGCGCAGCCGGGCCGCCCGCCCGTCTATCCGGGGACCCCCGGCGCGCCCGACCCACTCGCTCTCGACCTGCTCGCCACCGAAGCGGCGGCCCGCGCCCATACGTTCCTGACCACGGGCCTCGACCCCATCGGCGCGCTCACTCCCTGGCAGGACGCGGTACGGCTGGCCGCCGCGCATCCCGGCTCCGGGCTGACCGCATCCACCCGCGCCCTCTACCGGGACCTGGCCACCGCGCTCGACCGCACCCCCACCGACCTGTCCCGCGCCGTGGCGGCCTGGCGCCAGGGCGGCCTGGCGGGCCTCGCCGTACTGGAAGAGCCCTGGGATCCGCCCGCCGGCCCCTTCGACCGTGCCCGCCCCGCCCTGGCAGCGGCCGACTTTCCCCATTTCCGCCCTTGGCGCAACCGCCTCTCCACCGCGTCCCTCCAACTCCGCTTCGGCCGTGATGCCCTCTGGTACGGGTATGAATCGGACCGGGACAAAGGGGACTGGTGGCCCCGCGGGACCCCCGACACCGACCCGGTGGGCGCCCTGACGGCGCTGCTCGGCCGGTGACGCGGAGGGACGCCCTCGGCACGACCGAGGCCGGAGGTACGGGACGACCGCGCCATACCGCCGCGCGCGCTCGCTCCGTACCCCCGGCCTCGTCAGCCGACGTGTCCGCCTGTCCTGAGGGGCGGATCTCCCCTCAGGACAGGCGGAGTTGACGGTCAGTCCCGGTGACGGGTCAGGCGGTGTGGAGTGTCAGGCCGTAGCGGCCCAGGATTTCGTTGATCGGCTGGTACCAGGTCTCGCCGCCGCTGCTGCAGTTGCCCCAGCCGCCGGAGGTCACGCCCTGGGCCTGGTCGCCGCTGATGAACGAGCCGCCCGAGTCGCCGCCCTCGGCGCAGACGCTGGTCTTGGTCATCTGGTGGACGGCGCCCTGGCTGTAGTTGACGGTCTCGTTCTTGGCCAGGAGGTTGCCGCAGCGCCAGTGTGTCGTGGAGCCGGAGCGGCAGATCGAGGCGCCGATCGGGGCCTCGTTGGAGCCGCGGACCAACTGGTCGGAGACGGAGCCCCAGCCGAGAACCACGGGGACGGTCCACCAGCCGCTGCCGACGTTCACCCACGCGTAGTCGTTGTCCGGGAAGGACGAGCCCTGGAAGTTGCCGATGTACGAGCCGTCCCAGCCGCTCACCGACGCGCCGGCCTGGCCGCAGTGGCCCGCCGTGACGAAGCCGCCGTAGACGGAGAAGCCGATGGAACAGCGGACGTTGCCCGTGTAGTACGGGTCGCCGCCGACGGTGCCCGCGGCGAAGGTCTGGGGAGCCTGGGCGGTCTCCTTGACCGTGACGGGGCCGGCCTGCCGGGCGCGGTCGAGGAAGTCACGGACATCGTTGTCGTTCTTCTGCGCCGCGACGACATTGACCACGACGCGGTTCGCCTTGGGGTCTACATGCCAGCTGCTGACACCGGCCGGGGCGGAGAGCTCGTCGATCCGCTCCTTGGCCGCGTCGAGCTGCCGCGCGCTGTGCTCGACGAGCCGCACGGTCGCGCCGGTCGCCCGTACGGCGTCGGCCTTCCGCGCATTGGTGACCGTGACGGTCAGCGTGCCGCTGTCCGGGTTGAACCAGGAACCGCCGTACGAGGCTCCCGCCGCGCGCTTCGCCTTGCTCTCGACAGCCGTCGCTGTCTTCTCCGCGGCCAGCCGTGCCTTGGCCTGACTCTCCGTCAGGCCCAGATCCTTCTGCATGGCGGTGAGCAGACCGGCGGATGCCGGGGCCTCGGCGGTGGACGAGGGGGCCGCCGTGGCCGGCGCGAGCCCGGCGGTGGCCCAAGTGCCGAGGAGGAGGAGTGCGGACAGACCGGTGCGTATCACTGTCGTACGTCTCAAGGGATGTGGCCCTTCTGTGTTCCAGCATGGTGGGGGTGGAACAGCAGGCGACTGAGAGCGCTCTCAGGCGGTGCCAGCCGGAGCGTAGCCGAGGATCATGGACAGGTCCATGCCAAGCGGAAGGATCCGAGGATCCGGTTCGGCCGGCGCCCTTGGCCGACGCGACGCGGGGTGCGGTCCCCGCCACGCGTCGTCAACAGCCGCTCCTCTTTGCGCTGTTTAGGATGGGATCATGGCACTCACCGCGTCCGGCGCGTCACCGCAGTCGCTCTACGATCCGACGGACGAGCTGCTGGCGGATCCGTACGAGGTGTATGCGCGGCTGCGCGAGACAGCGCCTGTACGGCGGATCGTCGGCCCCGACGGACGGCCTGCCTGGATCGTCACGCGCTACGAGGACGTACGGCGGTCGCTCGCCGACCCGCGGCTCTCCCTCGACAAGAGCCGTGCCCTGGCCGGGGGTTACCGGGGTTTCGGGCTGCCGCCCGCCCTCGACGCCAATCTGCTCAACATGGATCCGCCGGACCACACCCGTATCCGGCGTCTTGTCGCCCGGGCGTTCACCGCGCGGCGGATCGAGACGCTGCGGGAGCCGGTCCGGCACACCGCCGACGAACTGCTCGACGCTCTCGAAACCGACGCGCGCGTAGCAGGCGGGCGGGTATCAGGCGGGCGTGGATCCGGCGGGCGTGGATCCGGCGGGTGCGCCGATCTGATCGCCTCGTACGCCGCGCCGCTGCCCATCGTCGTCATCTGCGAACTGCTGGGCGTACCCCCGCGCGACCGGCGGGACTTCCGGGAGTGGACGGACGCCCTGATCGCCCCCGATCCCGCGCGGCCCGAGCGGATGAAGGAGGCGATCGGCGGCATGCTCGCCTTCTTCACCGAACTGCTCGCCCACAAGCGGGCCGAGCCCGGGGACGATCTGCTGTCCGCGCTGATCGCGGTGCGCGACGAGGGGGAGGGAAGCGGCGGGGGCGCGGAAGCCGGCGGGGACGCGGAAGGTGGCGGGGACGCGGAAGGTGGCGGGGCAGGCGGCGGCGACCGGCTCAGTGAGGACGAGTTGATGTCGCTGGCCTTCCTCATCCTCTTCGCCGGGTACGAGAACACCGTTCAACTCATCGGCAACTCCGTCCTCGCCCTGCTCCAGCACCCGGAACAACTGGCGGCGCTGCGCGCCGAGCCGGGCAGGACGGCCGCGGCGGTCGGGGAGTTCATGCGGTACGAGGGGCCCGCGCTGCTGGCCATCCGACGGTTCGCGGTCGAGGATCTGACGATCGGCGGGGTGACGGTGCCGGCGGGGGAGACCGTCATGCTGTCCCTCGCCTCCGCCAACCGCGACCCGCAACGCTTCGCCGACCCCGACCGGCTCGACCTCGACCGTGACACCGCGGGGCACGTGGCCCTCGGGTACGGCATCCACTACTGCCTCGGCGCACCGCTCGCCCGGCTGGAGACGGAGATCGCGCTCAACGCGCTGCTGGAGCGCTTCCCGAGGCTGGCGCTCGACGTTCCGTACGAGGAACTGCGGTGGCGCCCCTCGACCCGTGCCCGGGGCCTGGCAGCGCTGCCCGTACGGTTCTGAGCCACCTGATTCCAGCCGTCTGGAGCCGGGCCGTCCGGAGCCGGGTTGTCCCGAGCCGGGCCGTCCGGAGCGGGGCCATCCGGAGCAGGGCGGTCCGGAACCGGTCCGTCCCGTGCGGGGCCGTCCCGAGCGGGGCCGTCCGTTCCGGCAAACCTCCGGGTCCGCCGTGCCGTGCCGGAACCCCGGTGGCGTAGTCGGCCGAGCGCCCGGTCCTTCCCGGGGCTAGAAAGAGACCGGACGCCGGTGCGCTGGAGGGAGTGGCTCGGGATGCGGTTGGTGGTGGACCTCACGCGCTGTCAGGGCTACGCGCAATGCGTGTTCCTCGCGCCGGAGGTGTTCGAGCTGCACGAGGACGAGGCGTTGCTGTACAACCCGGCCGTCCCCGACGACCAGCTCGAACGCGTACGTCAGGCAGCGGCGGCGTGCCCCGTCCAGGCCATTCTCGTGGGGCAGGAGGCGAGTGTCGGTGCCCGATGACCTGTGGCACGGGCGGATCGTCATCGTCGGCGCGTCGCTGGCCGGACTGCGCGCCGCGGAGGCGCTGCGCGAGGAGGGCTTCACCGGCTCACTGACCATGATCGGGGACGAGCCCCATCCGCCCTACGACAGGCCGCCGCTGTCCAAGCAGGTGCTGCTCGGGAAGGTGGCCGCGGACGCCACAGGGCTGCCGATCCACCGGGACCCGGAGGCACAGTGGCGGCTCGGGGTGCGTGCCACCGGGCTGGATCCGGAAGGGAAGCGGGTGCTTCTGTCCGACGGCGAGTCCCTGCCCTTCGACCGGCTGCTGATCGCCACCGGGACCCGGGCGCGGCCCTGGCCCAACCCGGAGGAGGCCGCCCTCGACGGGGTGTTCACCCTGCGTACCCGCGACGACGCCGCTCTTCTGGCCGAGCGGCTGGCCGCCGGTCCCCGCAGGGTGCTGGTGATCGGCGGGGGCTTCACGGGCTCGGAGATCGCCTCGGCCTGCCGGGAGCGGGGCATCGAGGTCACGGTCGCGGAACGCGGTCCCGCGCCGCTGGTGGGCGCGCTCGGCGGAACGCTGGCGAAGCTCGCGGCCGGCCTCCAGCGGGCCCATGGCGTCGATCTGCGCTGCGGGGTGACGGTGACGGCGCTGCGCGGGAACGGCAGGTTCACCGGTGCGGACCTGTCCGACGGCAACCGTGTCGACGCGGACGTGTGCGTCGTCGCCATGGGGGCGGTGCGCAACACGGAGTGGCTCGCGGATTCCGGGCTGGCCGCGGGCCCGCGCGGGGTCGCCTGCGACGCGGGGTGCCGCGTCTTCAACATGTACGGGATCGTCACCGACGATGTCTTCGTGGCCGGCGATGTGGCGCGCTTCCCGCATCCGCTCTTCGAGTACCAGCTGATCGCCCTGGAGCACTGGGGCAACGCGGTCGCGCAGGCCCGGGTGGCCGCGCACAACATGGTCAACCCTGGGCCGCGGCGGCGGCCGCACCTCACGGTCCCGGTCTTCTGGTCGAGCCAGTTCGGGCTCAGTATCAAGTCCGTCGGCGTCCCGACCTTCTCCGACCAGGTGGTCATCGCGCAGGGTTCGCTCGAAGAGCGCCGTCTGGCGATGGTCTACGGCCACCAGGGCCGCGTGACCGCCGCGGTCACCGTCGACATGGCCAAGTCACTTGAGTACTACCAGAACCTGATCGAGACCGCCGCGCCGTTCCCGCCCGGTCCCGGGGCGGCCGACGGTCTCGCGCCGCTGACCGAATTCCCGGTCCCCTCCAACGTGCCGGATCCCAAGGGGCTTTCCCACGGTCCCACCGTCGCGCTCACCGGTCATCTGCTGGACCGTCGGCTGACCGTGGTGCGGCCCGCCGGTTGACCCCATAGCCCCCGCCCGTCCACAAGGAGCCCCCGCATGGCCGTCGACAACCTGCTGGAGCGGATCACCGACTACGCCAACCGCCCCGACCCCTACCCGTTGTACGCGGAACTCCGCGAGGCGGGCGTGGCCCGGCAGCAGGACGGCAGCTATCTGGTCGGCACGTACCACGACATCGCCGCCCTGCTCCATGACCCGCGGATCAGCGCGGACCCCCGTAATCGCCCCGGCGCGTCCCAGGGCATGGCCGAGGAGGGGCCGAAGCCGCCGTTCCTGCGGCTCGACGACCCCGAGCACCAGAGGCTGCGCGGGCTGGCCATGCGGCCGTTCGGCCCACCGCACAGTCCGGGCCGTATCGACGGGATGCGCGGCGAGATCGCCCGGATCACCGAAGAGCTGATCGAGGCCCTCAAGGATCACCAGCAGATCGACATCGTCGACGACCTCGCCTATCCGTTGCCCGTCACGGTCATCTGCCGACTGCTCGGTGTCCCGCGCGAGGACGAGTCGCTCTTCCGGACATGGTCCGACGCGATCGTCGCCTCCGCCGATGTCAGGGCTGAGGAGGATGCCGGCCCACCGGAACAGACGGGCCCAAAGGCGCGGGCGGAGATGGGCGGGTACCTCGTGGACCTCGCCGAGCAGCGCCGCGGTCACCCGACGGACGACATGCTCTCCGCCTTCGTCAACGAGCCGGACCCGGCCAAGCGGCTCACCGACGAGGAACTGGCGGCCACGGCCGTGTTGCTGCTCATCGCCGGCCATGAGACGACGGTCAACCTCATCACCAACGGGGTGCTCACCCTGCTGCGCCACCCCGACCAACTGGACCGCTTGCGCCGGGAACCCGGCCTGCTGCCGAGCGCGGTGGAGGAACTGCTGCGCTACGAGCCTCCGGTCCATATGCGCGAGCGTGTCCCCCTCGCCACCATCGAGGTCGCGGGCACCACCATCCCCAGGGGGACAACTCTCGTGCTCGCGCTGGCCGCGGGCAACCGGGATCCCAAGCGGTTCCGCGACCCGGAGCGCTTCGACCCGACCCGCCAGGACAACCAGCATCTCGGTTTCGGCAGCGGTATCCACCTCTGTTACGGCGCACCGCTGGCCCGGATCGAGGCCCAGATCGCCCTGGGCGCGCTGATCCCCCGCCTCGGTACGGCGCGCCTCCTCCAGGACCCGCCCCCCTACCGGCGCAACGCCATGCTGCGCGGGCCACGCCATCTCCCCATCGAACTGTGAGGAGCGGGTGGATCGACAACTCGGGGGTCCGAACGGGACGTTGCGGCGCGGGACGTCGAGGCGTCCAGCGGTCCGGTAATTCGTTCGATGGCGAGTGTCCGCCTTGCTAACGTCCCTGTTGTGGCGAAACTCAATCAGATCATCGCAGTGGAGAAGGGCGTCAAGTCCAAGGCGCATCAGGACCTGACGGCGGCTCATCATGGCCTCCAGAAGCCGGCACTGCTGGCCGGTATCTCGCGTACGTACCAGACCAAGGACGAGGAGGGCGAGCAGCTTCCGCCCGAGTCCACCCGGGTCCAGGTCAAGGCCGAGGACGTACTGCGCGAGACCGCGAAGACCCTGACGCGGCTGTTCGATGTGACCGCCACCAAGGACTGGGCGAACTGCACGGCGCGTGCCGATGTCACCGTCGACGGACGGGTGCTGGTGAGCGACGTACCCGTGGCCTATCTGCTCTTCCTCGAAAAGCAGCTGACGGATCTGAACACCTTTGTGCGCAAGCTGCCGGTCCTCGACGCGTCGGAGTCCTGGAGCCAGGACCCGTCGACCGATGCGTGGAAGACGGAAGCGGTGCGGACGCTCCGTACGAAGAAGGTCCCCCGTAACCATGTGAAGGCCGAGGCGACGGAGAAGCACCCGGCGCAGGTCGAGGTGTACTACGAGGACATACCGGTCGGGTACTGGACCACGGTGAAGTTCAGCGGCGCGCTGCCGGCGCGGCGGGTGAACGAGCTGCTCGACCGGGTCGAGAAGCTCCAGCAGGCGGTCAAGTTCGCCCGCGAGGAGGCCAATGGCGCCGAGGTCACCGACCAGCGGGTGGGGGACGCGGTGTTCGGCTACCTGTTCGGGTAGCCTCAATGATTCCCCGGCCTGCCCTTGAGGGCGGCCGGGGTGCGCGAGGAGCGCAAGCTGAAACTGAGGCTTGTCGTGATAGCGCGGTTCCAGTGGAGGTTCGAGCCCTCCCCGCGGCACATCCGCAAGGATGGGCGGGCCGCGGTAGCCCAATTGGCAGAGGCAGACCGCGATCAATCTCAGACTCTTGCTCCAGACTCAGCATTCGCCGCCGATCGCCGGATCGAACGGGCCCAGGCCCCGGACGTCGAAATGCCGGTTCAAGTCCGGCCTGCGCAGCTCGATGCGCGGTGGTCCAAAGGCAGGACGCGGCGACTTCATGACTGACCTGGGTTCTTAAACGTGCCGGCGTGCCCGATGGGCGGCATCTCAGGGCCCGGGGGCCGGCTACGCCCCCGGGTCCGCTCCGTTGTCCGCTGTCCGTCATAGGGCTGTCCGTTACAGGCCTGGCCGTCACAGGGCTGTCCGTCATTGGCGGTAGCCGCTCAGGAAGCGGCCGATCCGGCTGATGGCGGCGTCGAGATCGTCCGCGTAGGGGAGCGTCAGGATCCGGAAGTGGTCGGGGCGCGGCCAGTTGAACCCCGTGCCCTGTACGACCTGGATCTTCTCCCGCAGCAGCAGATCCAGCACGAACCGCTCGTCGTCGTGGATCTTGTGCACCTTGGGGTCGAGCCGGGGGAAGGCGTACAGCGCGCCTTTCGGCTTCACACAGGAGACCCCGGGGATCTCGTTGAGCTTCTCCCAGGCGCGGTCGCGCTGCTCGTACAGTCTGCCTCCGGGCGCGGTGAGGTCCTTGATCGACTGCCGGCCGCCGAGCGCGGCCTGAATGGCGTACTGCGCGGGCGCGTTGGGGCACAGGCGCATCGAGGCGAGCATCGTCAGGCCCTCAAGATAGCTGCGGGCATGCTGCTTGGGGCCGGTGACGACGAGCCAGCCCGAGCGGAAACCCGCCACGCGGTACGTCTTCGAGAGTCCGCTGAAGGTGAGCACCACCAGATCGGGGGCGAGGGCCGCGGCGGTGTGGTGGACCGCGTCGTCATAGACGATCTGGTCGTAGATCTCGTCCGCGAACACCATGAGCTGATGACGGCGGGCGAGATCGAGGATGCCCTCGACGATCTCGCGCGGATAGACCGCGCCGGTCGGGTTGTTGGGGTTGATGATCACGACGGCTTTCGTCCGGTCGGTGATCTTCGACGCCATGTCGTCCAGGTCCGGATACCACTGGGCGGACTCGTCGCAGAGATAGTGCACGGGCCGCCCGCCAGCCAGCGTCGTCACGGCGGTCCAGAGCGGGAAGTCGGGGGCCGGGATCAGGACTTCGTCGCCGTCCTCCAGGAGCGCCTGGACGGCCATCGAGACCAGCTCGGAGACGCCATTGCCGAGGAACACGTCATCGACCGTGACCTCGGGCAGTCCCATGGTCTGGTAGCGCTGGGCGACGGCGCGGCGCGCGGAGAGGACACCGCGCGAGTCCGTGTAACCATGTGCCGTCGGCAGCATCCGGATCATGTCCTGGACGATCTCCTCCGGCGCCTCGAACCCGAAGAGCGCGGGGTTGCCGGTGTTGAGACGCAGCACGCTGTGGCCCGCCTCCTCCAGGGCGTCGGCGTGCTCGATCACCGGGCCGCGGATCTCGTAGCAGACCTCGCTGAGCTTGCTCGACTGCCGGAACTCCATGCCGTGGCCTCCCAGACCTTGGTGCGATACTTGGTTTTACCAAGCCCGAGCTTGGAAAGTCCAACAACATGTCTGGAATCCGTCACATGTCACGTCGCCGAAGCTACGACCAGTACTGCGCCACCGCCCGTGCCCTCGACTCCGTGGGCGACCGCTGGACCCTGCTGATCGTCCGGGAGCTGCTGGCGGGCCCCCGCCGGTACACCGATCTGCACGCCGATCTGCCGGGTGTCAGCACGGATGTGCTCGCCTCCCGGCTCAAGGACATGGAGCGGGACGATCTGGCCCTGCGCCGCAAGCTGCCGCCCCCGGCCGGGGCGTATGTGTACGAGCTGACCGAGCGCGGGCGGGGGCTGCTGCCGGTGCTCACGGCCCTGGCGGAGTGGGGCGCGCCCGCGCTGGAGGAGCGCAGGCCCACCGACGCCGTACGGGCGCACTGGTTCGCCGTACCGCTGCTGCCGGTGCTGGACGGGCTGTCGGACCCGGCGGGCTCGGGTGCGGGCGGCGGGTCGGGGGAGGGGGTGGTGGAAGTCCGGCTGGACGAAGGGGCGTTCCATGTACGGCTCGGAGCGGGCGATCCGGGGTACGGCGACGGGCCGGCGGAGAGCCCGGACGCCCGCCTCGTGCTCGACGCCGACACCTGCCGTGAGCTGAGCGGGGGCGCGCTGACCGTGGGGGACGGAGTGCGGGAGGGGCGTATCGAGGTGTCGGGTGACGGGCCGCTGGCCAAGGCGCTGCGGGGTGAGTGAGCGGCGGGGAGTCCGTCCCTTGCCATGTCCGTCCCTTGGCATGCCGTCCCTTGCCATGTCCGCCCCTTGCCATGAAAGGTGACAGAAATAGCATTATTCGTCACGGATGTCATACTTAGAGGCGTCAATAGCCACTGGAGCCACTGGAGGCCCGCCGGGGCCGGGACCTTGCTCCCCGGCGCTCGGGTCAGGGCAGGGTGAGATGAGCGACGATGAGGCGACCGGACTCCGGGCGGGACGACCAGCCCGTCCGGTCGAACGATCCGCCGGAGACCGATCTCCACGAGACCGATCCGTTTGACGAGGCGGCCACGGCGAAGGCGGTCATCGACGCCCGGGGCACCGTAACGGAGTGGAGCGAGGGTGCCCGCAGGCTGCTCGGCCACCGACCGTCGGAGATCGTCGGACGGCCCGCCGCCGCGCTGCTCGCCGACGGGGCGACGGCGCGGTCCCGCACCGGCGCGCTCGATCCGGCGGCGCTGGACCCGGCCGCCCTGCCGGACAGATGGAGCGGGACGGTGACGCTGCTGCACCGGAACGGGGAGCGGCTGGACGTACGGCTGCTGGCACATCGCCGGATGACGGACGCCGACGCCACCGAGTGGCTCGTCGTCTCCCCGCTGGCCCCCACGCGTACGGGCCCGCACGCCGACAGCCCGCCGCTGTCCGAAGTCGAATTCATGCAGTCGCCCTGTGCGATGTCCATCTACGACACCCGGCTGCGGCTGCGGCACGTGAGCGAGGACATGGAGCGCCTGCTGGGCCTCACCGGGGACGATGTGCGCGGATTGCGGCTGCCCGAGGCCATGCCCGCCCCGGAGATCGAGAACATCGAGCGGCACATGCTGCGGGTGCTGGAGACCGGCGAACCGCAGAATCTCGAATCCTCGTTGCGGCTGCCCGGCCACGACCATGAGTTCGCCTGGGTGGTCTCCATCGCCCCGCTCTGGGACGGCGAGGGCCGGAAAAGCGGGGTGGCCGCCGCGGTACACGACAGGACCCGGCAGAACCGTGCCCAGCAGCGGCTGCTCCTGGTGAACGAGGCCAGTACGCGCATCGGCAGCGCCCTCGACGTCGTGAGCACCGCGCGGGAACTGGCCGATGTCGCCGTCCCCGCGCTCGCCGACTTCGTCACGGTCGATCTGCTCCCCGAGGACCCCAGAGGCGGCGCGGAACACTTCACCGGCCCGCGGCCCGGCCAGGTGAGATTGCGGCGCGTCGCCCTCCGGTCCGTCCTGGAGGGCGCCCCCGAAGCCCTGGTCGAGGTGGGGGACACCGCCTCCTACCCGGACAGCGCGCCCGCCGCCGAGGCCCTGTTCCTCCAGCGGGGCGTCATGAGGAAGGTGACGGACTCCTCCGTGGCCCGATGGATGGACCCGGGGCGCGCGGCCAAGATGCGCGCGTACAGGTTCCATTCGCACATGGCCGTCCCGCTGCGCGCCCGCGGCACCATCCTCGGCGTGGCCACCTTCTCCCGTCATCGCAGCCCGGCCCCCTTCGAGCTGGACGATCTGCTGCTCGCCGAGGAGATCACGGCGCGGGCCGCCGTATGTATCGACAACGCCCGCCGCTACACGCGCGAACGCGAGACGGCGCTGGCCCTTCAGCGCAGCCTGCTGCCGCGCGCGCTGCCGGAACACGCGGCGGTCGAGTTCGCCTTCCGCTACCTCCCCGCCGACTCGGGCGCCGGGGTCGGCGGCGACTGGTTCGACGTGATCCCGCTGTCCAGCTCCCGGGTGGCCCTGGTCGTGGGCGATGTGGTCGGCCATGGCGTCCAGGCGTCGGCGACGATGGGCCGGCTGCGTACGGCCGTACGCACCCTGGCCGATGTCGATCTGCCACCCGACGAACTGCTCACCCACCTCGACGACCTCGTCAACCATCTCGCCGCGGAGGCGTCCGGCGGACAGGCCCCGGGCGCCGCGGCCGAGGGAGCCGGGGATGTCGGCGCCACCTGCATCTACGCGGTCTACGACCCGGTGTCCCGTCGCTGCTCCCTGGCGCGCGCCGGACATCCGCAGCCCGCGATGGTCACCCCGGACGGCACCGTCTCCTTCCTCGACCTGCCCGCCGGGGCGCCGCTCGGCCTCGGCACTCTGCCCTTCGAGTCCGTCGAGGTGGAGCTGCGGGAGGGCAGCGTGCTCGCCCTGTTCACCAACGGCCTCGTCGAATCGCGCGAGCGCGGCCTCGACGAGTCGTTCGCCGCGCTGCGCACCGCCCTCGCCCATCCCGCCGCGCCCCTGGAGGACACCTGCGACAACGTACTCAAGGCGCTGCTTCCCGGCCGCCCCGCCGATGACGTCGCCCTGCTCCTCGCCCGTACCCGCGCGCTCGACGCGAGCCAGGTCGCCACGTGGGAGCTGGACTGCGATCCCGCCGGGGTGGCCCAGGCGCGCAGGGACGTCGCGGGACAACTGGCCGCCTGGGGGCTGGAGGACGCCGTCTTCACCACGGAACTGGTGGTCAGTGAACTGGTCACCAACGCCATCCGATATGCCCAGGCCCCGATCCAGCTCCGGCTCATCCATGACCACAGCCTGATCTGCGAGGTCTCGGACGGCAGCAACACCGCCCCGCATCTGCGCCGGGCCCGGGTGTACGACGAGGGGGGCCGCGGACTTCTGCTCGTCGCCCAGCTCACGCGGAGCTGGGGCACTCGCCAGGGCTCGGGCGGCAAGACCATCTGGGCCGAGCAGGCACTCCCCGTGGCTGACGGGGTCGGCATCTGGGATGTGGCGGATGTGACCGACATCTGAGGGCGGGCCGGATGCGGGGCCGGCCCGGCGGGACCGAGCGCCGCTGGACGATGATGGTCGGGTGCGACTCGAAGCGATCACCTGGCAGCGGCTGACCGAGGCCGTCGCCGAGCGGGTGCTGGAGACCGGGGCGGCGGACGGCGGCCCCTGGCTCCGTGTCGCCATCGACGGAGCGCCGGCCGCCGGGACCGGGGAGCGGGCCGACGCGCTCGCGGAGGCGCTTCGGGTACGCGGCCGGTCGGTACTGGTCGTCGGGACCGGTGGATTCCTGCGGCCGGCGTCGCTGCGGTACGAGTACGGTCGCGAGGATCCGGAGACGTACTACAGCGGCTGGTTCGACACCGGGGCGCTGTGGCGGGAGGTCTTCGGGCCGCTGGAGCCCGGCGGCACCGGACGGGTCCTGCCCGATCTCTGGGACCCCGCCACCGACCGGGCGACCCGCAGCGCGCACAGCGCACTCGCGCCCGGAGGTGTGCTGGTGCTGCACGGCCCGCTGCTGCTGGGGCACTGGTTCCCGTTCGACCTCACGGTGCATCTGCGGCTGTCACCGGCCGCGCTCGGGCGCCGTACCGACGAGAGCGAACGCTGGACCCTTCCCGCGTTCGAGCGCTACGAACGGGAGGTGGACCCGGCCGAGGCCGCCGATGTGGTCGTACGGACGGATGATCCGCGCCATCCGGCGTGGGGCGGCCTCGGATACCGGCGTGGGGCGGCCTCGGACAGCGGCTGAGTCAGGGCCGGCCGCCCATGGTCGCGACCGCCCGTGCCCCCGCCCGGCAGCCCGCTGTCGCGGCCGCCACCGGGTCCGCCCCGGTGAGCCGGGCCGCGTGGAACGCGCCCGTGAAGGCGTCGCCCGCGCCCGTCGAGTCCCGGGCGCGGGCCGGGACCGGCGGTACCCGGGCCGTGACGGCCCCCGCCTCCGCCACCAGCGCGCCGTCCCCGCCCAGGGTCACCACCGCCACCCCCGCCCGACGGCTCAGCGCGGCGGCGGCGTCCGTCACGTTCGTCAGCCCGGTGAGGAGCCTGGCCTCGTCCGCGTTCGGGAGCAGGGTCTCCACGCTCCCCACCGACGCCAGAAAACGGTCCACGCCCAGCTCCTTGATGAACCCCGCCGAGGCGGGGTCCACACTCACCGGGACGCCCCGCTCCTCAGCCGATTCCATCGCGGCGAAGGCCAGTTGGCGGCTGGAGTCCGCGAAGAAGAGATAGCCGGAGAGATGCAGTCGGCCCACCCCGTCCAGCAGGGACGGTGACCAGTCGGCGGGGGACAGCCGCAGCGCGGCGCCGCTGTCGGTGAGCAGCGTGCGCTCGGCGGAGGCGTCGACCAGGCAGATCACCGTCGCGGTCGGAACGAGATCGTCGACGACGAGATGGGTACGTACGCCCGCCCGCCGCAGCCGTTCCTCGTGCCACTCCCGCGCCTGCGTCCCCACCCGTGCCAGCAGCCGCACCTCCGCGCCGCAGTGCGCCGCCCAGCAGGCCGCGTTGGCGCCGGCGCCGCCGGGCAGCGTACGGATCTCGGCGGCCGTGTCCGTACCGTGCGCGAGGGGGGTGCCGTACCGCGCCACCACATCGGTGACCACATCCCCGATCACCAGCAGCGCGGCGCCCCCGGCGCCGGTGCTCATCCGCCCGCCGCGGTCCGGCCCCGCGCGGTCCGGCCCGACGCCGACCATGCCGCCGCGACGCGCGCCGCGAGCCACACATTGCCGCGCACCGCCGCGAGGTTGGCCTCCAGCGAGGCGCCGCCCGTGCGGCGCATCAGCTGGTCCAGCAGGAACGGGGTGACCGCCTGGCCGCTGATACCGCGCTCATGACACTCCGTCAACGCCTCCGCGAGCACCCGGTCGTGCTGCTCCGGATCCAACTGCTCCGCTTCCGGCACGGGGTTGGCGACGATGAGCGCCGACTCCGGGCCGCCGAGCGCGTCCTGCGCGTCCATCACCGCCGCGACCTCCTCGGGCGCCCGGACCGTCCAGTCGACCGGTTCACCGGACGAGGTCAGATAGAAGCCGGGGAACCGGTCGGTGCCGTAGCCGAGGATGCCGACACCCAGCGTCTCCAGCCGCTGGAGCGTCGCCGGTACGTCGAGGATCGACTTGACGCCCGCGCACACCACGGTGATCCGGGTCCTGGCCAGCAGGCGCAGATCGGCCGACTCGTCCTGGGTGTCGGTCCAGCCGCGGTGGACCCCGCCGAGACCGCCCGTCGCGAAGACCCGGATCCCGGCCCGCGCGGCGAGGAACGCGGTGGCGGAGACGGTCGTGGCACCGCTCGCCCCCGCCGCGAGCGCGGGCGCCAGATCGCGATGGCCCAGCTTCCGTACGGAGTCGTCCTGGGCGACCCGTGCCAACTGGTCCGTGGACAGGCCCACCCGGGGCCGGCCGTCCAGCACGGCGACCGTGGCGGGTACGGCGCCGCCGGCCCGTACGAGCGCCTCCAGCTCCTCCGCGACCGCCAGATTGCGCGGGCGCGGCAGTCCGTGCGCGATGATCGTCGACTCCAGGGCGACCACGGGACGGTGCGCGGCGAGCGCCTCCCGTACCTCGGGGGAGAGCTGCGAAGTGATGTCTGGCATGTCCCCATCCATGGCACATCCCGCGCGGACGCAAACGTCGACGCGCGGGTGAACGGCGCTACTTTCGCGAGTGAACGGCGCTCCTGTGGCGACACGCCTCTGACGACACGTCTCTGACGACACGCCTCGGGACGCGTCCGTGGAGGGCGCGGTGCCGACCGCGCCCTCCACCGCTCGGGAATCACTCAGGCGGCCACCACTCCGTTCAGCGCTCCATGCGGATTGAGCACATACTTGCGGCTGGCGCCGTGGTCGAACTCCTCGTAGCCGCGCGGGGCGTCCTCCAGCGAGATCACCGTGGCGTTGACGGCCTTCGCGATGTGGACCCGGTCGTGCAGGATCGCCATCGCCAGGCCCCGGTGATACTTCATCACCGGGCACTGTCCCGTGCTGAACGTGTGGCTCTTCGCCCAGCCCAGGCCGAGCCGGACCTTGAGCGTGCCGGTCTTGGCGTCCTCGTCGATACCGCCCGGGTCGTCGGTGACGTACAGCCCCGGGATACCGAGCGCGCCGCCTGCCCTGACGGCACCCATCAGGGAGTTGAGGACGGTCGCCGGAGCCTCCTTGGAGTTCTTGCCGTGCGCCCGCGCCTCGAAGCCGACCGCGTCGACCGCGGCGTCGACCTCGGGCTCGCCCAGGATCTGGGCTATCTGGTCCTCGACCGACCCCTTGGTGAGGTCGACGGTCTCACAGCCGAAACTGCGGGCCTGCGCGAGCCGTTCGGCGTTCAGGTCGCCGACGATGACGACCGCCGCGCCGAGCAACTGGGCCGAGGCCGCGGCGGCCAGACCGACAGGTCCCGCGCCCGCGACATACACCGTGGAACCGACGCCCGTGCCCGCCGTCACCGCGCCGTGGTAGCCCGTGGGGAAGATGTCCGACAGCATCGTCAGATCCAGCAGTTTCTCCAGCGCCGCGTCCCGGTCGGGGAAGCGGAGCAGGTTGAAGTCCGCGTACGGAACCATCACGTACTGCGCCTGTCCGCCGACCCAGCCACCCATGTCGACGTAGCCGTACGCGGCGCCGGGACGGGCGGGGTTGACGTTCAGACAGATACCGGTCTGGCGTTCCTTGCAGTTGCGGCAGCGGCCGCAGGCGATGTTGAACGGCACCGACACGACATCGCCCACGTCGATGAACTCGACGTCGGGGCCGCGCTCGATGACCTCGCCGGTGATCTCGTGGCCGAGGACCAACCCCTCGGGAGCCGTGGTCCGGCCGCGCACCATGTGCTGATCGCTGCCGCATATGTTGGTCGCGAGCACCTTGAGGATGACTCCGTGGCGGCATTTCCGGCCCACGTTCGCGGGGGCCACACCTGGCCCGTCCTTGAGTTCGAGCGTCGGGTACTCGGTGGTCCTCACATCCACCTCACCCGGCTTGATGTATTCGACTGCCTTGTTTCCTCCGCTCATCCTGACTCGCCGTCCCTTCGGCTCTTCTCGTCCAGCGGATGACTCGGCCTGTGTGCGATGGAGTCGGCTACCGCTCGGGCGGTCCGGCCGAAGTGCCTGCCGGTACGGGACGCCGCAGGCCGACGTCCACTGCCCGCCGGGCTGTACACGCGGTGCTCTCCACAAATAAGCCTAAGCCCGGCACGTAAAGCGGACAAGTGTCGGTAAACGCACACGATCCGACCAGTTCGGAGCGGTGGTCAGGCCCCGGTGGTCGGGCTCAGAAGAGCGGTTCCGGGAGCACGCCCTCCAGAGCCAGCAGCCGACGCTTCGTTTCGAGTCCGCCTCCGAAGCCGCCGATCCCGCCGTCGCTCTCCACCACGCGATGACACGGCACCACCACGGGCAATGGATTGGCACCCATCGCCGCGCCGACCGCCTGGGCGGCCCCCGGCCGGCCCACCCGCTCGGCCAGATCGCCGTACCCGACCACCGTGCCGTACGGGACGCCCGACGCCAGCTCGCGCAGCACCTGCCGATTGAAGCCCGTGGCGAACGACCAGTCCAGCGGCAGCCCGAACTCCCGCAGCTCGCCCGCGAAATACGCGGACAGCCCGCGTATCGGCTCGGCCAGCAGTCCCGACGCCGACTCGGCGGGCTCGGTGCCCAGCCGGTCCCTGAGCTGTCCGAGCGCCTTCTCCCGCACCGGCCCATGGGCATGGAAGACCACGCTCACCAGCCCCTGGCCGGTCGCGGCCAGCAGCAATGGCCCGATGCCGGTGGACACGACCGTCCATTCCACCGGCTTCTGCCCGTAGTTGTTCATGCCGACCACGGTACGGGCCACCACTGACAACGCTCCTGGGACCGGCCCGGGGCCTCCGGTCTCCGGTCTCAGCCCACCGCGTCCCGCACCACGTCGGGGTTGTTGGTGATGATCCCGTCCACACCGAGATCCCGGACACGCACCGCGCCCGCCGCGTCGTTGACCGTCCAGGTGCTCACCGTGAGCGGCTTGCCCTTCGGGCCCTTCAGCCGGTGCACCGCCGCCACGTAGTCGCCGGTGAGCGCTCCGTACGCGGGGTTGATCTGGTCCGTGAACGCGGCGTACGCGGGTAGATCGGCCACCGCCGGAGCGCCGAGGAAGCCCGTGACGAGGTCCGGGCGCAACTGGTGCACCGTACGGACGCTGTCCGCGCTGAAGCTCTGGATGACCAGCTTGTTCTTGACGTGCCCGCGGCTCAGCCAGCCCTCCTGGCGCAGCACCCGCAGGATGTCCTGCTCGACGCCGGGGTACTGCTCGGGGGCCTTGATCTCCAGGAGCAGCTTCTGCCGGTTGTCCTCCACGGCGTCCAGGTACTGCCTCAGCGTGGGTACGCGCTCACCCGCCCACCGCTCGCCGAACCAGCTGCCCGCGTCCAGCCGGGCGATCTCCGCCGCCGTGAAGTCCTTCACCTTCCAGGGCGACCGGTCGGGGAAGATCTCCGCCACATTGGTGGTCCGCCGGAGATTGTCGTCGTGGATCACCACCAGCCGGCCGTCCTTGGTGCGCTGGACATCGTTCTCCACCCAGTCGATGCCCAGGTCACCGGCCGCGTCGACGGCCGCGAGCGTGTTCTCCGGGGCATAGGCGGAGGCGCCGCGGTGCGCGATGACGACCGGGCTGCCGCCCCTGGGCTCGGCGGCCGGGCCCGCGCTCGCGGTGGCGGCGCCGGGCAGAACCAGCGCGGTGACTCCCAGCAGAGCGGCGGCCGTTGTCACTGAGGTGCGTGCGTACACGTGTACTCCTCGCGTCGTGCGATGGCGTGTCGTGCGATGGCAGGTCGTGCGATGGCAGTCGGCCAGAGCGTGACAGCCCGCGGCCAACAGGGGACAGGCGAAGGTTGGCCACAACGTGAAGTCACGCCATGGACGCGAAGGATGGGGTGAGATCATGAAGCCACACCCGCGGAAGACCACCCCGTACCACGGGGGCGTGCGCCGTTTCGTGTCGACAAAACGCCGGGGTCCTGTTTGCTTACCGGGCCGGCCGTCCTACCCTCGCCCGAGCCGACGCTTTCGCACAGGGAGCACGAGGGGCGAGGGGCATATCGCTATGCAGGGCACGATCGACGGATTCAGCTACGGTCTCGTCACACCCGTGGCGGCCTTTCTCATGGCCTGTCTCGGCGCGGCTCTCGGGCTGCGCTGCACCGCGAGATCCCTGCGCACCAGGCGCGCCTGGAAACCGGGCGGGCTCGCGCTGGGAGCGGCCGCGATCGGCTCCGGCGTCTGGACGATGCACTTCATCGCGATGATGGGGTTCGACGTCTCGGAGGTGCCGATCGGCTACGACCGGTTCACGACATTCGCCAGCCTTGTCGTGGGGATCGTGATGGTCGGGGTGGGGATCTTCATCGTCGGGTACCGAGGCACGACCCCGATGACCCTCATCACCGGCGGCACCATCACCGGCCTCGGTTTCGCCACCATGCACTACCTCGGCATGGCGGGCATCCGGCTGCACGGCCGCGTCGGATACGACACCTTCACCGTCGCGCTCTCCGTCATGATCGCCGTCATCATGACGACGGCGGCCCTCTGGGTGGTCGTCTCGCACCGCGGCTTTCTGGCCGGTCTGGCCGCCAGCGCGGTGATGGGCGTCGCGTCGACCGGGATGCACTACACCGCGATGGCCGCGGTCCATGTCCATCTGAGCGGCGCCGTCGGCGACTCGGGCGGCGCCCCGCCCGCCGAACTGCTGGCCCCGATGCTGGTCGGTCCGGCCTTCTTCCTGCTGCTGGCCGGTGTGGCGGTGCTGGTCGACCCGCTGCTGGTGACGGGCCGCCGCGAACGGTCACGCTCCGCGGCGGCCGTGACCGGGCCGTGCGGGCGCCAAGGGGTGCCCACGCAGCGGATCCGGCCGCGCCCGGGCCTTCGCGTGCACGCCGACCGGGCGGCCGCCAGGTCCGCGCGCCGCGGCTCCCAGGACCTCCACGACTGGTGACGCGGGTGAGCGGTCGCTCACTCCGGGTGATCCGGGGCCGCTCGCCGTCCCACTGTCAGTGCGGGGTCGTACGGTGGATCCATGCGGCCCGTTTCCAAGATCGAACGTACGGTGGCGCCTTTCGAGGTCGTCAGCTCCTACCAGCCCAGTGGCGACCAGCCCACGGCCATCGCCGACCTGGAGCGGCGTGTCCGCGCGGGCGAGAAGGACGTCGTCCTGCTCGGCGCGACCGGCACGGGAAAGTCGGCGACGACCGCCTGGATGATCGAGAAGCTCCAGCGCCCCACGCTGGTGATGGCGCCGAACAAGACCCTGGCCGCCCAGCTGGCGAACGAATTCCGTGAGCTGCTGCCCAACAACGCCGTCGAGTACTTCGTCTCGTACTACGACTACTACCAGCCCGAGGCGTACGTTCCGCAGTCGGACACCTACATCGAGAAGGACTCCTCCATCAACGAGGAGGTCGAGCGGCTGCGCCACTCCGCGACGAACTCCCTTCTCACCCGCCGCGATGTGGTCGTCGTCGCCTCGGTCTCCTGCATCTACGGCCTCGGTACGCCCCAGGAGTACGTGGACCGGATGGTGCCGCTGAAGGTCGGCCTGGAGCTGGACAGGGACCAGTTGCTGCGCCGCTTCGTCGACATCCAGTACACGCGCAACGACCTCGCGTTCACCCGGGGCACCTTCCGGGTCCGGGGCGACACCATCGAGATCTTCCCGGTCTACGAGGAGCTGGCCGTCCGTATCGAGATGTTCGGCGACGAGATCGAGGCGCTGTCCACGCTGCACCCGCTCACCGGCGAGGTCATCAGCGACGACGAAGAGCTGTACATCTTCCCGGCGAGCCATTACGTGGCCGGTCCCGAGCGCATGGAGAAGGCGGTCAATGGGATCGAGCGGGAACTGGAGTCCCGGCTGGCCGAGCTGGACAAGCAGGGCAAGCTGCTGGAGTCCCAGCGACTGCGGATGCGGACGACCTACGACATCGAGATGATGCGCCAGATCGGCTCCTGCTCGGGGATCGAGAACTACTCGATGCACTTCGACGACCGCGCGCCCGGCTCCGCGCCCAACACCCTCCTCGACTACTTCCCCGAGGACTTCCTGCTGGTCATCGACGAGTCGCATGTCACCGTGCCGCAGATCGGCGCGATGTACGAGGGCGACGCGTCCCGCAAGCGGACCCTGGTCGACCATGGCTTCCGGCTGCCGTCCGCGCTCGACAACCGCCCGCTCAAGTGGGAGGAGTTCCAGCAGCGGATCGGCCAGACCGTCTATCTCTCCGCCACTCCGGGTACGTACGAGCTGTCCCGCTCCGACGGCTTCGTGGAGCAGATCATCCGTCCCACGGGCCTGATCGACCCCGAGGTCGTCGTCAAGCCCACGGAGGGCCAGATCGACGATCTGGTCCATGAGATCCGCGAGCGCGCCGAGAAGGACGAGCGCGTGCTGGTGACCACACTCACCAAGAAGATGGCCGAGGACCTCACCGACTACTTCCTGGAGTTGGGCATCCAGGTGCGGTATCTGCACAGCGATGTCGACACCTTGCGCCGGGTCGAGCTGCTGCGTGAGCTGCGCGCCGGTGAGTACGACGTCCTCGTCGGCATCAACCTGCTCCGCGAGGGCCTCGACCTGCCGGAGGTCTCCCTGGTCGCGATCCTCGACGCCGACAAGCAGGGCTTCCTGCGCTCGGGCACCTCGCTCATCCAGACCATCGGACGGGCCGCGCGCAATGTGTCCGGTCAGGTCCATATGTACGCGGACAAGATCACCCCAGCGATGGCGCAGGCGATCGACGAGACGAACCGGCGCCGGGAGAAGCAGATCGCGTACAACACCGAGCGCGGTATCGACCCCCAGCCGCTCCGTAAGAAGATCAACGACATCGTCGCGACCATCGCGCGCGAGGAGGTCGACACCGAGGCCCTGCTCGGCACGGGCTACCGGAAGTCGAAGGACGGCAAGCCCGCCAAGGCCCCGGTCCCCTCGCTCGGGGCGAAGCCCGCGAAGGGCGGCAAGGCGGGGACGACGGGCGCCGTGCTCACCGACCGGCCCGCCGCCGAACTGGCCGGGATCATCGAGGAGATGACCGACCGGATGCGGGCCGCCGCGGCCGAGCTTCAGTTCGAGGTCGCCGCGCGGCTGCGCGACGAAGTGAGCGAACTCAAGAAGGAATTGCGGCAGATGAGGGAAGTGGGGCTGGCCTGACACACCGGGACACCTGGTGTGTTGCAAGACCGACACAAAAACGGTCCAAGCCTCCTGCAATGTCCCTGTGACTGCGTAGGGTGCTGCGCAACCGCATACGGACGGTTGCGGGGGAACCATTCGAGAGGGGACAGCGCGTGGTGGACGTATCCAAGGGCAGTGCGCCCGGAGGCCCTGGCGTCAATCTGACCAAGGGTCAGGCCATCAGCCTGGAGAAGAAGGGCGGCGGCACCCTGACGGCGGTGCGCATGGGGCTCGGCTGGCAGGCCGCCCCCCGCCGGGGCCTGTTCGGCTCCCGCACCCGCGAGATCGACCTGGACGCCTCGGCGGTGCTGTTCGCCGACAAGCAGCCGGTCGACGTGGTCTTCTTCCGCCATCTCGTCAGCGACGACGGCTCGGTACGGCACACCGGTGACAATCTGGTCGGCGGCGCCGGCCAGGGCGGCGACGACGAGGCGATCCTCGTCGACCTCCAGCGGATCCCGGTCCATATCGACCAGATCGTCTTCACGGTGAACTCGTTCACCGGCCAGACGTTCCAGGAGGTCCAGAACGCCTTCTGCCGCATCGTCGACGAGACCAACGGCCAGGAGCTGGCCCGCTACACGCTCGACGGCGGCGGCCAGTACACCGCGCAGATCATGGCGAAGGTTCACCGCGTGGGCTCCGGCTGGCAGATGACGGCCCTCGGCAACCCGGCCAACGGCCGTACGTTCCAGGACCTGATGCCGTCGATCCTGCCGCATCTGTAGGACACGGCGACGGCGTCGTCGAGTAAACGCAGCTCCCGGAGGCCGGCGCAGGCCACCGGGGGCTGCGCCGCTGCGGTCGCACAGAAGTACCCCCGCACCGGGCATCCGCACCACAACACCCGTACTGAGCTGTACCACCACACCTGAACACCGACGCGTAACCGATGAGGGGACAGAGGCGATGACGGCCGAGCTGGTCCGGGGGCAGAACCACCCCTTGCCCCACACCCGACTGGAGATCCGGGTGACGGCCGGCGCACCGGTCATGCCCTGCGCCACGCTCGCGGACGCCCAGGGCACCGTGGGCGGCGCGGAGTGGATCGTCCACCCCGGTTCGCCCTCCCTCCCGGGCATCGAGGTGTCCCGCCAGGCCGCCGCGGCCCTGCGCTTCCACGTCGATCTGGACGCTCTGCCCTCGCGGGTGCATCTGGTCCATGTACTGCTCGCCCTCCCCGAGGGCGTCGGCGGCCCCGATCGCTTCGGCGCCACGGCGGCGCCCTTCGCGGCGGTCACCTCCACCGAGGGCGCCGAGGTCGCCAGCTTCACCCTCACCGGGCTGGACTCCGAGACCGCCGTTGTCGCCCTGGAGCTCTACCGCCGCCAGGGGGCCTGGAAGGTCCGGGCCGTCGGCCAGGGGTACGCGGGCGGCCTCGCCGAGCTGTTCGGCGACCAGGGACTGCCCCAGGCCCGTGCCTTCGCCGCCGGTATCCAGGAGGCGGTGGCCCGCCATCTGGCCAGCGCCGTACAGACCCCGCTGCCGGGTGCGACGGACGGCGGGCGGCGCAGGTCCGAGGGGCTGCCCATGGCTCCCGCCCCGGGACCCGTCACACCCTCGCAGTCCACGCCCGGGACCGTACCGTCCGCCGGCCCGCCGGCCTCGGTACCGCCGTCGTCCGCGGGTCCGGGGTCCGGCGCGGGCGGGGCGGTCAACTACACGCATCCGGGCCGCCGTACGTCCACGCCGCCGACTCCGCCCCCGGCCGCGGTGCCCGCCCAGCCCGGCCGGCCGCCCCGCCCCGTCGCGGGTGACGCGACGGGCTGGTCCATGGACGAGCGCCTCTACAACCAGGTCTGGGGCATGTTCGAGGATCTGGCCCGTACGACCGCCGCGTACCGCAGCGCCATGGACTTCGCCGAATCCCGGCTCGACCAGGAACTGGACCGCGTCCTCTCCGACCCCCGTCATCGCATCGGCGGAGCGGGAGACGCCGCCCGCGAGGCCGCCCGTGCCAAGCACGACCAGCTCGCCGGCCAGGCGCGCGAGGTCCTTGACCGCGATCTGGCCCAGCTCGTCGCCGAGTCCGAGGTCGTCGAGCCCGCGCTGCCGCCCGCCTACGCCCGCTGGGACAACCCCGTCTGGCACGCCTACCGCGTGCCGATGGAGATCCCGATGGCGCTGCGCCTCGGCGATGTCCATCTGCCCGAGCGCCCCGATCTGCGGATACCGATGCTGGTGCGGCTGCCCCTGGAGCGCGGGCTCTGGGTCGACAGCGGCCGATCCGGCTCCGAGGCCGCGCTGATGATGGACGACGCCCAGCTGCGCGGGCTGGCCATGGACACCGCGGTCACCCATGCCGCACGCCTTCTGGCCGCCTACCCGCCCGGCGAGTTCACCGTCCATGTGATCGACCCGGCGGGCTCGGGCGCGCGCTCACTGGCCCCGCTGACCTCGTCCGGGGTGCTCGACCGGCCGCCCGCGGCGGGCGCCGGGGGTGTGGCGACCGTCCTCGCGACACTCACCCAGCGTGTGGACCTGGTGCAGATGGCGGTCCGCGGCGGGGCTGCCGAGTCCCTGCCGCCCGGTCTGGACACCGCGGAGCAGCTGCTGATCGTCAATGACTTCCCGCATGGCTTCGACGACCGCGCGGTGACCCAGCTGCGTTATCTCGCCGACGAGGGTCCGGCGGTCGGTGTGCATCTGCTGATGGTCGCGGACCGCGAGGACGCGAGCGGATACGGACCGGTGCTGGATCCGCTCTGGCGGTCGCTGCTGCGGGTCACCCCCGTCCCGGACGATCACCTCGCCGATCCCTGGGTGGGGCACGCCTGGACCTACGAACCGCCCGCGGTGCCGCCGGGCAGCAGGGTGCTCCTCCAGGTCCTCGAACAGGTGGCGTCCGCTCGCCGCTCCTGGCGCCGCTGACCAGGCCCGCACTGCACAAGTGATGGCTTTTCACTGATCATTTTACCTTTTCTTGGTTCTTCCTGTACTCTTCCTTGCAGCGGAGGGGAGTACTCCCACATCGCGACGTGCCCGTCAATACGGATCGCCATCGATCCCGGGGCGTCGGCCCAGGGAGCGGCGGAAGCCGCCCGGGTGGAAGAGACCTCCGGCAGCGACGACGCTGATCGATAGCCGTACGAAGCCGGAGGCACAGTGGACGTTTCCTTGACCCTGTGGGTGCTGACCATTCTTGGTCTGTCCGCCCTTATCGCTGTCGACTTCTTCATCGGGCGCAAGCCCCATGACGTGTCGATGAAGGAAGCCGGTATCTGGACGATCGTCTGGATCGCCCTCGCCGCGCTGTTCGGCGTCGGCCTGATGGTGTTCGGCACCGGCCAGGCGGCCGGCGAGTTCTTCGCCGGATTCATCACCGAGAAGTCGCTCAGTGTCGACAATCTCTTCGTCTTCGTCCTGATCATGGCGAAGTTCTCGGTTCCCTCGCATCTACAGCAGCGTGTGCTGCTCATCGGTGTGCTGATCGCCCTGGTGCTGCGCGCCATATTCATCGCGGCAGGCGCCGCGATCATCGCCAGCTTCTCGTGGGTCTTCTTCATCTTCGGCGCGTTCCTGATCTACACCGCCTGGAAGCTCATCCAGGAGGCGCGCTCCGACGACGAGGACGAGGAGTTCGAGGAGAACCGTCTCCTCAAGTCCATCGAGAAGCGCTTCGGGGTCGCCGACAGGTACCACGGCACCAAGCTCTTCATCCGGGACAACGGCAAGCGGATCCTTACCCCGCTGATGGTGGTCATGCTGGCCATCGGCACCACGGACGTGCTGTTCGCGCTGGACTCCATCCCCGCGATCTTCGGTCTGACCCAGGACCCGTACATCGTCTTCACCGCCAACGCCTTCGCCCTGATGGGTCTGCGGCAGCTCTACTTCCTCATCGGTGGGCTGCTGAAGAAGCTGGTGCACCTCAGCTACGGCCTGTCGGTCATCCTGGGCTTCATCGGTGTGAAGCTGGTGCTCCACGCGCTGCACGAGACCGGGGTGCATGTCCCCGAGATCTCCATCCCGGTCTCGCTGGCGGTCATCTGTGGTGTTCTGATCGTCACCACGATCACCAGCCTGATCGCCTCGAAGAAGCAGGCGGAGCGGGACGCGGCCGCCGCGCTCCAGACGGAGAACGGCCAGGACGGCCAGGACAGCAAGGACGGCCGGGAGAGCAAGGACAGCATCGAGGCCTGATCCTCGCGGAAAGGGAGGGGGCGAGCGGCAATACTGCCGCCCGCCCCCTTTCGCGTTCGTACGGCTCGGAATCCGACCTCAGGACGTGACGCTGATACCTCCTCGGCGGCCGGCGTCTCCTCCGAAGTCACTCGCCGGCCGGTCGAGACCCATCTGCGGGCCGCCCCGGGTGTCGGCGGCGGGTCACCAGCCTCGCGCCCGCCAGGCCGCGAGGTGCGGGCGCTCGGCGCCGAGGGTGGAGTCGTTGCCGTGGCCGGGATAGATCCACGCCTCGTCCGGCAGGGTCGCGAAGATCTTGGTCTCGATCCCGTCCATCAGGCTCGTGAAGTCCGCCGAGGTCCCGGTCTTCCCGGGGCCGCCGGGGAACAGGCAGTCGCCGGTGAACAGGTGCGCGTGGTCGTGCGGGTCGTCGTAGACCAGCACGATCGAGCCCGGGGTGTGGCCCACCAGATGCAGGGCGGTGAGTTCGATCTCACCGACACGGATCGTGTCCCCGTCCTCGACCGGGACATCGGTGGGCACGGGGATGGCCTCGGCGTCGTACCGCCCCGCGTACGTCCGCGCGCCCGTGGCCGCCACGACCTCCGCCAGGGCCTGCCAGTGGTCGCCATGGCGGTGCGTGGTGACGACGGACGCGATGCCGTCGTCACCGATCAGAGTCAGCAATGTGCCGGCGTCATTGGCCGCGTCGATCAGCAGCTGCTCACCGGTGGCCCGGCAGCGCAGCAGATAGGCGTTGTTGTCCATCGGCCCGACGGCGACCTTGGAGATCATCAGGGCGGGCAGTTCATGCACGTCCGCCGGTCCGCCGACCTTCACCGCTCCGCTGTACGTCATACGGATCAGCCTATAGCGGGGGCAGTACGGGCAGGGGGCCGTCCGGAGACTTCAGCGCGGTCCCGTCCCGGCGGCCCGCGAGCCAGCCCAGCAGGTCCGGGGCCGGTCCGCTCACGGCGAGCGGGGTGCCCTCCGTACCACCCGTGCGCCAGGTCCGCCCGTCGCTCGCGGTCAGGGCCAGCGGCGGGACCGCGGCGTTCCCGGAGAACCGCTCCACGAGGAAGGCGGTCTCGCGCTCGGTGAACTCCTCGGACAGATCCTCCAGCTCGCGGCCGATGCCGAGATCGACATGGTGCAGCTCGATCTCGATCAGCCGGCGGAACGGAACGCGGGCCGCGGCGTCCGTGACGCCGTTGCGCATCGTGACGACGCGCGTCCAGTCCGCGGGGGCGGCCGCGGAATGCTGGAAGGCCTCCGCGGTGTTACGTACGTCGGCGAGCTGGACCTCCAGCGGTCGCGCCGCGTCCCGCTCGATGTCCGCGTCGCGCGTTTCGGCGTCGCGGTACATGGGCCGGCCTTCGAGCACATTGACCAGTGCGTCCGCGTTCCTGGCGAGATGTGCCAGCACATGTCCCCGGCTCCAGCCCGGGAGCCGTGACGGCGCGGCGAGGGCCGCGTTGTCCAGTTCGGCGGCTGCGCCGAGGAGGCGGTCCGTCGCCTCACGTACAGCCGTCAGGTCACGCTCGTGATCGATCATGCCGCCGACGATAGCGCCGCCACTCGATCGGGTGAAGACGGTGCAGGGCCGCCGTAAATCGAATGCACGTGCTATAGGCTCAGGGGAGGCATCCTGGCATATAGGCAATCCCGCCCGGCGCTCCGAAGCCCGGCAATCGACCACTGGCAATCCATCGTTCTGGCGACCCCCATTAGTGTGGGAAGGGGGCTCCGCCCCTTGGTTCTCTTCAGAAAGGTGCGGACCGGCGTGGCCGACCGTCTCATCGTCCGTGGCGCGCGCGAGCACAATCTCAAGAACGTGTCGCTCGACCTCCCCCGTGACTCCCTCATCGTCTTCACCGGGCTCTCCGGGTCGGGCAAGTCCTCTCTCGCGTTCGACACGATCTTCGCCGAGGGACAGCGCCGGTACGTGGAGTCCCTTTCCTCGTACGCCCGGCAGTTCCTCGGTCAGATGGACAAGCCGGACGTCGACTTCATCGAGGGGCTCTCCCCGGCAGTCTCCATCGACCAGAAGTCGACCTCGCGCAACCCGCGCTCGACGGTCGGCACGATCACCGAGGTGTACGACTACCTCCGGCTGCTCTTCGCCAGGATCGGCAAGCCGCACTGTCCGGAGTGCGGCCGGCCGATCTCCCGGCAGTCGCCGGGGGCCATCGTGGACCGGGTGCTCGAACTGCCCGAGGGCAGCAGGTTCCAGGTCCTCTCGCCGCTCATCCGGGAGCGCAAGGGTGAGTTCGTCGATCTCTTCGCCGATCTCCAGACCAAGGGCTACAGCCGGGCCAGGGTCGACGGGCAGACGATCCAGCTCAGTGAGCCGCCCAAGCTCAAGAAGCAGGAGAAGCACACCATCGAGGTGGTGGTCGACCGCCTCACGGTGAAGGACAGCGCCAAGCGCCGGCTGACCGACTCGGTCGAGACCGCGCTCGGTCTCTCCGGCGGCATGGTCGTGCTCGACTTCGTGGATCTCCCCGAGGACGACCCCGAGCGCGAGCGGATGTACTCCGAGCATCTGTACTGCCCGTACGACGATCTCTCCTTCGAGGAGCTTGAGCCCCGCTCCTTCTCCTTCAACTCGCCCTTCGGCGCGTGCCCCGACTGCACCGGTATCGGTACGCGCATGGAGGTCGACCCGGAGCTGATCGTCCCCGACGAGGAGAAGTCACTCGACGAGGGCGCCATCCACCCCTGGTCCCACGGCCATACGAAGGAGTACTTCGGGCGGCAGATCGGCGGCCTCGCCAAGGCGCTCGGATTCCGTACGGACATCCCGTGGGCCGGCCTGCCACAGCGCGCCAGGAAGGCCCTGCTGTACGGCCACAAGACCCAGGTCGAGGTCCGCTACCGCAACCGGTACGGCCGCGAGCGCGCCTACACCAGCCCCGCCTTCGAGGGAGCGGTCTCCTTCGTCAAGCGGCGGCACACGGAGGCGGAGAGCGACACCAGCAGGGAGCGCTTCGAGGGCTATATGCGTGAGGTGCCCTGCCCGACCTGTGAGGGCACCCGGCTCAAGCCGATCGTCCTGGCGGTCACGGTCATGGAGAAGTCCATCGCCGAAGTCTCCGCGCTCTCGATCAGCGACTGCGCCGACTTCCTGGCCGAGCTCAAGCTGAACGACCGTGACAAGACGATCGCCGAGCGGGTGCTCAAGGAGGTCAACGAGCGGCTGAGGTTCCTGGTCGACGTGGGCCTGGACTATCTCTCGCTGAACCGCGCGGCCGGGACCCTCTCCGGCGGCGAGGCCCAGCGGATCCGGCTCGCGACGCAAATCGGCTCGGGGCTGGTCGGGGTGCTGTACGTACTGGACGAGCCGTCCATCGGTCTGCACCAGCGGGACAACCACCGGCTGATCGAGACCCTGGTCAGGCTGCGTGACATGGGTAACACCCTGATCGTCGTGGAGCACGACGAGGACACCATCAAGGTGGCCGACTGGGTGGTCGACATCGGCCCCGGCGCCGGTGAGCACGGCGGCAAGGTCGTGCATTCAGGACCGTTGAAGGGGCTGCTGGCCAACAAGGAGTCGATGACCGGCCAGTACCTCTCCGGGAAGAAGGCCATCCCCACCCCGGGCATCCGCCGGCCGATCGACCCGGGCCGGCAGCTCACCGTGCACGGCGCCCGGGAGAACAATCTGCGGGACATCGATGTGTCCTTCCCGCTGGGCGTGTTCACGGCCATCACCGGAGTCTCGGGCTCCGGTAAGTCGACGCTGGTCAACGACATCCTCTATACGCATCTGGCACGCGAGCTGAACGGCGCGAAGTCGGTGCCCGGCCGGCACACCCGGGTCGACGGCGACGATCTGGTCGACAAGGTCGTCCATGTCGACCAGTCGCCCATCGGCCGTACGCCCCGGTCCAACCCGGCCACGTACACCGGTGTCTTCGACCATGTCCGCAAGCTCTTCGCCGAGACGATGGAGGCCAAGGTCCGCGGCTACCTCCCCGGGCGCTTCTCCTTCAACGTCAAGGGCGGTCGCTGCGAGAACTGCTCGGGTGACGGCACGATCAAGATCGAGATGAACTTCCTGCCGGACGTCTATGTCCCGTGCGAGGTCTGCCATGGAGCCCGCTACAACCGGGAGACCCTGGAGGTCCACTACAAGGGCAAGTCCATCGCCGAGGTGCTGGACATGCCGATCGAGGAGGCCCTGGACTTCTTCGAGGCCGTCCCGACCATCTCGCGGCACCTCAGGACGCTCAACGAGGTCGGCCTCGGGTATGTCCGGCTGGGCCAGTCCGCGCCGACCCTCTCGGGCGGCGAGGCGCAGCGGGTGAAGCTGTCGAGCGAGCTACAGAAGCGCTCCACCGGCCGTACGGTCTACGTCCTGGACGAGCCGACGACCGGTCTGCACTTCGAGGACATCAGCAAGCTGATCACGGTGCTCTCCGGATTGGTCGAGAAGGGCAATACGGTGATCGTGATCGAGCACAACCTGGACGTCATCAAGACGGCGGACTGGGTGATCGACATGGGACCTGAGGGCGGCAACGGCGGCGGTCTGGTGATCGCGGAGGGCACCCCGGAGCAGGTGGCCGGCGTCCCGGCCAGCCACACCGGAAAGTTCCTGCGGGACATCCTGGACGCCGAGAGCATCAGCGACGCGGCGCCGATGAAGAAGGCCACGACGCGGAAGGCGGCGGCCAAGAAGGCGCCGGCCAGGGCGGTGGCGGCGAAGAAGACCGCCGCGCGCTCGCGCCGCGCCTGACCCCCTGACCCGGCGCGCCACCCACCCGGCGCCTCCCACCCGGCGCGCCCCCGCACCGGCTCCGCCTCGTTCAGCGGCTGTCCCGTCCCTGGGGACAGCCGCTGAAGGACCGCCGGAACAGCCCCGGTATCGTCGCGTATGTCACCGACCTCCGACCCAGTGGAGCCACCATGTCCGGCCCCTCCGCCGCCCGCCGCACCGTGCTGAAGGGCGCCGCGCTCGCCGGTGCGGCCGGGCTGGGGGCGGCGGCCTGCTCCACCGGATCGAAGCTGGGCCACGCCGAGAACCCCACCCCCACCACCCCCACCGCCCCCGTCGACCTCGGCGCGGCGGCGGAGGTGCCGGTCGGCGGCGCGAAGCTCTACCGGGACCAGCGACTGGTGGTGAGCTGCCCCGCGAAGGGGGAGTACAAGGCGTTCAGCGCGCAGTGCACCCACGCGGGCTGCCTCCTGGAGAAGCTGGAGGGCACGGTGGGTGACTGCCCGTGCCACGGCAGCAAGTTCGATGTCACGACCGGCAAGGCCATACAGGGACCGGCGACCGCGTCACTGCCCGAGGTCCCGGTCACCGCGGAGGGCGGCAAGCTCATCGCGGGCCCCCGGGCCTGACGATCCCGGGGGGTACCCCGGCGGGACCCTGCTGTCGGTCCCCGACAGTAGGGTGGACGGCATGGCCGACCCCTCCAGCTACCGCCCCAAGCCGGGACAGATCCCCGACTCGCCGGGGGTCTACAGGTTCCGTGACGACCACCGGCGGGTGATCTATGTCGGGAAGGCGAAGAGCCTGCGTCAGCGGCTCGCCAACTACTTCCAGGATCTGGCGGGTCTGCACCCGCGTACCCGAACGATGGTCACCACCGCCGCGTCCGTCGAGTGGACCGTCGTCTCCACCGAGGTCGAGGCGCTTCAGCTGGAGTACTCCTGGATCAAGGAGTACGACCCCCGGTTCAACGTCAAGTACCGCGACGACAAGAGCTATCCGTTCCTCGCCGTCACGCTGAACGAGGAGTTCCCCCGGGTCCAGGTGATGCGCGGCGCCAAGAAGAAGGGCGTGCGCTACTTCGGCCCCTACGGACACGCCTGGGCCATCCGCGAGACCGTCGATCTGATGCTCCGTGTCTTTCCCGTACGGACCTGCTCCGCCGGGGTGTTCAAGAACGCCGCGCGGACCGGCCGCCCCTGTCTCCTCGGTTACATCGGCAAGTGCTCGGCGCCCTGCGTCGGCCGGGTCACCCCCGAGGAACACCGTGAACTGGCCGAGGAATTCTGCGACTTCATGGCCGGCCGCACCGGCACGTACATCCGCCGTCTTGAGCAGCGGATGACGGAGGCCGCCGAGGAGATGGAGTACGAGAAGGCGGGCCGGCTGCGGGACGACATAGGCGCGCTGCGCCGCGCGATGGAGAAGAACGCGGTCGTGCTCGCCGACGCCACGGACGCGGACCTCATCGCGGTGGCCGAGGACGAGTTGGAGGCAGCCGTACAGATCTTCCATGTCCGCGGCGGCCGGGTGCGGGGTCAGCGCGGCTGGGTCACCGACAAGGTCGAGGCCGTGGAGACGGCGGGGCTCGTCGAGCACGCCCTCCAGCAGCTGTACGGGGAGGAGAGCGGCGACGCCGTCCCCAAGGAAGTACTCGTCCCCGCACTGCCGGAGGACGCGGAGGCCGTCGCCCAGTGGCTCAGCGAGCGCCGCGGCTCCCAGGTCTCGCTGCGGATTCCGCAGCGCGGTGACAAGAAGGACCTGATGGCGACGGTCGGGCGCAATGCCCAGCAGTCGCTGGTCCTGCACAAGACCAAGCGCGCCAGCGATCTCACCACCCGCTCCCGGGCCCTGGAGGAGATCGCGGAGGCCCTTGGTCTGGACAGCGCGCCGCTGCGCATCGAGTGCTTCGACATCTCCCATCTCCAGGGTGACGATGTCGTGGCGTCCATGGTGGTCTTCGAGGACGGCCTCGCCCGTAAGGGTGAATACCGCCGGTTCCAGATCAAGGGGTTCGAGGGCCAGGACGACGTCCGGTCGATGCACGAGGTCATCGGGCGGCGCTTCCGGCGCTATCTCCAGGAGAAGGAGCGGACCGGGGAGTGGCCGGAGCAACCGGAGCAACCGGAGCGGCAGGACCGGTCCGAGGAGTCCGGGGAGCCCGCGGACGGGTCGGGCCCGCTGGACCGGCCGGAACAGCCCGGCCGTGAGGACGACGGCCGCCCCAAGCGCTTCGCCTACCCGCCCCAGCTGGTGGTCGTCGACGGCGGACAGCCGCAGGTCGCGGCGGCCCAGCGGGCCCTGGACGAGCTGGGCATCGACGATGTCGCCGTCTGCGGTCTCGCCAAGCGCCTCGAAGAGGTCTGGGTGCCAGGTGAGAGCGACCCGGTGGTCCTGCCCCGCTCCAGCGAGGGGCTCTATCTGCTCCAGCGCGTACGGGACGAGGCGCACCGCTTCGCCATCACCTACCAGCGGGCCAAGCGGGCCAAGCGCGTCAGGTCCAGCCCACTGGACGAGGTGCCCGGCCTCGGTGAGTCCCGGAAACAGTCGCTGATCAAGCATTTCGGCTCGGTGAAGAAGCTGCGGCAGGCGACAATCGACCAGATCTGTGAGGTTCCGGGCGTGGGTCGCAAAACGGCCGAGTCCGTCGTCGTGGCCTTCGCCAAGGCGGCCCCGGCGGCACCCGCCGTGAACACGGCGACAGGAGAGATCATGGAAGACGACGGGGGCAGCACGCATGACTGAGCACGACCGGGACGGAGCAGGGCACGTGAGTACGGGCATCACAAACGAGACGGGTGACGCCGTCGAGGCGGCCATCCCCGAACTGGTGATCATCTCCGGTATGTCGGGCGCCGGCCGCAGCACCGCGGCCAAGTGTCTGGAGGACCTCGGCTGGTTCGTGGTGGACAATCTGCCGCCCGCGCTGATCCCCACCATGGTGGAGCTCGGTGCCCGCTCACAGGGCAATGTGGCGCGGATCGCGGTCGTGGTCGACGTACGGGGGCGGCGGTTCTTCGACAACCTCCGCGAATCCCTCGCCGACCTCGACGCCAAGCAGGTGACCCGGCGGGTCGTCTTCCTGGAGTCCTCCGACGAGGCGCTGGTGCGCCGCTTCGAATCCGTACGCCGTCCGCACCCCCTCCAGGGCGACGGCCGGATCGTCGACGGCATCGAGGCCGAACGGGAGCTGCTGCGCGAGCTGCGCGGTGACGCCGATCTGGTGATCGACACCTCCAGCCTCAACGTCCATGAGCTGCGCGCCAAGATGGACGCCCAGTTCGCTGGGGACGAGAAGCCGGAGCTGCGGGCCACCGTCATGTCGTTCGGCTACAAGTACGGTCTGCCGGTCGACGCCGACCTGGTGGTGGACTGCCGCTTCCTGCCCAACCCGCACTGGGTCCCCGAGCTGCGGCCCTTCACCGGGCTCAACGAGGAGGTGTCCGCGTATGTCTTCAACCAGCCGGGCGCCAAGGAGTTCCTCGACCGCTACACCGAACTGCTCCAGCTGATCGCCGCGGGCTACCGCCGTGAGGGCAAGCGCTATGTGACCGTCGCCGTCGGCTGCACAGGCGGCAAACACCGTTCCGTCGCCATGTCCGAGCGGCTCGGCGCGCGCCTCGCCTCCGAAGGCGTCGAGACCGTCGTCGTCCACCGGGACATGGGGCGCGAGTGACCGGACGCACCTTCCGCATGCGCCGGCTGCGCAGGGGTGTCCCCGCGCCCTCGGCGCGGGGGCGCGGCGCTCAGCCCAAGGTCGTCGCGCTCGGCGGCGGAATGGGCCTGTCCGCCTCCCTCGCGGCGCTCCGCAGGATCACCGGCGATCTCACCGCCGTCGTCACCGTCGCCGACGACGGCGGCTCCAGCGGCCGGCTCAGGGAGGAGCTGGGTGTCCTGCCACCCGGCGATCTGCGCAAGGCCCTGGCGGCGCTCTGCGGCGACGACGACTGGGGCCAGACCTGGGCGCGGGTGATCCAGCACCGCTTCCAGTCGCAGGGCGACCTCCACGAGCACGCGGTGGGCAATCTGCTGATCGTCGCCCTCTGGGAGCAGCTGGGCGACCATGTGCAGGCCCTCGATCTGGTCGGCAAGCTCCTCGGGGCGCACGGCCGGGTGCTGCCCATGTCCGCCGTACCGCTGGAGCTCCAGGCGCTCGTACGGGGCCATGACCCGGCGCGCCCCGACCAGATCGACACGGTGCGCGGCCAGGCCACCGTCGCGCTCACCCGCGGTGAGGTGCAGTCCGTCCATCTGGTGCCGCACGACCCGCCGGCGGTCCCCGAGGCGGTCGCCGCGGTGCTGGACGCCGACTGGGTCGTGCTCGGCCCCGGTTCCTGGTTCTCCTCGGTGATCCCGCATCTGCTGGTGCCCGAACTGCGCGACGCGCTCGTCGAGACGAAGGCGCGCCGGGTCCTCTCGCTGAACCTCGCACCGCAACCCGGTGAAACCGAAGGCTTCTCACCGCAGCGTCATTTGGAGGTTTTGGGGCGACACGCCCCTAAACTCGCCCTGGACGCGGTGCTGGCCGACCAGGCCGCCGTGCCCGACCGCGAATCACTCTCCGATGCCGCCAAGCGGTTCGGTGCCGCGGTCGAGCTGGCGCCGGTGGCAGCGCCCGACGGTTCCCCGGTCCATGATCCGGAGCTGTTGGCAGCCGCGTACGACCGTATTTTTCGGATGCATGGAAGGATCGGCCCATGGCGATGACGCCAGCGGTGAAGGACGAGATCGCCCGCCTCCCCGTCACCCGGACGTGCTGCAGGAAGGCTGAGGTCTCGGCGATCCTCCGGTTCGCGGGCGGGCTGCACCTGGTGAGCGGCCGCATTGTGATCGAGGCGGAGCTGGACACCAGCATCGCCGCGCGCCGGCTCCGCAAGGACATCCTGGAGATCTTCGGGCACAACTCCGAGCTCGTCGTGATGGCCCCGGGCGGACTGCGCCGCGGCAGCCGTTACGTCGTACGGGTGATTACGGGCGGTGATCAGCTGGCCAGGCAGACCGGACTGGTCGACGGCCGGGGCCGCCCGATCCGCGGACTGCCCCCGCAGGTCGTCTCCGGTGCCACCTGTGACGCGGAGGCCGCCTGGCGCGGCGCGTTCCTGGCGCACGGCTCGCTCACCGAGCCCGGCCGCTCCTCCTCGCTGGAGGTGACGTGCCCGGGTCCCGAGGCGGCCCTCGCGCTGGTCGGTGCCGCCCGCAGGCTCCAGATCGCGGCCAAGGCCCGTGAGGTGCGCGGGGTGGACCGGGTGGTCGTACGGGACGGCGACGCGATCGGCGCGCTGCTGACCCGGCTCGGTGCCCATGAGTCGGTGCTGGCCTGGGAGGAGCGGCGGATGCGCCGCGAGGTCCGCGCCACGGCCAACCGCCTCGCCAACTTCGACGACGCGAATCTGCGCCGCTCCGCGCGGGCCGCGGTCGCGGCCGGCGCCCGGGTGCAGCGCGCGCTGGAGATCCTCGGCGAGGAGGTGCCCGAGCATCTCGCCGCCGCGGGCCGGCTGCGGATGGAGCACAAGCAGGCCTCTCTGGAGGAGTTGGGCGCGCTGGCGGACCCGCCGCTCACCAAGGACGCGGTCGCGGGCCGCATCCGGCGGCTGCTGGCCATGGCCGACAAGCGCGCACAGGACCTCGGGATCCCGGGTACGGAGTCCAACCTGAGCGAGGATCTGGCCGACGGTCTCGTCGGCTGAGCCGGACGAGCGCGTCCGAAGTCCCCTCCGCCCGGGGGTGGACGACGCCGCCGCGGTCCGACTCGTCCAGCCCGCTGTCCCCAACTGCCCGCTGCCGGCGCCGAATAGGTGTCGGCAGCAGGCATTTTGCCGCCCATTGACACACCCTTGACATGATCATGGAGGGTGGTGAGCCTGGCGTCTGTCCACGGATGTGGCAGACAACAGCAAGGGGGGCACATGAGACGAAGAGCGGGATCGATCCTCGCGGCGGGCGCGCTGCTGCTGGCGGGCATCACGGCGGCGCCCATCGCCCAGGCACGGCCCGGAGCCGCGCCGGGAGCCGAGGCGGCACCGGACGCGGACGCGGTGAAGGTCTTCGAAGCCGAGGTCACCAAGGAGCAGATACCGCTGCTTCTCGCGGCCGGCCAGGACGCCCATGAACTGACGGAACGGGCTCCCGAGAAGGGGACGGCGAACGTCGAGCTGTTCCTCACCGACGCGCAGGCGCGCGCCCTCGCGAAGCAGGGTGTCGAGGCCACCGAACGGAAGGTCCCCGCGAAGGCCGAGGCCCGGCTGCGGGCGGCGGGGGACGGGGTGTTCCGCCCGTACAGCGGCGCGGGCAACCTCCAGGAGGAGATCGTCGAGACCGGGCAGGCCAACCCCGGGATCGCCAAGGTCGTCTCCATCGGCAAGAGCCTCAAAGGCCAGGACATCCTCGCCCTCAAGCTCAGCAAGGGGGCGCGGACGACCAAGGACGGCGCCAAGCCGTCCGTGCTGTACATGTCCAACCAGCACGCCAGGGAGTGGATCACTCCCGAGATGACCCGTCGGCTGATGCACCACTACGTCGACAACTACGGCAAGGACCGGCGGATCACCAAGATCGTCGACTCCACCGAGCTGTGGTTCGTCCTCTCGGCCAACCCCGACGGCTACGACTACACCCACAGCTCGGACAGCGCCCGGCTGTGGCGCAAGAACCTCCGGGACGTGGACGGCGACGGAAAGATCGCCGCCGGCGACGGCGTCGACCTCAACCGGAACTTCGCCTACAAGTGGGGCTACGACGACGAGGGTTCCTCGCCCCGGCCCGCCAGTGAGACCTACCGCGGCGCCGGTCCCGGCTCCGAGCCCGAGACCCAGGCGATCGACCGCTTCCAGAAGCGCATCGGCTTCGACTACGGCATCAACTACCACTCCGCCGCGGAACTGCTGCTCTACGGCGTGGGCTGGCAGGTCGCCACCCCGACACCCGACGACGTGCTCTACAAGGCGCTCGCCGGCACCCCCGAGAACCCCGCGGTCCCCGGCTACTACCCGCAGGTCTCCTCCGAGCTGTACACCACCAACGGCGAGGCCGACGGGCACGCGGCGAACGTCAATGGAACGATGATGTTCACCCCGGAGATGACCACCTGCCAGACCGCGTCCGCCCTGGACCCGGACGACGCCTGGGAGGCCAAGGACTGCCGGTCCGGCTTCAACTTCCCCGACGACGAGAAGCTGATCCAGGACGAGTTCGCCAAGAACGTCCCCTTCGCGCTCTCCGTCGCCGAGACCGCCGCCCACCCCGACCAGCCCTCCTCCGCGGTCGGGATGGCCGCCCCCGACTTCACCCCCGACCCGTTCACCACCTCGTACGCGCGCGGCGCCGACCAGGAGGTCTCGGTCACCGCCCGCAAGTCGGTCCGGGACAAGGAGCTCAACTACCGCGTCAACGGCGGCCGTACGCACGACGAGGACCTGAAGGCATGGAAGGGCGGCGAAACGTACGGAGGCGAGGACAACCTCCACTTCGACGAGTACCGCGCCGAGATCGAGGACGCTCGTCCGGGTGACACGGTCGAGGTCTGGTTCACCGGACGGACGAAGAGCGGAAAGCCCACCGCCAGCGAGCACTTCCGCTACACCGTGGCCGAACGCCCCCGCGCCGACACGCTCGTGATCGCCGAGGAGGGCGCGCCCGCGCGGCAAATCCGTGCCTACACCGACGCCCTGCGCGCCAACGGGCGTACCGCGGCCGTCTGGGACGTCGCCACCCAGGGCGCACCCCACCCGCTGGGCGTGCTCAGTCACTTCTCCACCGCGGTCCACTACACCGGAGCGGCGGCCCCCGGCGGCCCCACGCAACTGGCCCTGCGCGCCTTCCTCAACGAGGGCGGCGAGCTGATCGAGGCGGGCCGGCGCGCGGGCGGCAACGCCCAGGTCGGACGGACCCTGACCGACGACTTCAGCCAGTACTACCTGGGCGCCTACGCACGGACGTCCGTGCCGGGCGCCACCGGTTTCACCGGTACGGGATCGCTCGCGGGAGCGGCCGGATCGCTCGCCGGGCTGCCCGGCAACCCGCTGGACCCCGCGGGCTCCTACAACGTCACCTCCGACGCCCTCGACCCGAAGGAGTTCCCGCAGTTCAAGAGCGCCCAGTCGGGCTCGTACACGGGGGTCACCAACCCGTACGCCCCCTACGCGGGGCAATGGATGGCGGCGGCCCTCCACCAGGACAACGAGTGGAGCCGGCTCACCCGCACCGTCGATCTCACGGGTGTCGGCGCGGCCGACAAGCCCGTGCTCCGCTTCGCGCTCAACTGGAACACGGAGCAGGGGTACGACCACGCCGTCCTGGAAGCGCGCACCGCCGGGGCCGAGGACTGGACCACCCTTCCCGAGGCCGGCGGCGCGACCAGCTCGGCCGTCCCCGCCGAGTGCGCGGCCGGGTTCTTCCTTCAAGGCCATCCCTTCCTCGACCACTATCTGACCCTCGGCGCGGACGGCTGCGCGGCGACCGGGACCAGCGGTTCCTGGAACAGCTTCACCGGCAGCTCGAACGGCTGGCGTCAGGTCTCCTTCGATCTGAGCGCCTACGCGGGCAAGAAGGCCGAGATCTCGCTCAGCTACATCACCGACCCCGGCAGCGGCGGCCGCGGGCTCTTCGCGGACGACGCGAGGCTCGTGGTGGGCGGCGCGGACCGCGACTCCGAGGGCTTCGAAACCTCCCTCGGTGTCTGGACCACGCCCGGGGCGCCGTCCGGGAGCCCGGTCGTGGAGGGCGACTGGGCACGCTCCCAGGAGCTGTTCACCTCGTACGCCTCGGTCACTACGCGTAACACCGTGCTGTTCGGTTTCGGTCTGGAGCATGTCCCGGACGCCGGGGAGCGCGCGGCGCTGCTCGGCAAGGCGCTGCGCGCCCTGCGGCGCTGAGCCCCTGGGCACCGGTCCGCGGCGGCTCGTCAACCCGTATCAACGGGTTCGGGCCGCCGCGGGCCCGCGGGGGCCACTCGATGTCACCGCGCGGCGCGTGGAGGGGTAGGGTCTTAAGCGGTCGGGGACATCCCATACAACTCGCCGGCGTCGAAACCCGGCGTACCAACGAGGAGATCGGTTCGTGACGATCCGCGTAGGCATCAACGGCTTTGGCCGCATCGGTCGTAACTACTTCCGCGCGCTGCTGGAGCAGGGTGCAGACATCGAGATCGTGGCTGTCAACGACCTGGGTGACACCGCGACCACGGCGCATCTGCTGAAGTACGACACCATCCTGGGCCGCCTCAAGGCCGAGGTGACCCACACCGCCGACACGATCACGGTCGACGGCCACACCATCAAGGTGCTCTCGGAGCGCAACCCGGCCGACATCCCCTGGGGTGAGCTGGGTGTCGACATCGTCATCGAGTCGACCGGCATCTTCACCAAGAAGGCCGACGCCGCCAAGCACATCGAGGGTGGCGCCAAGAAGGTCCTCATCTCGGCTCCGGCCAAGGACGAGGACATCACCATCGTGATGGGCGTCAACCAGGACAAGTACGACGCGGCCAACCACCACGTCATCTCGAACGCCTCCTGCACCACCAACTGTGTGGCGCCGATGGCCAAGGTTCTCCTGGAGAACTTCGGCATCGTCAAGGGCATGATGACGACGGTCCACGCGTACACCAACGACCAGCGCATCCTTGACTTCCCGCACAAGGATCTGCGTCGTGCGCGCGCCGCCGCGGAGAACATCATCCCGACCACCACCGGTGCCGCCAAGGCGACCGCGCTGGTGATCCCGGAGCTGGCGGGCAAGCTCGACGGCATCGCGATGCGTGTCCCGGTCCCGACGGGCTCCGTCACCGACCTGGTCATCGAGCTGGAGCGCGAGGTGACCAAGGACGAGGTCAACACCGCGTTCCAGAAGGCCGCCGAGGGCCAGCTCAAGGGCATCCTGGACTACACCGAGGACCAGATCGTCTCCTCGGACATCGTCAACTGGCCCGCCTCCTGCACGTTCGACTCCTCCCTGACCATGGTCCAGGGGAAGAACGTCAAGGTCATCGGCTGGTACGACAACGAGTGGGGCTACTCCAACCGTCTGGTCGACCTGACCGTCTTCGTCGGCGACCAGCTCTGACCCGGAGCCGCTGAGTTCAGGGCCGGTAGGCATCTCGGTATGAGCGACAGGGCTCGGTCGGCGCACAAGCGGCGCTGTTCGAGCCCTGTTGGCCTGTCCAGACATCCCAAGGAGTCCCGCAGCAGATGAAGACGATCGACGAACTTCTCGCCGGAGGGGTCGCCGGAAAGCGCGTATTCGTCCGCGCCGACCTCAATGTGCCGCTCGCCGGCACCACCATTACCGACGACGGCCGTATCCGGGCCGTACAGCCGACGGTCGCCAGGCTCGCCGAAGCCGGCGCCCGGGTGATCGTCGCCTCCCATCTGGGCCGCCCCAAGGGCGCCCCCGACCCCGCCTTCTCGCTCGCTCCCGCCGCCACGCGCCTCGGTGAACTCCTGGGCGCCGACGTGGCGTTCGCGACCGACACGGTCGGCGAGTCCGCCAAGGCCGTGGTCGCGGCCCTCTCCGACGGCCAGGTCGCCGTCCTGGAGAACCTCCGCTTCAACCCGGGCGAGACCGCGAAGGACGACGCCGAGCGCGGCGCCTTCGCCGACCAACTCGCCGAGCTGGCCGATCTCTATGTGGGCGACGGCTTCGGAGCCGTGCACCGCAAGCACGCCTCCGTCTACGACCTGCCGGCCCGCCTGCCGCACGCCGCGGGCTATCTGATCGCCACCGAGGTCGGTGTGCTCAAGAAGCTCACCGACGACGTCAAGCGGCCCTACGCCGTGGTCCTCGGCGGCGCCAAGGTCTCCGACAAGCTCGCGGTCATCGACCATCTCCTGGAGAAGGCCGACCGCATCCTGGTCGGCGGCGGCATGGTCTTCACCTTCCTCAAGGCGCAGGGTTACGAGACCGGCTCCTCGCTGCTCCAGGAGGACCAGATCCCGGCGGTCCAGGAGTATCTGCGGCGGGCCGACGAGCGCGGGGTGGAGTTCGTGCTCCCCGTGGACGTCCGGGTCGGGGCGGAGTTCCCGGACCTCGGCACCAAGGCTCCGGCCCACCCCACGACGGTGGCCGCGGACGCCATTCCGGCCGGACAGATGGGCCTGGACATCGGCCCCGAGACCGGCCGTCTGTACGCCTCGAAGCTCGCCGACGCGGAGACCGTCTTCTGGAACGGTCCCATGGGCGTCTTCGAGCACCCCGACTACGCCGAGGGCACCAAGGCCGTCGCCCAGGCGCTCGTCGACTCCCCGGGCTTCTCCGTCGTCGGCGGTGGCGACTCCGCCGCCGCCGTGCGGATCCTGGGATTCGACGAGAAGGCATTCGGCCATATCTCGACCGGTGGCGGCGCGAGCCTCGAATATCTTGAGGGCAAGACGCTCCCCGGCCTCGCGGCACTGGAGGACTGACCCCCGTATGACTGCTTCATCCGAAAAGGCCGGCCGGACCCCGCTGATGGCGGGCAACTGGAAGATGAACCTCAACCACCTTGAGGCCATCGCGCACGTCCAGAAGCTCGCCTTCGCGCTGACCGACAAGGACTACGACGCCGTCGAGGTCGCCGTCCTGGCGCCCTTCACCGACCTGCGGTCCGTACAGACCCTGGTCGACGGCGACAAGCTCAAGATCAAGTACGGCGCCCAGGACATCTCGGCGCATGACTCCGGCGCGTACACCGGTGAGATCTCGGGCCCGATGCTGTCAAAGCTGAAGTGCGCCTACGTCGCCGTGGGCCACTCCGAGCGACGGCAGTACCACGCCGAGACGGACGAGATCTGCAACGCCAAGGTGAAGGCCGCGTTCAAGCACGGTCTGACCCCGATCCTGTGTGTCGGCGAGGGCCTGGACATCCGCAAGGCGGGTCAGCAGGTCGAGCACACCCTGAACCAGCTCGACGGCGGTCTCAAGGACGTACCGGCCGACCAGGCGGAGTCCGTCGTGATCGCGTACGAGCCGGTGTGGGCCATCGGCACCGGCGAGGTCGCCACCCCGGAGGACGCCCAGGAGGTCTGCGGGGCGATCCGCGGCCGGCTGGCCGAGCTGTACTCGCGGGAGCTGGCCGACGCGGTCCGTATCCAGTACGGCGGCTCGGTGAAGTCCGGGAACGTGGCCGCGATCATGGCGCAGCCCGATGTGGACGGTGCCCTGGTGGGCGGGGCGGCGCTGGACGCCGACGAGTTCGTCAAGATCGTACGCTTCCGCGACCAGTGAGTATGCGGTAGCACGGATCCGTCGTACCCTGGCGGGGGCCGAATGGAAGCCGTCCGTATATGTGTGGCGCGACCATGCGTATCGGCGGCGGCCGATCGGTCCCCGTCGGGCGTTTCGTGCTCTTCGTTCTGTTCGTCCTGTGTCGTTCGTTCTCAGTGGTTCGTTTTCTGTCCTGTCGGTCCTGTCAGTCCGAGGAAGTTGGTCCAGCCGTGGTTATGGGGTTCTCGATCGCCCTCATCGTCTTCAGCCTGCTGCTGATGCTGCTGGTGCTGATGCACAAGGGGAAGGGCGGCGGCCTCTCCGACATGTTCGGTGGCGGAATGCAGTCGTCCGTCGGTGGTTCCTCCGTCGCGGAGCGTAACCTTGACCGCATCACCGTGGTTGTCGGTCTGCTGTGGTTCGCGTGCATTGTCGTTCTCGGTCTGGTGCTCAAGCTGGACAGCTGACCGTACGCACGGTACGGCGGCGCGGGCGCGGCCTATCATGGGTTCCGCGCCCGTCGGCAGGGGGGTAACTCCCTTCACTGGACGCGCGTTGGGCCTTACGTAGACTGGGGCGCCCGGCAGCGGAGCTGCCTCTCGATGCTTTGCGGCACCATCACGCAGGGAGTTACGACCGTGGCAAGTGGCAACGCGATCCGGGGAAGCCGGGTCGGAGCGGGGCCGATGGGTGAGGCCGAGCGTGGCGAGTCCGCGCCCCGCCTGCGCATCTCCTTCTGGTGCTCGAACGGGCATGAGACGGTGCCGAGCTTCGCCAGTGACGCGCAGGTTCCGGAGACGTGGGACTGCCCGCGCTGTGGATTCCCGGCCGGTCAGGACCGGGACAATCCGCCGGACCCGCCGCGCACCGAGCCGTACAAGACGCACCTCGCCTATGTACGGGAACGGCGCAGCGACGCGGACGGCGAAGCGATCCTCGCCGAAGCGCTCGCCAAACTGCGCGGCGAGATCTAGACAGCTCTTCCGGCCGGACACCCCACAGGTGTCCGGCCGAACCGTTTCTGTCCCGCTTTGCCCCTTCCCGGGCCTCGTCCTCGCCCTCGCCGCCGCGCCGCTCCGCCGGCGGCCGGGCTGTTCGTGCTCGGCGCCGCGTCTTCGGGTCCCCTGATCAATTAGGTTGGTCAGGCAACAGGGCACGCACGCAGGCACGAGAAGAAGTGGGCTGATGTCCGAGATGAACGCGGAACGCCGTACGAGGCTGACCCGGACGCCCGAGTGGGACGCACTGGGCAAGCACCGGGAGCAGCTGGGGCAGACGCATCTGCGCGAGCTGTTCGCCGCCGACCCGGCGCGCGGCGCCACCTACACCCTCCAGGTGGGGGACCTCTACCTGGACTACTCCAAGCATCTGGTGACCGACGAGACACTGGCGCTGCTGCGCGAGCTGGCCGCCGCCACCGGGGTCGCCGAGCTGCGGGACGCGATGTTCCGGGGCGAGAAGATCAACACCACCGAGGACCGCGCCGTGCTGCACACCGCGCTGCGCGCCCCGCGTGACGCCGTCATCGAGGTCGACGGCGAGAATGTCGTACCGGCGGTGCACGCCGTGCTCGACAAGATGAGCGCCTTCGCCGACCGGATCAGGTCCGGCGAGTGGACCGGTCACACCGGCCGGCCGATCAAGAACGTGATCAATGTCGGCATCGGCGGCTCCGACCTCGGGCCCGCCATGGCGTACGAGGTGCTGCGGTCCTTCACCGACCGCGCGCTGACGGTGCGGTTCGTCTCCAATGTCGACGGCGCCGATCTGCACGAGGCCGTACGGGACTTGGACCCGGCCGAGACGCTGTTCATCATCGCGTCCAAGACCTTCACCACCATCGAGACCATCACGAACGCCACCTCCGCGCGTGACTGGCTGCTCAGTGGCCTCGGGGCCGGACAGGAAGCCGTCGCCAAGCACTTCGTGGCACTCTCCACGAACAGCGCGAAGGTCTCCGAGTTCGGTATCGACACGGCCAACATGTTCGAGTTCTGGGACTGGGTCGGCGGGCGCTACTCGTACGACTCGGCCATCGGGCTCTCGCTGATGATCGCGATCGGCCCCGACCGGTTCCGCGAGATGCTCGACGGCTTCCATCTCGTCGACGAGCACTTCCGCACGGCACCCCCGGAGGGCAACGCGCCGCTGCTGCTCGGCTTGCTGGGCGTCTGGTACGGGGCGTTCTTCGACGCCCAGTCGCACGCGGTCCTCCCGTACAGCCACTATCTGTCGAAGTTCACCGCCTATCTCCAGCAGCTGGACATGGAGTCCAACGGCAAGTCGGTGGACCGCGACGGCAATCCGGTCGACTGGCAGACCGGGCCCGTGGTCTGGGGCACGCCGGGCACCAACGGGCAGCACGCGTACTACCAGTTGATCCACCAGGGCACGAAGGTCATCCCGGCCGACTTCATCGGCTTCGCCCGGCCGGTCGCGGATCTGGCGCCCGGGCTGGTCGCGCAGCACGATCTGCTGATGGCCAACTTCTTCGCCCAGACCCAGGCGCTCGCCTTCGGCAAGACCCCTGAGGAGGTGCGGGCCGAGGGGGTGGCCGAGCAGCTGGTGCCGCACAAGACGTTCCGCGGCAACCACCCGACGACCACGATCCTCGCCGAGGAGCTCACTCCGTCCGTCCTGGGCCAGCTGATCGCCCTCTACGAGCACAAGGTGTTCGTCCAGGGCGCCATCTGGAACATCGACTCCTTCGACCAGTGGGGCGTCGAGCTGGGCAAGGTCCTCGCCAAGAAGATCGAGCCCGTCCTCACCGGCGACGAGCCCGCCAAGGGACTGGACTCCTCGACGTTCACGCTGGTCGAGGCATACCGCTCGCTGCGGGGGCGCTGAGCCGATGACGGGGGAGGGGGCCCGACGGCTGCGGCCGCCGAACAACACGCTGGACAGGCGTGCCGTCGGCTGGTGGCGTACGCGGTGGCTGCTGCTGACCGCGGGCCCGGTGGCGGTGCTGGCCCTGCTGGGGGCGCTCATCTCCCCGGCACGGATATGGCTGCTGGTCCCCGCCGTCGTGCTGGCGGTGCTCGGGCTGGCCTGTGCGGCCCTGATACCCGGATGGTGGTTCAGGGTCCACCGCTGGGAGGTGACGGACGAGGCGGTCTATGTCCGCACCGGCTTCTTCTGGCAGGAGTGGCGGATCGCGCCGATGTCCCGGATCCAGACCGTGGACACCGTGCGCGGTCCGCTGGAGCAGCTGTTCAAGCTCTCCACGGTGATCGTCACGACCGCGTCGTCCAAGGGCGCCGTGCGGATCGAAGGACTCGACCATGAGCTGGCGGCCGGGCTGGCCGAGCGGCTGACACACATCACACAGGCCACTCCTGGGGACGCGACATGAGTGAGCCGCCGGGGTTCGGGGGGCCCGCGGGGGCGGACGGGGGAGCGGTGGCGGAGTGGCGGCGGCTGGACCGGCGTACGCTCCTGGTCACCGCGGTGATCATGGCCGGGGTCGTCATCGGCGCCGGTGTGCCCGCCGCCGTCGGTATGGCCGGCGGGATGGGGCCGCTGAAGTCGGCCGGCTGGGTGTCGGCCGGCGCCGCGCTGCTGATCGTCTGCGGCACCGGCGGTGACTACATACGGTGGCGTCGCACCCGCTACCGGATAGGGCCCGAGCGCGCCGAACTCCACACCGGGCTCTTCCTGCTCAGACGCCGGTCGCTGGCCCGCGAGCGGATCCGCAGCGTCGACCTGACGGCCCATCCCCTGCTCCGGATCCTCGGACTGGTCAAGGTCCGGATCGGCACCGGCGAGCAGACCGGCGCCGGGGAATCCACGCTGGAACTCGACCCCGTCACCCGCGCCGAGGGCGAGCGGCTCAGAAGGGAACTGCTCGACCGGGCACCCGGGAAGCCCGGGGCGTACGACGACTCCACGCTGGCCTCCTTGGACCGGCGGTGGATCCGTTACGCACCGCTCTCCTTCGCCGCGCCGCTGCTCGGCGCCTCGGCGGCCGGAGGGCTGGTGCAGCTCAGCGAATGGTTCGGTGTGCAGCTGCGGCTGTTCGCCTGGCTGGGGGACTACTTCCGGGCCGTCTCGATCCTCTGGGGGAGTCTGGTCCTGCTCGTCGTGCTGGCGCTCGTGGGTGCCATAGGGGCGCTGGGCCTGTGGGTCGAGATGTGGTGGAACTACCGCCTTGAGCGCGAGCCGGGCCATACGCTCCGGGTCCGCCGCGGGCTGCTCACCTCCCGCTCCGTCTCCATCGAGGAGCGCCGGCTGCGCGGTGTGGAGCTGGTCGAGCCGCTCGGCGTCCGGATGGCCGGTGCGGCCAGGGTCGACGCGGTCGCCACCGGCTTCGCCCAGGAGGAAGAGGACATGCGCAGCGACAAGAAGACCCTGCTGCCCGCCGCGCCCCGGGCGCTGGCCGACGCGGTGGCGGCGCGGGTCCTGCGCGAGCCCGTGTCCCCGACCAGCGGTGTGACCCTGCGCCCGCACCCGCGTGCCGCGCGCGGGCGCCGGCTGCGCTGGTCCCTGGCGTACGCCCTGCTCCCGGTCGTCGTTCTGGCCGTCCTCGGCCTGCTGCTGGCCGATGTGCTGCTCGCCGTCGGGGCGGTCTGCGCGGTGATATCGCTGCCGGTGGCCGTGCTGTTCGCTCTCGACGCCTACCGCAACCTGGGGCATGGCCTGAGCGGCGGCTATCTCGTGGCCCGCTCCGGCACGCTGCGCAGGACGACGGTCGCCCTCCAGCGCGGCGGTGTGATCGGCTGGACGGTCAGACAGTCGTACTTCCAGCGCCGTGCGGGCCTGTTGACGCTGACGGCGACCACGGCCGCGGGGGAGGGCGCGTACCACGTGTACGACGCCGCGCGCGACGAGGGCCTGTCCTTCGCGGACGAGGCGGTCCCGGGCCTGCTGACGCCATTTCTGGAGCCGGAGACGGAGCCGGAACCCGAGCCCGATCCGGAACCGGAACCCGAGCCGGAGCCGGAGCCAAAACCGGACCGGGACGGGACGCTTCGCGGAACGTAGGACACGCCCTGGGGCCTGTCCCGCGAAGATCCGCCGGACAGGCCCCAGGTCATGATCTACGCGGAAGCCGGCGGGTAGAGCGCGCGGGGCAGCGCCGAGGCCGCCGCCGCGTCCAGCAGCCACAGCGTGCGGCTGCGGCCGTACGCTCCCGCCGCGGGCGCCTGGATCTCGCCCGCGCCGGACAGGGCGATCTCCGCCGCCCTCGCCTTGTCCTCGCCCGCCGCCAGCAGCCACACCTCGTGCGCCGCCCGGATCGCGGGCAGGGTGAGGGAGATACGGGTCGGCGGCGGCTTGGGAGCGCCGTGCACGGCGACCACCGTGCGCTCGGTCTCCCGTACGCCCGGCAGCTCGGGGAAGAGCGAGGCCACATGCGTGTCGGGACCGACCCCCAGCATCAGGACGTCGAAGGTCGGCACGGGACCGTGGTCCTCCGGGCGGGCCGCGGCGGCGAGTTCGGTGGCGTACGCGGCGGCCGCCGCCTCCACGTCACTGCCGTACGGGCCGTCCGAGGCCGGCATCACATGGACCCGCGAGGGGTCGAGCGGCACCGAGTCGAGCAGCGCCTCCCGCGCCTGGGTGATGTTCCGCTCCGGGTCGCCCTCCGGCAGGAACCGCTCGTCGCCCCACCACAGATCGAGCCGCGACCAGTCGACCGCGTCGCGCGCGGGCGCCATGGCCAGCGCGGCCAGCAGACCGTTGCCGTTGCGCCCGCCCGTCAGAACGACGGAGGCGGAGCCGCGGGCGGCCTGGGCGTCCACGATCTTCGTGATCAGCCGGGCCGCCGCGGCCTGCGCCATCAGCTCCTTGTCGCGGTGGACGACCAGTTGCGGAGCGCTCACTTCGACTCCGCCTTCTTGGGCATGGCGGCAGGCGTGGCCGTGGTGGCGGGCTTCGAACCGGCGGTGCCGCCGGCACCGGCCGTCTTCGACGACGAGCCCGTCACCTCACTGAGCCGGTCCACGCCGAACCGCAGCGCCGACGCGTAGGTGTCGTCCGGATCCAGCCGGCGCAGCTCCTCGGCGATCAGCTCCGAGGTCTCCCGGCGCTTCAGCGCCACCGCCCGGTCCGGCTGCCCCTGGATGGAGAGCGTCGCCAGCGAGCCGTCCGCGCGGTCCAGCTTGATCGGCCCGCAGGTCGTCTCCATCCGTACGGCCGTGAGACCGGGACCCTTGGAGATACCGCGCTTGACCGGTACGTGCAGCCGGTCCGCGAGCCACATGGCGAGCAGTTCGCAGCTCGGGTTGTGCTCCTCGCCCTCCACCTCCACCGAGGTGACATCGCAGGCCACCTGGTCCAGGGCGGCCGCGACCATCGAGCGCCACGGCGTGATCCGGGTCCAGGCCAGATCCGTGTCGCCCGGGGTGTAGGCGTCGGCGCGCGCCGACAGCTCCGCCACGGGATTCTCGGCGGCGTACGTGTCGGTCACCCGGCGCTGCGCCAGCTTGCCCAGCGCGTCCTTGGCCGGGTTGACCGGAGCGCTGACCGGCCACCACACGACGACCGGGGCGTCGGGCAGCAGCAGCGGCAGGACCACCGACTGCGCGTGGTCCATCACCTCGCCGTACAGCCGCAGGACGACCGTCTCGCCGGTGCCCGCGTCCGCGCCCACCCGTACCTCGGCGTCGAGCCGGGCCTTGGCCCGGTCGCGCGGCGAGCGCGAGACGCGCTTGACGACGACCAGCTTCCGCGACGGGTGCTCGCGGGACGCCTCGTTGGCGGCCTTGAGCGCGTCGTACTGGTTCTCCTCGTCGGTGACGAGAACCAGCGTGAGGACCATGCCGACGGCGGGGGTGCCGATCGCCCTCCGCCCCTGCACCAGCGCCTTGTTGATCTTGCTCGACGTGGTGTCCGTAAGGTCGATCTTCATGGCCGGCGCCAGCTCCGTCCGTCTCGTGCGAGCATGTCGTCCGCCTCGACCGGACCCCAGGTCCCGGACTCGTACTGCGCGGGCTTGCCGTGCGTGTCCCAGAACTCCTCGATCGGGTCGAGGATCTTCCAGGACAGCTCGACCTCCTCCACGCGCGGGAAGAGGTTCGAGTCGCCCAGCAGCACATCGAGGATGAGCCGTTCGTATGCCTCGGGGCTGGACTCCGTGAAGGACTCGCCATACGCGAAGTCCATCGAGACGTCCCTGACCTCCATCGAGGTGCCGGGGACCTTCGAGCCGAATCGCATGGTCACGCCCTCGTCCGGCTGGACGCGGATGACCAGGGCGTTCTGCCCCAGCTCCTCCGTGGCCGTGTGGTCGAAGGGGGAGTGCGGCGCGCGCTGGAAGACCACCGCGATCTCGGTGACCCGGCGGCCGAGCCGCTTGCCGGTACGGAGATAGAACGGGACGCCCGCCCAGCGGCGGTTGTCGATCTGGAGCTTCACCGCGGCATAGGTGTCGGTCTTCGACTTGGCGTCGATGCCGTCTTCCTGGAGATAGCCGACGGCCTTCTCGCCGCCCTGCCAGCCCGCGGCGTACTGCCCGCGCACCGTGCCCTCGCCGAGATCCTTCGGCAGCCGCACGGCGCCCAGCACCTTGGTCTTCTCCGCGGCCAGCGCGTCCGCGTCGAAGGAGGCGGGCTCCTCCATCGCGGTCAGCGCGAGCAGTTGGAGCAGATGGTTCTGGATCACGTCACGGGCGGCGCCGATACCGTCGTAGTAGCCGGCCCGGCCGCCGATGCCGATGTCCTCGGCCATGGTGATCTGGACATGGTCGACATACGACCGGTTCCAGATCGGCTCGAAGAGGGTGTTGGCGAACCGCAGCGCCAGGATGTTCTGGACGGTCTCCTTGCCCAGATAGTGGTCGATCCTGAAGACCTCGTTGGACGGGAAGACCTCGTGGACGACCTTGTTCAGATCCTGGGCGGAGGCCAGGTCGTGCCCGAAGGGCTTCTCGATGACGGCGCGCCGCCAGGAGCCCTCCGTCTGGTCGGCCAGCCCGTGCTTCTTGAGCTGCTGGACGACCTGCGGGAAGAACTTCGGCGGTACGGAGAGATAGAACGCGAAGTTGCCGCCCGTGCCCTGCGACTTGTCGAGATCGGCGATCGTCGCCTTCAGGTTCTCGAACGCGTCGTCGTCGCCGAAGTCGCCCTGGACGAAGCGCATCCCCTGGATGAGCTGCTGCCAGACCTCCTCCCGGAACGGCGTGCGCGCGTGCTCCTTTACGGCGTCGTGCACCTCCTTCGCGAAATCCTCGTCCCGCCACTCACGGCGTGCGAAGCCGACGAGCGAGAAGCCCGGTGGCAGCAGACCGCGGTTGGCTAGGTCGTAGATGGCGGGCATCAGCTTTTTTCGGGACAAATCGCCCGTGACGCCAAAGATGACCAGGCCCGACGGCCCCGCGATACGCGGGAGCCGTCGGTCCGCGGCGTCACGGAGCGGATTCGCTCCGTGGGTTGCGGTCAAGGGATCAGCCCTCCGAAGGGGCGAGGCGCTTGAGCTCCGCCTCGGTCGACTTGAGCAGGTCGTTCCAGGAGGTCGCGAACTTCTCGACGCCCTCGTCCTCCAGCAGCTGGACGACCTCGTCGTACGAGATGCCCAGCTTCGCGACGGCTTCGAGGTCCGCGCGCGCCTGGTCGTACGTACCGCGCACCGTGTCACCGGTGATCCGGCCGTGATCCGCGGTGGCTTCGAGCGTGGCCTCCGGCATGGTGTTCACCGTGTGCGGAGCCACCAGCTCATCGACGTACAGCGTGTCCTTGTAGGCCGGGTCCTTGACGCCGGTCGAGGCCCACAGCGGACGCTGCTTGTTGGCCTGAGCCCGGTCCAGGGCCGCCCACCGCTCGGTGGCGAAGACCTCTTCGTACGCCTCGTACGCGAGCCGCGCGTTGGCCAGGGCCGCCTTGCCGCGGGCCTCCTTGGCCTCGGGCGTGCCCAGCGCGTCGAGCCGCTTGTCGATCTCGGTGTCCACGCGGGACACGAAGAAGGACGCCACCGAGTAGATCTTGGACAGGTCCAGGCCGGCGGCCTGTGCCTTCTCCAGACCCGCGATGTAGGCGTCCATGACCTCGCGGTAGCGCTCCAGCGAGAAGATCAGCGTGACATTGACGCTGATGCCCCGGCCGATCGTTTCGGTGATCGCCGGCAGACCCGCCTTGGTCGCCGGGATCTTGATCAGGGTGTTCGGCCGGTCCACCAGCCAGGCGAGCTGCTTGGCCTCGGCGATGGTCGCCTTCGTGTGGTGCGCCAGCCGCGGGTCCACCTCGATGGAGACCCGGCCGTCCTGGCCCTGGGTCGCGTCGAAGACCGGACGCAGGATGTCGGCCGCGTCCCTGACGTCCGCCGTGGTGATCATGCGGATGGCCTCTTCGACGGTGACCTTGCGGGCGGCGAGGTCGGTCAGCTGGCTCTCGTATCCGTCGCCGCCCGAGATCGCCTTCTGGAAGATCGACGGGTTGGTGGTGACGCCCACCACGTGCTGCTGATCGAGCAGTTCGGCGAGGTTGCCGGACGTGATCCGCTTGCGCGAGAGGTCGTCGAGCCAGATCGCGACGCCTTCGTCGGAGAGGCGCTTGAGTGCGTCTGTCATGAGAGTTGCATCTCCTACTGTTCGTATGAAGGCGTCAGCGCGCCGAAGCCGCCAGAGATTCCCGTGCTGCCGCGGCCACCGCGTCCGCGGTGAAGCCGAACTCGCGGAAGAGGACCTTGCCGTCGGCCGAAGCGCCGAAGTGCTCCAGCGAGACGATGCGTCCGGCCTCGCCCACGAAGCGGTGCCATGTGAGCCCGATACCGGCCTCGACCGCCACCCGCGCCTTGACGGCGGGCGGCAGAACGCTGTCCTTGTACTCCTGGTCCTGCTCGTCGAACCACTCGACCGACGGCATCGAGACCACCCGGGTCGGGATACCGGCGGACTGGAGCAGCTCACGCGCCTCGACGGCCAGCTGCACCTCGGAGCCGGTGCCGATCAGCACGACCTGAGGAGCGCCGCCCTCGGCCTCGAACAGGACGTAACCGCCCTTGGCCGCCTCGTCGTTGGCGTCGTACGTCGGCACACCCTGGCGGGTCAGCGCCAGACCGTGCGGAGCGCCCTTGTCGTGTCGCCTGAGGATCTCGCGCCAGGCGATCGCCGTCTCATTGGCGTCGGCGGGGCGGACGATGTTCAGACCCGGGATGGCCCGCAGCGCGGAGAGGTGCTCGACCGGCTGATGGGTCGGACCGTCCTCGCCGAGACCGATCGAGTCATGCGTCCAGACATAGGTGACCGGCACCCGCATCAGCGCGGCGAGCCGCACCGCCGGGCGCATGTAGTCGGAGAACACCAGGAAAGTGCCGCCGTAGATACGGGTGTTGCCGTGCAGCGCGATGCCGTTCATGGTCGAACCCATGGCGTGCTCGCGGATGCCGTAGTGCACCGTGCGGCCGTACGGGTCGGCCTCCGGCAGGGGGTTGCCCACCGGGAGGAACGACGACGTCTTGTCGATGGTGGTGTTGTTCGAACCCGCGAGGTCGGCGGAGCCGCCCCACAGTTCGGGGATGACCTCACCGAGCGCCTGGAGCACCTTGCCGGACGCGGCGCGCGTCGCGACGGACTTGCCGGCCTCGAAGGCGGGAAGCTTCTCCTCCCAGCCCGTGGGCAGTTCACCGGCCCTGACCCGGTCGAACGTCGCCGCGCGCTCCGGGTTGGCGGTACGCCAGGCGGCGAAGGTCTTCTCCCACTCGGTACGCGCCTCACGGCCGCGGTCGAGTGCCTCGCGGGTGTGCGCGAGCACGTCCGCGGAGACGTCGAAGGACTTCTCCGGGTCGAAACCGAGCACCTTCTTGGTGGCGGCGACCTCTTCGTCGCCGAGCGCGGAGCCGTGCGCCGCCTCGGTGTTCTGCGCGTGCGGGGCGGGCCACGCGATGATCGAGCGGGCCGCGATGAACGAGGGACGATCGGTCTCCGCCCGCGCCGCCCGCAGAGCCTCGTACAGACCCTGCGGGTCGAGGTCGCCGTTGGGCAGTTGCGCGACGCGCTGCACATGCCAGCCGTACGCCTCGTACCGCTTGAGAGTGTCCTCGGAGACCGCGGTCTCGGTGTCACCCTCGATGGAGATGTGGTTGTCGTCCCAGAGCAGGACCAGATTGCCCAGCTTCTGGTGGCCGGCCAGCGAGGACGCCTCGGCCGAGATGCCTTCCTGGAGGCAGCCGTCACCGGCGATCGCCCAGATGGTGTGGTCGAACGGGGAGGTGCCGGGCGCGGCCTCCGGGTCGTACAGACCGCGCTCGTACCGGGCGGCCATCGCCATGCCCACCGCGTTCGCGACACCCTGTCCGAGCGGACCGGTGGTGGTCTCCACACCGACGGTGTGCCCGTACTCCGGGTGGCCCGGGGTCTTCGAACCCCAGGTACGGAAGGACTTCAGGTCTTCGAGTTCCACTCCGTAACCGGCCAGGTACAGCTGGATGTACAGGGTCAGGGAGGAGTGGCCCGCCGAGAGGATGAACCTGTCTCGGCCGGTCCACTGCGCGTCGGCGGGATCGTGCCGCATGAGCTTCTGGAAGAGCACATACGCGGCGGGGGCCAGGCTCATGGCCGTACCCGGATGGCCGTTGCCGACCTTCTGTACGGAATCCATGGCCAGGACGCGGGCGGTGTCGACTGCCCGGCGGTCCGATTCGGTCCACTCGACGAGGTCTGTGGTGGTCGGCTTGGTGCTCACCCTGAGTCAGGGCTCCTCTCCACATGATCGAATTCCGGTGTCTGAGGGCGCACCGGCTCGCTGTCGAGCCTACCCGCAGCGACAGCCAACTTTCCGAGCGTGTTTCCAGGGTGCGGTGCGCCCGGAGAGTTCGCCTCCCGGCGCTCGCGAGTTCACCTTCCGGCCGGTCGCGGGGGCCGTTCAGGGAGGGCGTTTCCGCCCGGTTTCGCGCGACGGACCCCCGCGAAGATCGGCGTATGGGCAACGTCTAGAGTGGCGTGGTACGCGCAAGTCTTTACCGGGCTTTCACGCCCGGAGCTTGCTGGGATTTCTCTGTCAGGGGTGTGCGTGACGGCCGTCGAGTCCCGACCCGCAGGGGTCGCCTTGACTCCGAGCTCGGGCGGCCATCGGCCGTTCGGCGCCCGCGTCAAGGCATTCGTGGTGCTGACCAAGCCGCGGATCATCGAACTGCTGCTCATCACCACCATTCCGGTGATGTTCCTGGCCGCGCGAGGCGTGCCGGATCTGTGGCTGGTGGTCGCCACCTGTGTCGGCGGCTATCTCTCCGCCGGTGGCGCCAACGCGCTGAACATGTACATCGACCGCGACATCGACGCCCTGATGGACCGTACGTCGCAGCGTCCCCTGGTCACCGGCATGGTCTCGCCGCGCGAGGGGCTGGTGTTCGGCCTGACGCTGACCGTGGTCTCGACCCTCTGGTTCGGACTTCTCGTCAACTGGCTGTCCGCGGGCCTCGCCCTGGGCGCGCTGCTCTTCTACGTCATCGTCTACACGATGATCCTCAAGCGCCGCACCTCGCAGAACATCGTCTGGGGCGGTATCGCGGGCTGTATGCCGGTGCTGATCGGCTGGTCGGCGGTCACCAATTCGGTGTCCTGGGCCGCCGTCATCCTCTTCCTCGTCATCTTCTTCTGGACGCCGCCGCACTACTGGCCGCTCTCCATGAAGGTGAAGGACGACTACGCGCGCGTGGGCGTCCCGATGCTCCCGGTCGTCGCGAGCAACCAGGTCGTGGCCCGTCAGATCGTCCTCTACAGCTGGGTGATGGTCGCGGTCTCGCTGCTGCTGACCCCTCTGGGATACACCGGCTGGTTCTATACGACGGTCGCGCTGGTGTCCGGCGGCTACTGGCTCTGGGAGGCGCATGGACTCCAGTCGCGCGCCAAGGCCGGCGAGACGGGCGCCAAGCTCAAGGAGATGCGGCTGTTCCACTGGTCCATCACCTATGTGTCGCTGCTCTTCGTGGCCGTGGCCGTGGACCCCTTCCTGCGCTGAGGCGCTTCCTCGGCCCCGCTGAGGGGTTTTCGCTCCACCGAGGGTTTTCGCTCCACCGACGGGTGGGGCGCGTGGTCAAGGCCACGCGCCCCACCCGTCGTCGGTTGAGCTACCCGTGGGTAGCATCCCGTTCATGGCAGAGACCCAGCAGACAGAGCAGAGCGACGACGCCGACGAGGTCAGGGCCCTGGCCCGGCGGGCGGCGCGCGACGAGCGCCGGGCCGCCCGGCTGGCGAAGCGGATCGGCGCCTTCGCCGGACGGCACGGCGGCGCCGAGGGGCAGCTCGCCTATCTCGGACGGGCCGGTACGCGCATCGTGCTGGTCGGCGCGGACGGCGGCTGGGGCGATCTCGTCGCTCCCTCGCACGCCATCGCGAGCAGCGCCGCCGAGAAGGCGGGGCTGACGCTGCACGAGTCCTTCGACGGCGAGTTCGCCGCCAGGGTGCGCACGGGACCGTACGAATGGAAGCGAATGGCCGGACTCCAGCTCGGCGGCCGCGAGATCTGAGAGCCCGGACCGGCCCACTCCTCCAGTGCGCCTCCCGGCAGGCGCCACCCGGGCGCGAGTTACCCGTTAGGACAGTAGGAGTACGGTCCACGACGGGAAACCCGATGATCGAAACAGCGTCCCTGGTGGACCAGTACTGCCACGGCGTGTTCCGTACGGAGCTGGGCCTCGCCACCTTCGAGGCCCAGCTCGGCGGGACGGCGCGCGCGCCCGCGCCGGGCACCACGTTCTTCGACACCCAGACCGGGTTCGCCGTCCGGCGCTGGTGCCCGCCGCTGCTGGATCTGGAACCGCACTGCCCACCGGCCCGCTATCTGGCCCGCCGCCGGGAGCTGGGCGTACTCGAAACCGGACGACGGCTGCTGCGCTCCACCGGGATCTCCACCTATCTGGTGGACACCGGACCCCCAGGCGAGCTGACCGGGCCCGCCGAGATCGCCGCGACGGGCGCGGCCGAGGCGCGGGAGATCGTCCGGCTGGAACCGCTGGCCGAACGGGTCGCGGATGTCTCGGGGGGAGCCGGCACCTTCCTGGCCGGTCTCGCCGAATCCGTGCACGCCGCCGCGGACTCGGCCGTCGCCTTCAGCTCCGTCGCCGGGGCCAGGACCGGCCTCGCCGCGTCCCCCGAGCCACCGGGACCGGGGGAGGTACGGGGCGCCGCGGGGCGCTGGCTGGCCGGGCGCCGGGCCGGCGGCCCGCTCACCGATCCCGTACTGCTGCGCCATCTGCTCTGGACGGCGGTCGGCTCGGGGCTGCCGCTGCAACTGCACACCTGCGGCGCCACCGACACATATCCGTCGGAAAGCCCTGCCGACCCCGGTGCGCTCACCGACTTCGCGGCGGCCACGGCCGGGCTCGGCACCGATCTCGTCCTGCTGAACGGCTATCCGTACCACCGGCACGCGGCCCATCTGACGAGCGTTTTCCCGCATGTGTACGCGGACCTGGGGCCCGTACTCGCACGGACCGGGGCCTCGGCCGCGTCCGTACTCGCGGAGATCCTGGAGCTCGCGCCGTTCGGGAAGCTGCTTTTCTCCAGTGGCGCGCGCGGGCTGCCCGAACTGCATGTGGTGGGCGCCCAGGTGTTCCGGGAGGCGTTGGGGCGGGTTCTCGGCGGCTGGGTCGGGGACGGCGCGTGGGCGTTACGGGACGCCCAGCGCGTCGCTCGGATGATCGCGGCCGGCAACGCCCACCGGCTCTACGGGCTGGAAGACTCCGCTTAGGTCGCCGACGCCGCTCAGACCGTCGACGCCGTTCAGACCGTCGACAGCGCGGGGTCCGACTGCGCGGGGATCTCCGTCGCCGTCCGCGGCCGCTCACGCAGGCTCATCGCCAGCCGCAGTACGGCGATCAACACCAGGCAGGAGCCCAGCATATGGGCGCCGACCAGGACTTCGGGGAGGTCGGTGAAGAACTGCACGTAGCCGATGCCGCCTTGCGCGAGGAGCACGAGCAGCAGGTCACGGGCGCGCGCCCGGGTGTCGGCCGGGGCGTCCACCACCCGCAGCACCAGCCACATCGCCACCGCCAGCGCGCAGACGATCCAGGCGAACACCGCGTGCACATGGGCGGCGGTGGCCCAGTCGAACGGCATCCTGGGCACATCGCTGCTGTCGCCGGCGTGCGGACCCGAGCCCGTCACCGCCGTACCCGCGGCGATCAGTACCGCGGCGGCGCCCACCAGCGCCCAGGACAGCTTGCGCACCGGGCGCGGGACGCGCGGCCGGGGGGTGCCGTCGCCCTCGCGGGTACGCAGCCAGGTCAGGGTGGTGACGGTGAGCAGGATGTTGGCGAGGAAGAAATGCCCGGCGACGGTCCACGGGTTGAGGTCCATCCACACCGTGATCCCGCCGATCACGGCGTTGCCCATCACGATCCAGAACTGCGACCAGGCGAGCCGGGTCAGCCCGTGCCTGCGCGGCTTGGCGGAGCGCGCCGCGATGATCGCCCAGCCGACCGCCGCGCACAGCACATAGGTCAGCATGCGGTTGCCGAACTCGATCGCGCCGTGCAGCCCTTGCTCGGGTGTGGCGAAGAGACTGTCGTCCGTGCACTTCGGCCAGGTGTCGCAGCCGAGGCCAGAACCGGTCAGCCGGACAGCGCCGCCGGTGACGACGATGACGACGCTCATCACGACGGCGGTGAGCGCGGCGCGCTGGAGCGTACGGGGTGAGGGCGTCCAGCGCTGGGCGATATACGCGAGGGGGGTCAACACGGCCACCATCGTAGGACGGAGCTTGTGCAGCTTTTCACGAGGGGTGCGTATGCCGCTTCCCGGCGGTCCCGGTCATCCGCTCCGCCCTACTCCCAGCGGAAGAACGTGCCCGCCGCGCCGAGGCCGAGCGCGGCCCAGACGGCGAGTGTCCCGAGGTCGCCCCACGGCAGCGCGGCGCCGTGCTGGAGCACCTCGCGCAGTCCGTCGGAGAGTGCCGATATCGGCAGCAGCCCGAGCACCGAGCGCGCCGCTTCCGGGAACTCGTCCAGCGGCACGATCACCCCGCCGCCCACCAGGAGCAGCAGAAAGACCAGGTTCGCGGCGGCCAGCGTCGCCTCGGCCCTGAGCGTGCCGGCCATCAGCAGCCCGAGCCCGGAGAACGCGGCCGTGCCCAGCACGAGCAGCGGCAGAACGGCGAACGGGCTGCCCTCCGGAGACCAGCCGAGCGCGAACGCGATCACCGTCAGCAGCACGATCTGGAGCACTTCGGTGACCAGCACGGAGAGCGTCTTGGCGGTCATCAGGGCCCAGCGCGGCAGCGGGGACACCGCGAGCCGCTTGAGCACCCCGTACCGCCGCTCGAAACCGGTGGCGATGGCCTGGCCGGTGAACGCCGTGGACATCACGGCCAGCGCGAGCACGCCCGGGGCCAGGAAGTCCACCGCCTTGTCCGCGCCGGTGTCGATGATGTCCACCGTCGAGAAGAGCACCAGCAGCAGCGACGGGATGATCACGGTCAGCAGCAGCTGCTCGCCGTTGCGCAACAGCAGCTTCGTCTCGAACGCCGTCTGTGCCGCGATCATGCGTGCCGGCGGGGCCGCGCCGGGCGCGGGGGCGTACGTGCCGGCGCCGCGCGCACTCGTACCGCTCGTGCTGGTGCTCATGAACGCAGCTCCTTGCCGGTCAGTTCGAGGAAGACGTCCTCCAGCGTGTGCCGCTCCACGGAGATGCCGTCCGCCATCACGCCGTGCTGCGCGCACCAGGAGGCCACCGTCGCGAGCAGCTGCGGATCGACTCCGCCGCTGATCCGGTACACCCCCGAGGACAGTTCGTCGGCGGTGGTGCCGTCCGGCAGGGCCTTCAGCAGGGATCCGAGGTCGAGCCCGGGGCGCCCGGTGAAACGCAGGGTGTTCTCCGCGCCGCCGCGGCACAGCTGCTCGGGGCTGCCCTGGGCGATGACCCGGCCCGCGTCGATGATCACCACATCGTCGGCCAGTTCCTCGGCCTCGTCCATGAAGTGCGTGGTCAGCACCACTCCCACCCCGTCGGAGCGCAGCTCGCGTACGAGATCCCAGGTGGCGCGGCGGGCCTGCGGGTCGAGACCGGCGGTCGGCTCGTCGAGGAAGACCAGCTCGGGGCGGCCGACGACGGCCAGGGCCAGCGCGAGCCGCCGCTGCTGGCCGCCGGAGAGCCGCCGGTAGGTGGTACGGCCGCAGCCGCCGAGGCCGAGCCGTTCGATCAGCGCGTCCACATCGAGCGGGCGGGCGTGCAGCCGGGCCATGTGGCGGAGCATCTCGTCGGCACGCGCACCGGAGTACACGCCACCGGACTGGAGCATCACGCCGATGCGTGGGCGCAGCCGCGCGGCGTCCGCGACGGGGTCCAGGCCCAGAACGCGTACGGTCCCGGCGTCCGGCGCGTGGTACCCCTCGCAGATCTCGACCGTGGTGGTCTTGCCGGCTCCGTTGGGGCCGAGGACGGCGGTGACCGTACCGGCGCCGACCGCGAGATCCAGGCCGTCCACCGCGGTCTTGGCCCCGTACCGCTTGACCAGGCCCCGTACCTCGACGACCGGCTCTCCGGAGGTCCGGCCCGCGGCGGAGCCGCTTTCGGGCAGCCGGTCACCCGGGAAGTCGCTGTACATGCCGGGAAGTCTAGGCAGCCGGGAGGGGCCTCAATCCCGCGGGGGCGAAACGGCGGTTCCACGCCATCGGAAGGCCCCGGCCACCGGGCACCGCCTCAGGTGGCGAGTGAGCCGGCGTAAGGCGCCGGGAGGTGAACCGAGCCCTGAAGATAAGGTAACCCTTAGTGATGAAGGGCACCGGAAGCCGATTTCCACCCTGGTTGTCAGGGCCGGATGAATTACGCAACAATGGCGTTGTGAAATACGTCGGCGAGGCTCCCCAGGAGGAACTCGCGACCGGTGAGCACCCCACTCGCAACCGCGTCGCGCGCTCCATCCTGGACCATGGCCCGTCCACCGTTTCCGAGCTGGCGGGACGCCTCGGGCTCACCCAGGCGGCCGTCCGCCGCCATCTTGACGCACTGGCGGCCGACTCCGTGGTGGAGCCACGTGACCAGCGGGTCTACGGCTCACGCGGGCGCGGCAGGCCGGCCAAGGTGTTCGCCCTGACGGACTGCGGCCGGGACGCCTTCGACCAGTCCTACGACCAGCTCGCCGCCGACGCCCTGCGCTGGATCGCGGCCGCCGCCGGTGGTGGTGAGCGGGGCGAAGCGGCCGTCGCCGCCTTCGCCCGCGCCCGTATCGCCGGCCAGTCCGAGAGCTACCGGCAGGCGGTCGAGGCCGCCGAGCCGGAGAAGCGTACGGAGGCACTCGCCGAGGCGCTGAGCACCGACGGGTACGCTGCTACGGCGCGTAGCGCGCCGAACCGACAGGGCGAGCAGCTCTGCCAGCACCACTGCCCGGTCGCGCACGTCGCCGAGCAGTTCCCCCAGCTGTGCGAGGCGGAGACGGAATTCTTCTCCCAGCTGCTCGGGACCCATGTGCAGCGGCTGGCCACCATCGCCCATGGCGACGGGGTCTGCACGACCTTCATCCCCCGCGCCAGCCAACACCCACAGCACCCACAGCAACCCCCACAGACCACTCATCACGCTTCTGAAAGCACAGCCGGGAGGAACCCCGCATGACGCTCCCCACGGAGACTGCCCACCCTGAGCTTGAGGGCCTGGGCACGTACGAATTCGGCTGGGCCGACTCCGACGCCGCAGGCGCCGCCGCCAAGCGCGGGCTGTCCGAGGCCGTCGTCCGCGACATCTCGGAGAAGAAGAACGAGCCGGAGTGGATGCTGAAGCTGCGGCTCAAGGGTCTTCGCCTGTTCGACAAGAAGCCCATGCCCAACTGGGGCTCGGATCTGTCGGGCATCGACTTCGACAACATCAAGTACTTCGTGCGCTCCACCGAGAAGCAGGCGGCTTCCTGGGAAGAGCTGCCGGAGGACATCAAGAACACGTACGACAAGCTCGGCATCCCGGAGGCGGAGAAGCAGCGCCTCGTCGCCGGTGTCGCGGCCCAGTACGAGTCCGAGGTCGTCTACCACCAGATCCGTGAGGACCTGGAGGAGCAGGGCGTCATCTTCCTGGACACGGACACCGCGCTCAAGGAGCACCCGGAGCTCTTCCAGGAGTACTTCGGCACGGTCATCCCGGTCGGCGACAACAAGTTCGCCTCGCTGAACTCGGCCGTGTGGTCCGGCGGATCGTTCATCTACGTGCCGAAGGGTGTGCACGTCGACATCCCGCTCCAGGCCTACTTCCGTATCAACACGGAGAACATGGGCCAGTTCGAGCGGACGCTGATCATCGTCGACGAGGACGCCTACGTCCACTACGTCGAGGGCTGCACCGCCCCGATCTACTCCTCGGACTCGCTGCACAGCGCCGTGGTCGAGATCATCGTCAAGAAGGGCGGCCGCTGCCGCTACACGACGATCCAGAACTGGTCGAACAACGTCTACAACCTGGTCACCAAGCGCGCCGTGGCCTACGAGGGCGCGACCATGGAGTGGGTCGACGGCAACATCGGCTCCAAGGTCACCATGAAGTACCCGGCCGTCTACCTGATGGGCGAGCACGCCAAGGGCGAGACCCTGTCCATCGCCTTCGCGGGCGAGGGACAGCACCAGGACGCCGGCGCCAAGATGGTCCACATGGCCCCGCACACCTCGTCGAACATCGTCTCCAAGTCGGTGGCGCGCGGTGGCGGCCGTACCTCGTACCGCGGTCTGATCGAGATCGGCGAGGGCGCCGAGGGCTCCAAGTCCAATGTGCTCTGTGACGCGCTGCTGGTGGACACCATCTCGCGCTCCGACACCTACCCGTACGTGGACGTCCGCGAGGACGACGTGTCCATGGGCCACGAGGCGACCGTTTCCAAGGTCTCCGAGGACCAGCTCTTCTATCTGATGAGCCGCGGTCTCTCCGAGTTCGAGGCCATGGCCATGATCGTCCGCGGCTTCGTGGAGCCGATCGCCAAGGAGCTGCCCATGGAGTACGCGCTGGAGCTCAACCGGCTGATCGAGCTGCAGATGGAGGGGGCCGTCGGCTGACCGCCGCCAGGCCCTCGCCCGACCAGCAGCGCCCGTAATCCCTTACGCAGAGGCAGAGAGAGAGCACGACGACAGCCATGGCTGAGGCTCAGAACATTCCGGCGGGTTCCACGACCGCCGGTTCGATCGCGGTGGCCGCCGAGTCGACCGTCGCCACGCGCATGAGCGCGCCCCCCTCCTACGACGTGGCGGACTTCCCCGTCCCGCACGGCCGCGAGGAGGAGTGGCGGTTCACGCCGCTGGAACGGCTGCGCGGTCTGCACGACGGCACCGCCGTCGCGCAGGACGGCGGCGTCACGGTCGAGGTGACCGCCCCCGAGGGCGTCATCGTCGAGACCGTCGGCCGTGACGACGCGCGGATCGGCAAGGCCGGGATCCCGGTGGACCGGGTCGCCGCCCAGGCGTACTCCTCGTTCGAGAAGGCCTCGGTCGTCTCGGTGCCCAAGGAGACCGTGGTGAGCGAGCCGATCCGGATCGCCGTCCACGGCGAGGGCGGGGTCTCGTACGGCCAGCAGATCATCGAGCTGGGAGCCTTCGCCGAGGCTGTCGTGGTCATCGACCACACCGGTGACGGAGTGCTCGCCGCCAATGTCGACTTCCTCATCGGCGACGGCGCCAAGCTGACCGTCGTCTCCGTACAGGACTGGGACGACAAGTCCGTCCATGTCGCCCAGCACAACGCGCTGGTCGGCCGCGACGCCTCGTTCAAGTCGGTCGTGGTCACCTTCGGCGGCGATCTCGTACGGCTCCAGCCGCATGTGAGGTACGCGGGCACCGGCGGCGAGGCCGAGCTGTTCGGCCTCTACTTCACCGACCGCGGCCAGCACCAGGAGCACCGGCTCTTCGTCGACCACAACGTCCCGCACTGCAAGTCCAACGCGGCCTACAAGGGCGCGCTCCAGGGCACGGACGCGCACGCCGTATGGATCGGTGACGTGCTCATCCGCGCCGCGGCCGAGGGCACCGACACCTATGAGATGAACCGGAACCTGGTCCTCACGGACGGCGCCCGGGTCGACTCGGTGCCGAACCTGGAGATCGAGACCGGCGAGATCGCCGGCGCCGGGCACGCCTCCGCCACCGGCCGGTTCGACGACGAGCAGCTCTTCTACCTGATGGCCCGCGGTATCCCGGAGAACGAGGCCCGCCGACTGGTGGTCCGCGGCTTCTTCGCCGAGCTGGTCCAGAAGATCGGCCTGCCGGATGTCGAGGAACGTCTGATGGCCTCGATCGAGGCGGAGCTGGAGACCGTGTCATGAGCGGGCCGACGTCCTTCGTCCGCGTCTGTGCGCTGGGTGAGCTGGAGGAGGACACCCCGAAGAGGGTGGAACTCGACGGCACGCCCGTCTCCCTCGTCCGTACCGGGGGCGAGGTGTTCGCGATCAATGACATCTGCTCGCACGCGAACGTGTCGCTCTCGGAGGGCGAGGTCGAGGACTGCATGATCGAATGCTGGCTGCACGGCTCCAGCTTCGACCTCCGTACCGGAAAGCCGTCCGGCCTGCCCGCGACGCGCCCCGTCCCCGTATACCCCGTAAAGATCGAAGGGGACGATGTGCTCGTCTCCGTCACCCAGGAGTCCTGAGTCACCCATGGCAACGCTTGAAATCCACGACCTGCACGTTTCCGTCGAGGCGGAGAACGGCCCCCGCGAGATCCTCAAGGGCGTCGACCTGACCGTCAAGCAGGGCGAGACGCACGCCATCATGGGCCCCAACGGCTCCGGCAAGTCGACCCTCGCCTACTCCCTCGCGGGCCACCCCAAGTACACGATCACCGGTGGCGCCGTGACCCTGGACGGCGAGGACGTCCTGGAGATGACCGTCGACGAGCGCGCCCGCGCCGGGCTCTTCCTCGCCATGCAGTACCCCGTCGAGGTCCCCGGTGTCTCGGTCTCCAACTTCCTGCGCACCTCCGCCACCGCCGTGCGCGGCGAGGCCCCCAAGCTGCGCACGTGGGTGAAGGAGGTCCGGGAGACCATGGAGCGTCTTCAGATGGACCCCTCCTTCGCGGAGCGCAATCTGAACGAGGGCTTCTCCGGCGGTGAGAAGAAGCGGCACGAGATCCTTCAGCTCGAACTGCTCAAGCCCAAGATCGCGATCCTCGACGAGACCGACTCGGGTCTCGACGTCGACGCGCTGCGCGTGGTCTCGGAAGGCGTCAACCGCGTCCGTGAGAGCGGCGAGGTCGGCACCCTGCTGATCACGCACTACACGCGGATTCTCCGCTACATCAAGCCCGACTTCGTGCATGTCTTCGCACAGGGCCGGATCGCCGAGTCCGGCGGTGCGGAGCTGGCCGACAAGCTGGAGAACGAGGGCTACGAGGCCTACGTGAAGGGCGGCGCCTCGGGCGGAGTGAACTCGGAGGAGGAAGTCGCGTGACACAGCTGCCGGGCCTTCTCACAGCATCGGATCGGCTGCTCGACGAGGCGATCCGGAAGGATTTCCCGATCCTCGACCGGGTGATCCACGACGGCAAGAAGCTTGTGTACCTGGACTCCGCGGCGACCTCGCAGAAGCCGCGCCAGGTGCTCGACGCGCTCAACGCGTACTACGAGCGGCACAACGCGAATGTCCACCGCGGCGTGTACACCATCGCCGAGGAGGCCACGGCGCTGTACGAGGGCGCCCGTGACAAGGTCGCCGCGTTCATCAACGCGCCGAGCCGCGACGAGGTGATCTTCACCAAGAACGCCTCCGAGTCGCTCAACCTCGTGGCGAACATGCTCGGCTGGGCGGACGAGCCCTACCGGGTGGACCACGAGACCGAGATCGTCATCACGGAGATGGAGCACCACTCCAACATCGTGCCGTGGCAGCTGCTCTCGCAGCGCACGGGCGCGAAGCTGAAGTGGTTCGGCATCACCGACGAGGGCCGGCTCGATCTGTCCAACATCGACGAGATCATCACGGAGAAGACGAAGATCGTCTCCTTCGTGCTGGTCTCCAACATCCTGGGCACCCAGAACCCGGTCGAGAAGATCATCCGGCGCGCGCAGGAGGTCGGCGCGCTGGTCTGCGTCGACGCCTCGCAGGCGGCTCCGCACCAGGTGCTCGACGTACAGGCGCTCCAGGCCGACTTCGTCGCCTTCACCGGCCACAAGATGGTCGGCCCGACCGGGATCGGCGTTCTCTGGGGCCGCCAGGAGCTGCTGGAGGACCTGCCGCCGTTCCTGGGCGGCGGCGAGATGATCGAGACCGTCTCGATGCACTCGTCGACCTACGCACCGGCGCCGCACAAGTTCGAGGCGGGTACGCCCCCGATCGCCCAGGCCGTCGGCCTCGGCGCGGCCGTGGACTATCTCACCGCGATCGGCATGGACAGGATCGCCGCGCATGAGCACGCCATCACCGAGTACGCGGTGAAGCGGCTGCTGGAGGTCCCCGACCTGCGGATCATCGGCCCGGAGACGGCCGAGGACCGCGGCGCCACGATCTCCTTCACGCTCGGCGACATCCACCCCCACGATGTGGGCCAGGTCCTCGACGAACAGGGCATCGCGGTCCGGGTCGGCCACCACTGCGCGCGCCCGGTCTGCCTGCGGTACGGAATTCCCGCGACCACGCGAGCGTCTTTCTATCTGTACTCCACTCCGGCCGAGGTCGACGCTCTGGCCGAAGGGCTTGAGCACGTCCGTAACTTCTTCGGATGAGGACCTGAGGGGCAGGGCAGTTCGTGAAGCTGGATTCGATGTACCAGGACGTCATCCTGGACCACTACAAGCACCCGCACGGGCGCGGTCTCCGGGACGGCGACGCGGAGGTGCACCACGTCAATCCGACGTGTGGTGACGAGATCACGCTGCGTGTGCGGTACGAGGGTTCGCGGATCGCGGATGTGTCGTACGAGGGCCAGGGCTGCTCGATCAGCCAGGCCAGCGCGTCCGTGCTGAACGACCTCCTGGTCGGCAAGGAGCTGGCCGAGGCGCAGAAGATCCAGGGCACTTTCCTGGAGCTGATGCAGTCGAAGGGACAGCTCGAACCCGACGACGCGATGGAAGAGGTGCTGGAGGACGCGGTCGCGTTCGCCGGCGTCTCGAAGTACCCCGCCCGTGTGAAGTGCGCGCTGCTGAGCTGGATGGCGTGGAAGGACGCGACGGCCCAGGCCCTGGGCGACAGCGCGACGAAGGAGACGGCATGAGCGAGAACGAGACCCTGACGATCAAGCCGGCCTCGGAGGACGAAGTCCGCGAGGCGCTGTATGACGTGGTCGACCCCGAGCTGGGCATCGATGTCGTCAACCTCGGTCTGATCTACGGCATCCATATCGACGATTCCAATATCGCCACCTTGGACATGACCCTGACGTCGGCGGCGTGTCCGCTGACCGATGTGATCGAGGACCAGGCGAAGGCGGCGACGGACGGCATCGTCAACGAGCTCAAGATCAACTGGGTCTGGATGCCGCCGTGGGGTCCGGACAAGATCACCGACGACGGCCGCGAGCAGCTGCGCGCGCTGGGCTTCAACGTCTGAGCGTCGGACCGCGCGAGAGGGCCCCATGATCCCGGCCGGATCATGGGGCCCTCTCGCGTTTCCACGGGGAGCACTCAGCCCTGGGGCGGTGTCGTGGCGGCCTCGGCGAGGGTCGGGGCCAGGTTCTCGGTGCGCATGCGCCGGTCGACGTAGAGCAGGTTCAGCACCAGCTGGGGGAAGGTCGTCGTGATGAGCTGCGTGATCAGCTGGGCGACCATGAACAGCACCAGATAGCCGCTCACGGCCACGAGGATCTGTCCGGCGGTCGGGTCGTCGCCGAGAGTGGACGGGGTCAGCAGACCGCCGACGGCCGTCAGCGCGTTGACCAGCTGCTGGAGGACGAGACCGGCGAAGGACGCCATGGCGAAGGCCAGCAGCGAGATGCCGCAGATCCGCCACCAGTCGCCCCGTACCAGGTCGGCGGACCTGCGCAGGGCGGCGAGCGGGCCGCGGGACTCGATGACGGCGACCGCCGGGGCCAGGCTGAAACGCACCCAGAGCCAGATCGCCGGCGGGGTGAGTGCCAGGGCGCCGAGGAAGCCGAGCGGGATCAGCCAGAACAGATGGGCGGGGGAGCCGTCCATGGCGATGGAGGTGATCAGCGTGATGACGAAGCCCAGGAGGAGCAGCGCTGCCGGCAGAACGGCGATCAGCCCGCTGAGAAGGGCGGCGCCGAGGACCGCGGGGAACCGGGCGAGGGCCCGGCGCCAGACCGCGCCGAAGGTGGTCGGGTGGCCCAGGACGGCGCTCCGCACGACCGAGGGGCAGGTGGCCTGGACGAACGCGTTGGACGCCACCAGCATCACCATGCCGAAGAGCCAGACACAGCCGAACGCGATCAGCAGCGGCCGGACATCGGTCCAGGACGGATCCACGCCGGGCGGAGTGTCGATGACCTCGCGCAGCCGGTCGCCGACGGCGGCGTAGGCGACGGCCAGCGCGATCGCGACGGCCGTCGTCGCGGCGCCGTACACCGCCGCGGCCACCCCGAACAACTGCTTCCAGTAGCGGCCCATCGTGGCGAACGTGCCGTTGAGTATCTCGCCGAGGCCGAGCGGGCCGAGGGGTATCACCCCGGGCTTGGGGGGTGGCGGGGGAGGCGTCCAGCCGCCCCAGCCGTAGGGCCCGCCTCCGTACGGTCCGCCGGGACCGCCCCCGTACCCGCCGCCGCCCCACCCCGTCGTGCCCTGCGCCACCGCTCTGCCCCCGCTCCCCGCCGCTCCGATCCGGACGGCACACCGTAACCGGTGGGGGTGACCAAGAGGTGTGTACGGCTGTACGCATCGATGTGTACACTTGTACGCATGGGATACGGACTGCTGGCCGCGGCGATCGCGGCGGAGGTGGCCGCCACGTCGGCCATGAAGTACAGCGAGGGCTTCACCCGGCTGTGGCCCTCGCTGGCGACCGCGCTGGGCTATGTCATCGCCTTCGCGCTGCTCGCACAGACCCTCAAGACCATCTCCATCGGCACCGCCTACGCGATCTGGGCCGGGGTCGGCACGGCGGCCATCGCCGCCATAGGCATGGTCTTCATGAACGAGTCGATGACGCCGACGAAGCTGCTCGGCATCGCCCTCGTGATCGCGGGCGTCGTCGTGCTCAACCTCGGAGGAGCCCACTGATGACCCGTCGTTACGACCCCGAACGGCGCCAGCGGATCATCGACGCCGCGATCCGGGTGGTCGGGCACGGCGGTATCGCAGGACTGAGCCACCGCACCGTCGCCGCCGAGGCCGATGTGCCGCTCGGTTCCACCACCTATCACTTCGCCTCGCTCGACGAACTGCTGATCGCCGCGCTGCGGCAGACCAACGAGAGCTTCGCGGCGGCCGTGCGGGAGAGCGGCGCTCTCGCGGATCCCGGGTGCGACATCGCCGGTGAACTGGCCCGGATCACCGGGGAGTGGCTGGCCGGGGACCGTACCGGCGTGGAGCTGGAGTACGAGCTGTATCTCGCGGCGCTGCGGCGGCCCGCGCTGCGCCCGGTCGCCGGGGAATGGTGTGGCGCGCTCGGGGACGAGGTGGCCAGGCGCACCGATCCCGACACCGCGCGGGCGGTGGTCGCGCTGCTGGACGGGATCTGTCTTCAGGTGCTGCTCACGGACGCGGTGTACGACGTCGAGCACACCCGCGAGATGCTGACGCGGCTGATCCCGACGTCTGATCCCGACGTCTGATTCTCGCGGCTGATCCCCGCGTCTGATCCGGCGTCCGATCCGGCGTCGGATCCGGCGTCCGATCCGGCGGCTGATGGCGCCCGTGATCGGGCGGCGGGTCCGATCCTGACGGGGCCGACCGCGTGAGTGTTTCTTCCGCGCGCCCGTCACCCGGGACCGGTTCGCCCGCGCCCCGCCCGGACCGTTAAGTTCGGAGCATGACCGACACGTCTTCCCCCAGCACCCCTCGCACCACCGGCGCCGTCGCCGCCGGCCTCGCCACCCTCACCGAGGACGGCACCGTCCTCGACACCTGGTTCCCCGCGCCCGCGCTCTTTGCCGAGCCCGGACCGGCGGGCACCGAACGGCTGACCGCCGAGCGGGCCGTGGAACTGCTCGGAGAAGGCGCGGCCAAGGCGATCGGCCCCGACGCCCGTCGCGGGGTCGAGATCGTCGCCGTCCGTACGGTCATCACCTCGCTCGACGACAAGCCGCTGGACACGCACGACGTGTATCTGCGGCTGCATCTGCTCAGCCACCGGCTGGTCCAGCCGCACGGCCAGAGCCTGGACGGCATCTTCGGTCTGCTCGCCAACGTGGCCTGGACCTCGCTCGGCCCGGTCGCCGTCGACACACTGGAGACGGTGCGGCTCAACGCCCGCGCCGAGGGGCTGCACCTTCAGGTGACCTCGGTCGACAAGTTCCCGCGGATGACCGACTACGTCGCCCCCAAGGGGGTCAGGATCGCCGACGCGGACCGCGTACGGCTCGGCGCGCATCTCGCCGAGGGCACCACCGTGATGCACGAGGGCTTCGTCAACTTCAACGCGGGAACCCTCGGCACCTCCATGATCGAGGGCCGGATCTCGGCAGGCGTCGTCATCGGGGACGGCTCGGACATCGGCGGCGGCGCCTCCACCATGGGCACCCTCTCCGGCGGCGGCAAGGAGCGCATCGTGATCGGCGAGCGCTGCCTGATCGGTGCGGAGGCGGGCATCGGGATCGCGCTGGGCGACGAGTGCGTCGTCGAGGCGGGGCTCTATGTCACGGCCGGTACGCGCGTCACGCTGCCCGACGGACAGATCGTCAAGGCCCGTGAGCTGTCAGGTGCGAGCAATATCCTCTTCCGCCGCAACTCGGTCACCGGCGCCGTCGAGGCCCGCCCGAACAACGCGGTCTGGGACGGTCTCAACGACGTGCTCCACAGCCACAACTGATCACAGCGGCGCGGGCGGCGGCTCCGGTCGGCGCTCCGTACGCCGTCAGCAGCCCGTCGGCCGTCTCCCGGCCGGCGGGCCGCGGTGGTTCACGCACCGGTCCCGTCGGCCGTGCTCATACCGGCGGTCCCCGCCGAGCGACTGTGAAGATCTGCTTAGATCTGCTCCCGGTGAGGATGAAGTAGCACTAAAGGGCAGTGATTTCGCGCCGTCTGGCATGATCGGCGAGTGCCCCGTAGGGGCCGACGGGGGAGGGAATCACATGGCACGGATACGCCGAACGGCGGCTTTGGTGGCGGGCTCGTTGGTCCTGATGGCGGGGGCGAGCGGCTGCTCCGACATCCAGAACGAGATCGACGCCGCGCGGGGCGAGGGCGCGGGGAGCGACGCCGCGCGGGGCGCGGGGGCGGGGGCGCCGACCGCGACCGCTTCGGAGCCCTCGGCGGCGCCGCCGACCGAGCCGCCCGCCGCCCGGCCCGGGGAACCCGAGCCCGTGGACGCCGCCGTTCCCGGCCGCTGTCTCGCCTCGGGGGTGGCCGTCAGCCATGGCGAGGTGAACGCCGCCATGGGGATCCGGGCCGTATCGATCGGGCTGCGGAACTGCGGGACCAAGCCCTACCGCGTGGGCGGCTACCCGGAGATCGGCGTCCTGGACGAGGACCGCGAGCCGCTCGACCTGAAGGTGATCCAGGGGAACGAGAGCACCGGCGCGGCCGACGACCCGGGCCCGCGGGAACTGACCCTGGAACCGGGGGAGTCCGTGCGATCGGTTGTGCAGTGGAACAACCGGATCACCGAGTCCGGGGCCCACTCGACCGGCGCCCATATGGTCGTCGCGGCGGCGCCGGGCGAGGAACGTGACACGTTCCCGCTGTTCGTCGACATCGGTACGGACGCCGAACTGCGGGTCACCGCGTGGGCGCCCGGGCGGACCGCGGACCCGTGGTGAACGGACGGGCGGGCAGCCCGTACACCCGTACATCGGCATCGAAGAGTGACCGACGGTCTGTTCGCAATAGGGCACTTCGGGGTAGCAGAGGCCGGACTGTCAGTGGGTACTGGTGCAATGGAGGACATGGAGGGCATGGAGAGCATGGACACCGAGAACGCCGACCAGGGCGACGCCGACGCGGGCGAACTCACCACGTTGCGCGCCGCCTTCCCGTCGGAGCGCTGCCTGCCGCCGCTGGGGTGGGAGGGGGTACGCGCCTTCGAGAGCGCGCACGGAATCGTCCTGCCCGAGCCGTACCGCACGCTGGTCGCGGAGATCTGTGACGGCTGTAGCGACGGGCCCGCCGATATCGACGGGCTGATACCCCTGGCGGCGCTGCCCGCCGACTGGGGGTGCGACCAGACGCAGCGGGATCTCGCGAAGCCGTTCCCGCTCACCGAGGCCTGGGTGTGGGAGGACGACCCCCGTCCGTACGAGGAGATAGAGCCGCTCATCGACGAGGTCTACAACTACGGGAGCGTGGTGCTGGGCACGGACGGCTGCGGCATGTACTGGCATCTGGTCGTCAGTGGTGCGCACCGCGGGCGGATCTGGAACATCAGCGACGTGGGCGCGGCGCCGTTCGGGGCGGCCTTCGGGCACACCACCGCCGAAGAGGGCTTCGCGGGCTGGGTGGCGCACTGGGCCACCACACGCCGGCCGTGGTTCGACGTCGTGGTCTGACGCGCTGACGGGGCGAAGGGGCGGCGCCCCGCGGGGGTTCCCGGCCCGTTGACCTCAACCCCACTTCACATTCGAGCATGGTGGTCACGGGCGCACCGCGGGGGTGCGCCACAGGGAGGTTCCACCATGTCTGTGCACCTCAGCACTGTTCCGGACATCACCCGCCCCGGTGTGGGTCTCGTCCTCGTCTCCACCTGGCGCGTCGGCACGCCCGAGCGGCAGCGGGCCACGGTCGACGCCATCACCCGGGCCTGGCGGAGCAGGGAATGGCCGGACGTCGGGCTGCTCTCGTACAGCGTCTGCACCGGAAACGACGGGGACACCCTGCGGCACTACTCGCAGTGGCGCGACCGCGAGGCGTACGACGCGTTCACCCGCGCCTTCCGGGACGAGCGCAACGCCGAGATCGACGCCGCCGTGCCCGGGATCGAGCGCCTCGGGCTGCGCTCGTACGAGCTGTACCGCAGCGGGACCCGGGCGGAGGCGGAACCCCGGGTGCCCGGCTGTGTCGTGCTCGTGGAGGTGGAGTTCGAGGGGCCCGACACCGAGCGCCAGAAGGGCTGGGTCGACGCCGTCTTCGACGCCCTCGGCACCGACCCCGGCACGCCCCCCGGTGGGATCTCCGCGCACTTCCATCTCAGCACCGACGGCACGCACGTACTCAACTACGCGGAGTGGGAGAGCGAGCAGGCGCATATCGCCGCCCTCGACGCCCCAGGGAACGGGGTCGGTTCGGCCACCGAGCAGTGGCAGCGGGTGCGGTCCTACCCCGGAGTGAAGGGCGGCTCGGTGACGCGGTACACGCCCGCGATCAGCCTCAGCGGAGGGTGAGCGAGGCGGCGAGTGCGGTGGCCCGGCCTCGTGTGGGGTCGGGCCGGACCACCGCGGCTTCTCAGGGGCGGAAACGCGAGATGCCGTGGATCCGGACCCCGGAGGCGGCGGAGGCGCGGGCACCCGCGCCCGCGAGCGGCCCGGAGGCCATGGCGAGGGCGACGAGGGCCAAGGCGGCGGCCGCTCTCGGCGCGGATGACGGCATGAAGGCACTCCGGTGATGAGGGAGGGGTCTTCCCCTGATGAGGGAGGGGTCTTCTACGCGCGTCAATCTCTTGGCTGCGAAGGCCAGTTGTCAAGGGCCCCTGGACGCCCGTCGGTTGTCGAGTACATGAACCGGGTGGCATGGGTCCAAAAACGTCTACGCTGGAGGCCGCATCGACCGCGTACGCCACAAGGAGAACCACCAGATGCCCGGAGACCGCCCCACCCTGCCGCCGGTGCGACTGCCCTCGGAAGCGGAGCTGGCGCGGGACGCCCTCACCGCGCCACTGCTCGCCCGCGCGGTACGCCTCGCACGCTGGGCCGGGCCGGCGACGCGGGTGGGACCCGGCGGCGAGCTGGTCGACGAGCAGTTGCCCGCCGCGGCGGAACTCCTCGACCTCGGTGACGAGCTCTCCGAGGGCGACGGCGAGGCGTACGCCGGCGAGGCATGGCGGGTCGCGGTCGACACGGGCCTCGTGGAGGTCGACGACCCGGACGGCGCCGCCCCCGACGAGGAGGGCCACGTCACCACCGGCGAGCAGCTCGGAGTGGTCACCTCCGGTAGCCCGCAGGACATCCTGTCCCTCTGGCTGGACGCCCTGGACGTAGTCTTCGCCGACGCGACCGCGCCCGTTCTGGACGATCTGGCCGCGGCCATCGGCGACGACGGAGAGATCGATCTCGAATCGCTGGACTGGGACCCGGAGCTGGAGGCGGAGTTCCTGGAGGGCGTCCTCGGCAACCTCTATCTGCTCACCCTCGCGGAGGGCGGCGAGGGGCCGGTACCCCTGCCCGTCCTCGCCGCGTCGATGATCGTGCCCGACGACATGGGCGAGCCCACCGACGACGTCCTGGAGCAGGTGTCCGAGGCGATGATGCGGCTGGACGACCAGTTCCGGCTGCTGGAGCCCATCGGGCTCGTCTCGTACGTACCGGTCGACGAGGCGCTGATGGTCGAGGAGGCGGGGGACGCGCCGGAGGCGTCGCTGCCGGTCGACGAGGAGGACGTCACCCGGTACGGGATGGTCCGGCTGACGCCGCTCGGGCTCTACGGGATCAGGTCCCGGATGCTGGAGGCGGGGGTCGACGCGCCGGCGGTGGGCGATCTCGCCGACAAGGACGCGCACGCGCTGCTGGACGGCGTGGCGCACTTCCCCGAGCTGTCCGCGCGCGCGGAGACCGAACAGTGGCTGACCCGGCGCGCGCCTGCCGACGCCGCACACGAACTCCTGGCCGCCGCGCGCGGCACGGACCCGGGCGCGCCCCTGCGCCGCCTGCACTGCCAGCAGGCGCTGTCCCTGGTCGGCGCGGAGGCCGAGTCGGCGGTGCGCGAGGTCCTGGACGACGCCGAACTGGGCGGCCTGGCGCGTGTCTGGCTCGCCGAGCTGGGCTCGGGTGATGTGCCGCCGCCGCCCGAGTCGATGATCTTCTGGCTGGCCATCGACACGATCGCCGCGCAGCTGGACGCGGAGGGGGAGCCGGACGAGCTCCGGGAGCTGGTCGAGGGCCTGGTGGGGCAGCACAGCGGGTTCTTCGAGGCGGCGTGGCGGGTGGAGCATCCGGCGACGGCGGAGGTGCTGGAGGCGATGGGGCGGCTGCACCGGGACAAGGCGGCGTCGAAGGACGCGCGCAAGGCGGCGTTCAAGGCGAGGTCGCGGGGGTAGGTGCGGTGCGCCGTGCGGTTGCGGGTCGCGGTCGTTGTGGCTGGTGCCGGGGCATGCCGTCCCGGGCGCGAGCCCCGGCGTGCCGCCCGGTGACGACCCGCACCGCACCACCGGACTCAGCCACAACGGACCGTCACCCGTCGGCTCACCGCAGGTGCGACGCGCCGTTGAGGTCCAGGATCGTTCCCGACGACCACTCCGCCCCCGGCGAGGCCAGCCACACCACCGCCCCCGCGATCTCCTCCGCCGTGCCCACCCGCCCGAACGGGCTCTGCGCGCGGATCGACTCGCCCTCCTCGCCCGTGAGGCGGGACGCCACGCGTTCCGTGGTGAAGAAGCCCGGGGCCACGGACGCGACGGCGATGCCGTGCGGGGCCAGGGAGACCGCCAGGGACTGGCCCAGGGCGTGGACCGCCGCCTTCGTCGCGCCGTAGGCCGGGTGATCCGGTTCGCCGCGGTACGCGCCGCGGGAGCCGATGTTGATGATCCGGCCGGGTGTCGAGCGGTCGATCATGGAGCGGGCGGCTCGGTGGCTGAGCAGGGCCGTGCCCAGGAGGTTGACGGACAGGTGGCGCTGCCAGGCCGCCGCCCAGTCGTCGTACGACGTGGTGGGCAGCGGGTGGGGCTCGTTGACCGCCGCGTTGTTGACGAGGACGTCGATCCCGCCGAGGGCGTCGGCCGCCTCGTCCGCGACGCGCGCCGCGCCCGCCGGGTCGGAGATGTCGCCGCCGACCAGGGTGTGGCCGGTGCCCGTCAGTGATTCCAGGGTGCGGCGGGCTTCCGCGGAGCGGGTGCCGTAGTGGACGGCGACGCGGTCACCCTGCGCGGCGAAGGCGCGGGAGACGGCTCGGCCGAGGCCGCGGGAGGCGCCGGTGACGAGGACGCGGCGGCCGGTGGACGGCAGATTCATGGAAAGCGGGCCTCTCGATGTCGGGCGGTGTTCAAGCGCTGTTTATCCGCGGGCGGGAGCGTCGGGAGCGTATCCCCGACACACGTGCCCCTTCAGGAGACCGCGATGCCGCTGAGCCGCAGGGAATTCACCGGAAGATCCGCACTGACAGGGGCGGGATTCGTCCTGACCGGCGCCGCGGGAGCGCTCGCCACCGCACCCGGCGCGCTGGCGGCGCAGGACGCTCCCGAGGTCGCCTCCGGGCCCGTGCCGGCGCCCGGTTACGGGCCGCTCGTGCCCGATCCGCGGGGCATGCTCGCGCTGCCTGCCGGATTCTCGTACCGGGTCATCACGCACAGTGGTGTGACCAAGCTGGAGACCGGCGAGGACACCCCGTCCAACCACGACGGCACCGCCACGTTCGAGGGGCCGCGCGGGGTGACGCTGCTCGTCAACAACCATGAGCTGGACGGTCCCAGGGGCGACTACGAGTTCCCGGTGCCGCTCACCGAGGGGCTGGTCTACGACCCCGCCGCGGCCGGGGGCTGCACGGTCGTCGAGACGCACCGCGACGGCCGTACCGCGGAGTGGGTCGGTATCGCCGGTACCTCCACCAACTGCGCGGGCGGACGGACCCCGTGGGGCACCTGGCTCACCTGCGAGGAGAACTCCGACCGGGCCGGGCAGAACGGGATGACCAAGGACCACGGGTATGTCTTCGAGGTCGACCCGTACGACCGCCGCGCCAACCGGGATCCCAAGCCCATCAAGGCGTTCGGTCGTTATGACCACGAGGCCGTGGTCATCGACCCCCGTACCGGCTACGCCTATCTGACGGAGGACGACTCCGCGCCCAACGGGCTCTTCTACCGCTGGGTCCCGCCGCACGGCTTCAAGCACGGGCGCGGGCAGCTGCGCGGGCTCGCCGACGACGCGGGCGTGCTCCAGGCGCCCCGCTGCTTCGACGCGGGCGGCCGGTTCGCGGACGACCTCTCGCGCGCCACGAAGATCGGCACGGTCTACGGCGTGGACTGGGTGGACGTACCGGACCGGGACGGGAAGACCGTGCCCGTACGGAAGCAGTTCGACGGCGAGGACGTCACCCGCGCCAGGAAGCTGGAGGGCATGTGGTGGGCGGACGGCGGCGCGTACATCGTCTCCTCGTACGCCCGTGACGAGAGCCCCGGCGTGCCGCACGACGGTCAGGTGTGGTTCTACCACCCGCGCCGCCGCACGCTGACGCTGAAGGTGCTGCTGGGCGTCAACGCCGACCCGGACAAGGACGGTGCCTTCGACGGACCGGACAACATCACGGTCTCGCCGTACGGCGGCCTGGTCATCGCGGAGGACGGCGAGGGCCTTCAGCATCTCTTCGGGGCGACGGAGCGTGGACGTACGTACCCCATCGCGCGCAACGACCTCAACGACAGCGAGTTCACGGGTGTCGTGTTCTCGCCGGACGGCCGCACGCTGTTCGCCAATATCCAGGAGCCGGGCATCATGCTGGCCATCACCGGCCCGTGGCGGCGCACCCCCCGCGACTGACGGCGAAAACCCGTGGCAGACGGACCCGTTGCCTCTCTAAAGTCATGCCTGTCCAGGTGCGAAGGCAGGACTTACTTCCACTGCTAATGGGGAGGCCGCGGGTTCGAATCCCGCCACCGGTCATCAGGCCGGTGTAGCTCAGGGGCAGAGCACCGACTGTTGGTTCCGCCGACTTTGATCTCTGGACACACCACTCGCACCTCCCGGTGCGCGGGCAGCGGCTACTTCTTTGGGTGAATCACGCCGCCGCCGACTCTGATCTCGGGAGGCGCGGCGGTGCTGTTCCGTCGTGCCCTCCCTGGAATCCATTTCCGGAATTCGGGGGAATTCTGATGTCCCGTTTCAATACCCGTGCGGCCAAGGCCCGTCCGGCTTCGCCCGTGCGGTCGACCGCGGTTTCCCGTACCCATGAGGGCGGCGTGGGCGTCCTGCGTGACGCGAAGTCGGAGCTGTTCCTGCTCGCCGTCGCCAACTTCGTTTCCCAGCAGACGGCTTACGAGTCCGGTGAGGCGCGTGACGAGCGGTTCCGCGCGCTCGTGCGGAAGCTCGCCGTCACCGAGCCGGAGTGGACCGCCGGGCTGCTCGGCTGGCTGCGCGGTGAGGGGCAGCTGCGTACGGCGTCGATCGTGGGCGCCGCCGAATACGTCAAGGCGCGGCTCGACGCGGGCGCCTCGGACGGTCCGGCGAACCGTGGGGTCGTCGACTCCGTTCTGCTGCGCGCGGACGAGCCCGGTGAACTGCTCGGTTACTGGATCTCGCGATACGGCCGCGCTGTGCCCAAGCCCGTCAAGCGTGGAATCGCGGACGCGGTCCGGCGGCTTTACAACGGAAAGTCGCTGCTGAAGTACGACACCGCCGCGAAGGGTTATCGATTCGGCGACATCCTCAATCTGGTGCATGCCTCGCCCGATCCGGCGAAGGCGTGGCAGGGCGAGCTGTTCCGTTACGCGCTCGATCGCAGGCATCACCCGCAGGCGGCTGTTCCGCCGCTGTCGGACCGTGTGCTCACCGCCCACCGGGCTCTGATGGAGGTGCCGGTCGAGCGGCGGCGCGCGGTGATCACCGCTCCCGACGGGGCGGCGCGGCTCGCCGAGGCGGGGATGACCTGGGAGGCGCTGGCCGGCTGGCTCCAGGGGCCGATGGACGCGGCGGCCTGGGAGGCCGTCATTCCGTCGATGGGCGCGATGGCCCTGCTGCGCAATCTGCGGAATTTCGATCAGGCGGGTGTCAGCGACGAGGCCGCCGCCCGGGTGGCCGAGAGGATCGCGGATCCCGAAGTGGTGGCGAAGGCACGGCAGTTCCCGTTCCGCTATCTCGCCGCGTACCAGCACGCGCCGTCGCTGCGCTGGTCGTATCCGCTGGAGCGGGCGCTCGGCCACTCGCTGGCCAACGTGCCCTCGCTGCGCGGCCGGTCGCTGATCCTGGTCGACCGTTCGGGTTCGATGTGGTCCCCGCTCTCCGACCGCTCCGAGCTGAACCGCGCCGACGCCGCGGCGATCTTCGGAACGGCGGTAGCGATGCGGGCGGCGGATGCCGATCTGGTGCAGTTCGGTACGCGGAGCGCTCCGGTGAAGTACCGGCGGGGCGAGTCCGTGCTGAAGGTGCTGGAGCGCTTCGGCGACCTCGGTGGTACGAACACGGCCGAGGCCGTCCGTACCCACTACCGGCGCCATGACCGGGTGCTGATCGTCACCGACGAGCAGGCCGCGTACAGCTCCGGCGGCGGCCCGACGGAGCGGGTGCCGGCGGGTGTCCCGGTCTATACCTGGAACCTCGCGGGGTACCGGACCGGGCACGGTCCGTCCGGCGAGGCCGACCGGCACACGTTCGGCGGGCTGACCGACGCGGCCTTCCGGATGGTCCCGCTGCTGGAGGCGGGGCGGGACGCCCGCTGGCCCTGGCAGGGGTGATCCGGGCGTCGGTCGGTGGTCGGGCATGGCGCGTCGGGGCTTCTTGGGCCCATACTCCAAGCAATGACAAAGTCAGCCGGATCCCGGCGCCACCTGCCGTCCAGTCCCTTCAACCGCCAGGCCCCGGCCTCACCCCCGCCCGAGCAGTTCGATGTGGGAGACCGTGTCTCGCACGATCAGTTCGGGTTGGGAAGAGTCATCGGAGTCGAGGGCGACCATGCCGTGCTCATCGATTTCTCGGGGCGACAGGGGAGGATCCTGAGCCCCTTCGCCAAGCTGACCAAGCTCTGAGGTCCCGAACCGGCGGCTTGCGGACACCGCCCCCGGGGCGTCGCGGACGTTCAGGACCCGCGACGGCCCGGGGGCGTTGTGCGATCCGCCCGCGCGCCGCCCTCCGGGGGCGGCCCCGGGAGCCGCTCAGAGGATCTTCGCGGCGGGCTTGACCATGCCCCGGACCGTACGGGACTTGACGAACTCGCCCAGAGCGGTCATTTCCCACTCGCCGGAGAACTGCCGGATCAGCTTGGCCATCATCACGCCGGTCTGCGGCTCTGCGCTGGTCAGATCGAAGCGCACCAGCTCTTCGTTGGTGGCCGCGTCGATCAGCCGGCAGTACGCCTTGGCGACCTCGGTGAACTTCTGGCCGGTGAAGGAATTGACCGTGAAGACCAGACCGGTCGCCTCGGCGGGGATCAGGCCGAGATCGACCATGATCACCTCGTCGTCACCGGCGCCCTCGCCCGTGAGGTTGTCGCCGGAGTGCTTGATCGCCCCGTTGAGGATGGAGAGCTTGCCGAAGTAGCAGCTGTCCAGATGGTTGCGGTTCGGGCCGTAGGCGATCACGGACGCGTCGAGGTCGATGTCCTTGCCGCGGTACGCCGGCTCCCAGCCGAGGCCCATCTTGACCTGGGTGAGCAGCGGACGGCCGCCCTTGACCAGGGACACCGTCTGGTTCTTCTGGAGGCTGACCCTGCCCTTGTCCAGATTGATCTTGCCGCTGCCGGGCGCGGCGGTGGGGGCGGGGGGAGCGGCCGGAGGCGTGGCGGGCACCGGCGGAGCGGGGATCCGCGGGTCGGCGCCCGCGCGGGTACGGGCGGGGGCGGGTGCCGCGACGGGGGCCGGTGCCGCGACGGGCGCCGGGGGCGCGACGGGCGCCGCGGCCGGTGCGGGCTCCTCCACGGAGACACCGAAGTCGGTGGCGATCCCGGCCAGTCCGTTGGCGTACCCCTGGCCGACCGCGCGGACCTTCCACGCCCCGTTGCGCAGATAGATCTCCACGATCACCAGGGCGGTCTCGGCGCCGAGCCGCGGCGGGGTGAAGGTCGCCAGCGCGCCCCCGCTGCCCGCGTCGCGGATCGTGGCCGTGGGCTCGATGCCCTGGAAGCTCTGTCCCGCCGCGTCCGGGCTCGCCGTGACGACGATCTTCTCGATGCCGGCGGGCACGGCGCTGGTGTCGACGACGATCGCGTCGGGCGCCGTGCCGCCGCCGGAGCGGTAGGTCACGCCGGGGCCCGCCGGCTGGTTGTAGAAGATGAAGTCGTCGTCTGAGCGCACCTTGCCGTCGGCGGTGAGCAGCAGGCCCGATACGTCGAGCCGCACGGGAGCGGCGACGTCCACCGCCACATGGGCGGTGGGGAGGGGGATGTTCGAGCCGGGGGTCATAGCTGTCATGCCAGACGTAACGAACGACCCCGCTTTGCCGTTCCCTTACCTTCCGCCGATCGGGTCCGGCGCGTCTCAGTGGGGCCAGCGCGGCGGGTTGGTGACGAACGCGCCGCCCAGAAAGGCGTGGTCCCGGTTGTCCGGGTCGAGTTCGCCCTGCTCCGCGACGAGCTTCGCGGCGTACTGCTCGGAGTCGTCGCGCGGCTCGTATCCGAGCGCACGCGCGCTCGTGAGGTCCCACCACAGCCGGGTGTTGGCGGAGGAGCCGTAGACGACGCTGTGGCCGACTCCCTCGGCGGTGAGGGCGGCGTGGAAGAGCCGCGCGCAGTCGCCGGGGCTCAGCCAGACGGAGAGCATGCGGACGGTGCTCGGCTCCAGGAAGCAGGAACCGATCCGTACGGAGACGGTCTCCATGCCGTGCTGATCCCAGTAGAGCTGTGCCAGGTCCTCGCCGAAGCACTTGGAGAGTCCGTAGAACGTGTCGGGGCGACGGGGGGTGTCGACCGGGATCAGCGGGTCGTCCCCCTGGGGGCGCGGTGTGAAGCCGACGGCGTGGTTGCTGGAGGCGAAGAGCGTCCGGCCGACGCCCTCGGCGCGTGCCGCCTCGTACAGGTTGTACGTCCCCTCGATGTTCGCGCGCAGGATCTTGTCGAAGGTGGATTCCAGCGAGATGCCCGCGAGATGGATGATCGCGTCGACCCCACGGACCGCCTCGCGCAGCGCCTCCCTGTCCGCGAGATCGGCGGTGATGGCGTCGGGCTCGCCCTCGATGGGGGTGACGTCGAAGAGCCGCAACTCGTAGCCGTACGCGGGCAGGAGACCCCGCATCAGGGTGCCGAGGCCGCCGGCGGCACCGGTGAGCAGGACGGTACGGGGTGCGGGCATGGGGGAGATCTCCTCGCGGCTCGGAACCGGCGGCACGGATACAGACTCAGATCCGTAAATAGAATTCACATGCGTGGACAAACTAGAGAGTGCGGCGAAGCGGCGTCAAGTGTCGCCCGGAGTGCGGGAATCCGTCCCTGGGATGCGGTTTTCCGTCTTGACCCGTGGTGCGCGGCTGCCCTAGCGTGGCGTTGTTCAGGGATATGGACATCGATCATAATTGTGCACGAGCGGTCGTCGCTCGACGCATGGCCCAGGGAGCGCCCGTGACCTCAGCCCCGCTCGCCGCCCGCCTGACTCACGTGGCCGGGCCGCTGTTCTTCCCCGTCACCGCGTACGGCCCCGACGGCGCGCTCGACCTCGACGCGTACCGCGCGCACGTCCGCGAAGGCGTCGCCGCCGGTGCCGCCGCCGTCTTCGCCTGCTGCGGCACCGGCGAGTTCCACGCCCTCACCCCCGAGGAGTTCCTCGCCTGCGTGGCCGCGGCCGTCGAGGAGACCGCGGGCCGTGTCCCGGTCGTGGCCGGCGCCGGCTACGGCACGGCGCTCGCCGTCCAGTACGCGCGGCTGGCCGAGGAGGCGGGCGCGGACGGACTGCTCGCGATGCCGCCCTATCTGGTCGTCGCCGACCAGGAGGGCCTGCTGCGCCACTACACCGCGTTGGCGGGCGCCACCTCGCTGGAGACGATCGTCTACCAGCGCGACAATGCCGTCTTCACCCCCGGGACCGTCGTGGAACTGGCCCGCGTGGACGGCATCGTCGGCCTCAAGGACGGATACGGCGACCTCGAACTGATGCAGCGGATCATCAGCGCCGTACGCACCGAGGAGCCGGACCGCGACTTCCTCTACTTCAACGGCCTGCCCACCGCCGAGCTCACCGGTCTCGCCTACCGGGGCATCGGCGTCACCCTCTACTCCTCCGCCGTCTTCTGCTTCGTCCCCGAGATCGCCCTCGCCTTCCACCGGGCCCTGACCACCGGCGACGACACGACCGCGAACCGTCTGCTGGACGGCTTCTACCGCCCCCTGGTCGAACTGCGCGGCAAGGGACGCGGATACGCCGTCTCGCTCGTCAAGGCGGGCGTCCGGCTGGGCGGACTGGACGTCGGGGAGGTACGGCCGCCGCTGAGCGAGCCCGCGCCCGCGCACATCAAGGAGCTGGCCGAGATCATCGAGCGGGGCCGGGCCGTGCTGCGGAGCGACGACGGGGACGACGGTCCGGACGGCGCGGGCGCCGGGACCGGTACGGAAGGCGGCGCCGGGACCGGTACGGAAGGTGGCGCCGCGTGAAGACCTCCGTCTTCCTCTACCCGTGGGACGTGGTGGGCGACCCGGACGCCCCCGCCAGGATCGCGGACCTCGGCGTCCGTCAGGTCACCCTCGCCTCCGCCTACCACTCCACCCGCGCGCTGACCCCGCGCCACCCGCGCCACCGCGTGGTCACCGCCGAACACGCCGCGGTCCTCTACCCGGTGGACGACGCCCGCTGGGCACGCCATGAACTGCGCCCGTACGCCGCAGGGGCCTGGGCCCCCGGCGACACCTACGGCGAGGCCGCGACGGCCCTGGCCGACGCCGGTCTCGCCGTGCACAGCTGGGTGGTCCTCGCGCACAACTCCCGTCTCGGCGCCGAGCGTCCCGACACCTCCGTGGTGAACGCCTACGGCGACCGCTATCCCTGGGCGCCCTGTATCGCCCGGCCCGCGGTCGGCGCGTATCTGGTGGAGCTGGCGGCCGAGGCCGCCGTACGGCCCGGGGCGGGCGGCACCGAGCTGGAGTCCTGCGGCTGGTACGGGCTCGCGCATCTGCACGCCCACGACAAGATCGCGGGCGTCGGCCTCGGTGACGCGGCGGGGTATCTGATGTCGCTCTGCTTCTGCGGCGTGTGCCGGGAGGGGTACGCCGGCCTCGGCGCCCCGCCGGACGAACTGGCCGCCGCGGTGCGGCGCGCGCTGGGGCCCCTCTGGGTCACCGGCACGGCCGAGGCGGGCTGGTCCTCGGTGGAGAAGCTTCTCGGCGCTGATCTCGCCGCCGTCACCGCCGAATGGCGCGGCTCGGTCGCCCGTACGCTCCAGGAGCGGGCGGTCGCGGCCGTACGGGCGGCGGCCGGGCCCGACTTCCAGGTGCTGTTGCACGCCGACCCGGTCTCGTACCACGTGGGCGCCAACGCCGGGGTGGACCCGGCGCACATCCTCGGGGTCGCGGACGGGGTCGTCCTGCCCTGCACCGGGGGCGCGGCACAGGCGATGCTGAGCCCGTTCGCGGGCCACGGCACCGAAGCCTCCGTCCTGGCCGCGAACTTCACGGTCGTCACCGGCATGGGAGGCGACCCGGCCGCCCTCGCCGACGACGCCGCGCGGGCGAAGGAGCTCGGAGCGACCGAACTGCGGCTGTATCACGCGGGACTGGCCTCGGACGCGGATCTGAAGGCCGTCACCAAGGCGCTGTCGGACAGGACCTCCTAGGAGCGGCCAGGGCCAGTGCGACCAGCAGCCCGGCCGCTCCGGTCACCGGCAGCAGGACGGCCGGGCCGGCCAGCGCGATCAGACCGGCGCCGAGCGCCAGCGCCAGCGCGTTGGGCACATACATCAATGTGGTGGCGGTGGCCGCCGTCCGGCCGAGGAGCGGGGCCGGGATCTCGCGCTGCACCGCCGTCAGAGCCGCGATCAGCACACACGGCAGCCCGATGCCGACCCCGGCGGCGCTCGCCAGCACCACCGCGTCGTACGGCAGCGCCCGCGCCGCGACCGCCAGGGCGAACAGCGCGACACCGGCGGCGGCGAACACCCGCTCCGGCAGGCGTCGCAGCAGCGGGCCCGCCACCAGCCCGATGAGCACGGAACCGGCGCCCTGCACCGCGTACAGGACCCCCACGTACGCGGGGGAGTGGCCGAGGCCGCGGTCGACCACCGCGTAGATCGCCGCGCCGTTGAGCCCGGCGAGCAGCATCGTCGCCGACGCGGCCAGTACGAGGGGCCGCGCCACCGCCGAGCCGCGCAGCGCCCGGACGCCCTCGGACATGCCCGGCGCCCGGCGGCGGGCGGGGTCCGGGCCCGGCCGCTCCTCCCGTACGCGCATCGCCGCGAAGAACCCGGCGGCCACGGCGAAGGTCACCGCGTCGAGCAGCGCCACCGAGCCGCCGCCGAACCGGGCGTAGAGCGCGGCGCCCGCGAGCGGGGCCAGCAGTTTCATGCCCTCGTTGGCCGTCATCCGCAGCCCGTTGAAGTCACCCAGCAGCCGGGGCTCGATCGCCGTGGCGACCAGGGCCGATTCGGCCGCGTCCTGGACGACACCGCTCGCGCCGTGGACGAACAGCACACAGAAGAGGACCCAGATCCGGTCCGCCGAGTCGACGGCGAGCAGCAGCGGCAGCAGCCCCGCCATGGCGAGATTGCAGCCGATCAGCAAGGGACGCCGGGGCACCCGGTCGGCGACCGCCCCCAGCAGGGGGCCCGCCGGCGCCGGCGCCCACAGTGCGAAGACCGTGAGCGCGGCCAGACTGTCCGAGCCCGTCAGCGACTTGGTCCAGACCCCGGCCGCCAGCCACATCGCGGACGAACCGAAACCGGAGACGACGACACCCGCCAGATACAGACCCGCGTTACGGTCCCGGAGCACGCTCCCGAGACCTCCGCCGCCCCACCGCACCGCCCCACCGGCCCCTTCCGCCTCGCGGAACCGCGCGGAACCCGCGCGAGACCCCTCGCGGAACCCGCGCGGAACCGTCCCGGAATCCGTCCCGAACGCCCCCGTACTGGCGTCAGAATGGCCTCTGAGGCCCCGGTCGGCGCATCGGGCGAACGGCCTACTCCCCGGCGCGGAAAAGGCCTTAGGTCCTGTCCGGGCCTCGGGCGGCTCCGGACCGGCCGGGTCATGTCAGCGCCGCCGCCATCATCGTCCGCGCGATCGGCGCGGCCAGACCGTTCCCACTGACCTCCGAGCGCGCCGCGCCCGAGTCCTCCACGATGACCGCCACCGCCACCTCCTTACCGGTGGACGAGTTCTTCGCGTAGGAGGTGAACCACGCGTACGGGGTGTTGACGTTGTCCACGCCGTGCTGCGCGGTGCCCGTCTTGCCGCCCACCTCGGCGCCGTCGATCCGCGCGTTCGTCCCCGTACCGTCCTGGACGACCGTCACCATCGCGTCGCGCAACTGCTCGGCCGTCGACGAGGAGACGATCCGCCGCGTGTCGCCGTCCTGGTACGACTGGAGGGTGTCACCGCTCGCGTCCACCACCTTCGACACCATGTGCGGCGCGGCGAGCAGCCCGTCATTGGCCAGGGCCGCCGAGACCATGGCCATCTGGAGCGGGGTCGCGGTCACATCGAACTGGCCGATCCCCGTCAGCGCCGTCTGCGCCCGGTCCATGCCGGACGGGTACACGCTCGGTGAGGCGCGCACCGGCATTTCCTGCGTGGCGTCGTTGAAACCGAACTTCTCCGCCATCGCGCGGACCTTGTCCTGGCCGAGGTCGTCGGCCATCTTCGCGAAGACGGTGTTGCAGGAGTACGCGAGCGCGGTGCGGATGGTGGCGTTCTCACACGGCGCGGAGCTGTTCTCGTTGCGCAGCACGGTGGTCGTGGTCGGCAGGGTGTACGGATCCGGGCTGTCGGTCCGTTCGTCGACCGAGCCGTAGAGACCGTCCTCCAGCGCCGCCGCCGCGACCACCAGCTTGAACGTCGAGCCCGGCGGCAGCGGCTGCCGCAGCGCGCGGTTGACCATCGGCTTCTCCGTGTCCCCGGTCAGCTGCTGCCAGGCGGCACCGTCCGTGGTGCCGCTGATCTTCGTCGGGTCGTAGGAGGGGGTGCTGACCACGCCGAGCACCCGGCCGGTCGTCGGGTCGATCGCCACGGCGGCGCCCTTCTTGCCGCCCAGCGCGCGGTATCCGGCTTCCTGCACGGCGGGATCGATCGTCGTCAGAACATCGCCCGGCGCGGTCTGCTTGCCCATGATCGCGTCCAGTGGGTTCTTCAGCCGGCTGTCCGTCCCGTCCAGGACGTCGGAGTAGATGCCCTCCAGCTGGGTCGAGCCGTACGCCTGTGAGCTGTAGCCGGTCACGGGTGCGTAGAGCGCGCCGTCCGTGTACGTGCGCTCGTACGCCAGATCGCCGCTCGCCGTCTTTCTGGAGCCCGTGACCGGCGAGCCGGCCACGATGATGTCACCGAGCGGCTGCGCGTACTGCGCCATGATGTTCCGCCGGTTGTGCTTGTCGTCCGCGAGGGCCCTGGCCTCGTACGCCTGCACCCAGGTGGCCCGCACCAGCAGGGCGAGCACCAGCAGCAGACAGATGACCGCCGTGTGTCTGATCGTCTTGTTCATCCCGTATGAGGGACGAGCGGCGGCGCGGACGGCGTTCCCGCCCCGCTCGCTTCTCAGGAATTCCTCATCCCCGGCCGGTCAGAGCCGCCGGGTGGCGAGCGTGAGCCGGTCGCGCGCGTCGAACAGCGTGTCCTTGATCATCTGTTCGTGACCCGGGGTGAGCCGGGCCACCGGCACGGAGCAGCTGACCGCGTCACGCGCCGGTGTCCGGTACGGGATGGCGATACCGAAACAGCGCAGCCCGAGCGTGTTCTCCTCGCGGTCCACCGCGTAACCCTGCTCGCGTACGGTGTGCAGCTCCTCGATGAGCTTCTCGCGGTCGGTGATGGTGTGCTCGGTCAGCGCGGGCAGGGTTTCCGGCAGCATCTTGCGCACCTGCTCGTCGCTGTGGGTCGCCAGCAGCGCCTTGCCGAGCGAGGTGGAGTGGGCGGGCAGCCGCCGGCCGACCCGGGTGAAGGGCCGCAGATAGTGCTGGGACTGCCGGGTGGCGAGATAGACGACATTCGTGCCGTCGAGCCGTGCGAGGTGGATGGTCTCGCTGGTGTCGTCGGAGAGCCGGTCCAGCGTGGGGCGGGCCGCGGCGACGACCTCGTCGCCGTCGATGTACGAGGTGCCGACCAGCAGGGCCCGCACACCGATGCCGTACCGCGTGCCCGTCGCGTCCGTCTCCACCCAGCCCAGCTCCACCAGCGTGCGCAGCAGCATGTAGAGGCTGGACTTGGGGTACCCGACCGCCTCCTGAACGGCGGCGAGCGAGTGCATGCCGGGGCGTCCCGCGAAGTACTCCAGTAGTTCCACCGTCCGCACGGCGGACTTCACTTGTGCGCCACCGGTCTCCGCGGTCGACATCGTCCCTCGCCCCTTCTCGCCCACTTGACTTGCTCTCCTGACCACTCTTGACCACACGGAACACGCGGAAATAGAGTCCTTAGCGATTCACTGTCAGGAACTCTGTTCAGAATACCGAACAAGTTCCGAGAGGCGTCAGCGGTCGGTACGCCGCTCGCTCGGTCGGTACGTCGCTTGCTCGGTCGGTACGTCGGGAAGGGAAGTCGCGGTGGCAGCAGCACCAGTCTGGAGTGTCGACCCCCGAACAGGGAAGCAGCGCGAGCAGGTCGCGCACGAGGCGACGGCGGAGGAGGTCGACCGCGCGGTACGCGGTGCGCACGCCGCACGGGCCGCTCTCGCCGACCGTACCGCTCGCGCCGCCCTGCTCCGCACGGCGGCCGATCTGCTCGACGAGGCCGGGGAGCATGTCATCGAGGCCGCGGACGCGGAGACCGCGCTCGGCCCCGTACGGCTCACGGGCGAGCTGGCCCGTACCACCGCCCAGCTGCGGGCCTTCGCCGAGGTGGTCGAGGAGGGAGCCTTCCTCGACATACGGATCGACCACGCCGACGCCGACCGCACCCCGCCCTGGCCGGATCTGCGCCGCTGGAAGGTGCCCCTCGGCGTCGTCGCCGTCTACTCCGCGAGCAATTTCCCGCTCGCCTTCTCCGTGCCCGGTGGCGACACCGCGAGCGCGCTCGCCGCCGGCTGCCCCGTCGTCGTCAAGGCGCATCCGGACCACCCCGCCACCTCCGAACTGTGTGTCTCCGTGCTGCGCAGGGCCGCCGCGGAAGCGGGGCTGCCCGAGGACGTGGTGAGTCTCGTACACGGCTTCGAGGCGGGCGTCGAGCTGGTACGGCACCCGCTGGTGTCGGCGGCCGGTTTCACCGGTTCCGTACGGGGCGGACGGGCGCTCTTCGACGCCGCGGCCGCCCGGCCCACGCCCATCCCCTTCCATGGCGAGCTCGGCTCTCTCAACCCCGTCGTGATCACCGAGGCCGCCGCGGCCGAGCGCGCCGAGCAGATCGGTGCGGGGCTGGCCGGCTCGATGACGCTGGGGGAGGGGCAGTTCTGCACCAAGCCCGGTTTCGTCCTGGCCCCGGCCGGTGAGCCGGGCGACCGGCTGGTGAAGTCCCTGACGGCGGCCCTCAGCGAGACCGAGCCAGGCGTGATGCTGGACCACCGGATGCGGGACGCCTTCGTCGCGGGCGTACGCGAACGGGCCGCGCTGCCCGGTGTGGACGCCCCGATCACCCCCGGCGCGGGCGGTGAACACACCGTCAGCGCGGGCTTCCTGACCCTCGACGCGGAGTCCCTGACCGCCGACGGCGCCCACGATCTGCTGCTGGAGGAGTGCTTCGGCCCGGTGACCGTCGTCGCGCGGTACAGCTCCCCGGCCGAGATCACGTCCGTACTCTCCCGGCTCCCCGGCAATCTCACCGCCACCCTCCAGCTCGCCGAGGAGGAGGCGGACGGGACCGCCCCAGGGGCCGCCGCTCTGCTCGCGGAACTGACCCCGCTGGCCGGGCGCGTCCTGGTCAACGGCTGGCCGACCGGTGTCGCCGTCGCCCCCGCGCAGCACCACGGCGGCCCCTACCCCGCGACCACCTCCACCTCCACCTCGGTCGGCGCCACGGCGATCGAACGCTGGCTGCGCCCGGTCTCGTACCAGTCGACCCCGGCCGCGCTGCTCCCGCCGGAGCTGCGTGACGACAACCCCCTGGACCTGCCGCGCCGGGTCGACGGGCGTCCGGAGAACTGAGATCCCAGTCCCGGGACCTGGGACCCGAGACCCTAGACCCAGGACCCGAGACGCGGAACCCGAGACCCGGGACCCGAGACGCGAGAACGGTGAGCCGAGCGCATGAGTGACCGGATCGATCTCCCCGAACTGCCCTTCGCGCTAAGGCCGTACGGCCCCGAGGGCGCGTGGCGCTACGCGGACGGAGCGCTCACCGGCCGGGCGGGCGCCCGGCAGGACCGCTTCGTACCGCCTGCGGGGGCGTCCCTGGAACCGGCCTCCGACGCGCCGCGCGTGCTCGGCACCCCGGACGGCGACTTCCAGCTGATCGCCCGCGTCACGGTCGGCTTCGCCGCCGCCTTCGACGCGGGGGCGCTCACCCTGGAGGCCGACGAACAGCACTGGGCCAAGCTCTGTCTGGAGCTGTCGCCGCAGCGCCCGACGATCTGTACGGTCGTCACCCGAGGCCACTCCGACGACGCCAACTCCTTTGTGGTGGAAGGCGACAGCTACTGGCTGCGGATCAGCCGCACCGGCCGGGCGTTCGCCTTCCACGCCTCCCCGGACGGTGAGCGGTGGACGTTCGTCCGCGTCTTCACGCTGGGTACGCCCGCGCGCGCCGCGTCGGCGCGCGTCGGCTTCCTGGCGCAGTCGCCCACGGGCGAGGGGTGCGCGGTGACGTACGACAGGATCGTCTTCCGGCCGAGGGGACTCACGGACACGCGGGACGGCGGCTGAGATCCCGCCGCCCGGGGCGGGCAGGGCGCCGCGGGACCCGGGCGGCAACGCGTTCGCCCGGGTCGCCTTGGCCTTCGGTCCGCATGCACACAAATAAATCCATAGGGCAATGCGAAAAGCGGGTGGGTCACTCGATGGAGTGGAAGGCCCTTCTGCCGCACATAAGGAGCAGTTAAAGCCGGTCGGCCGGGATAGGTTCGGTCTCCTCGTGAGCCGGTTCCGGTGAACTCCGGGGCGATGAGTGGGTCTCCGAGCGAATGGACGCTCCCCGCGAAGAATGTGAAGAAACGGCATGCCCGACGCCGAATTGCCCGACCCCGATCCAGAACCCGAGTCCGACGCGCCCGCCCCGGGCCCCGCACGTCGACGACCCGGCCCAAGCCCCCAACGTCAGCTGGCCGGCCTCGGACTCGCACCTCAAGTGCCCGGCCCCGGGCCCGACGTGGTCACCCCCGCCCTGGCCGACTCCACGATCGCCGTCAGTGGAGCCACCGGCTTCCTCGCCTCGTATCTGCTCCTGCATTTGCTGCCGCAGGGGACCCGAGTGGTGGCGCTGGTACGCAAGCCCCCGTTCCGGGCCATGGCCTCTCTCGCGCTGGCCCTGCGCTCGGCGGGAGCGCCGGCCGAGACCGTGGAGCGGGTGGCGCGCCAGGTGCACGCCGTGCAGATCACCCTCGACCGCCCCCGACTCGGCCTGTCCGAGGGTGAGTTCCAGGCCGTCGCGGACAGCGTGGACGCCGTTCTGCACTGTGCCGCGCTGACCAAACTGCACGGAGACGCCGGGGAACTGCACCGCACCAATGTGGAGGGCACCCGGCAGATCCTCGCGCTGGCCGCGGCCGGCCGGCGTGCCCCGCATCTGTTCCATGTCAGTACCGCGTTCGTCGCGGGAGCACGGCTCGACGGCCTCGTACCTGAGCGGCAGTTGGAGGCCGACGGCTTTCTCACACCGTACGAGGAGTCCAAGCACCGCGCCGAACGGCTGGTCCACGACTGGGCGCGTACCCGGGGCCGGGGCGCCACGGTCTTCCGGCCCAGTGTGCTGCTCAGCGACAGAACCGCCCTGCCACGCGCCCCGCAGCACGCCTACGCCGTACTGGCGGCCAAGCTCACCCTCTTCCTGAGGGACGGCCCCCGGGCCCTCGTCGACGCCTCCTCCCTTCCGCTCGACGCCTCCGGGAGACTGACCATCCGGCTGCTGGGTGCTCCTGACGCCAGCATCAATCTCCTCCAGGTCGATGACGCGGCCCGCGCGATGCTGCGCGTCGCCGAGCAGGCGGCCACCCAGGCGTCCTCCGTGAACAGGCCGGACGCACCGCCCGGGGCACGCGTCCACCACATCGTGCACCCCACCGAGACCTCGGTGACCCGGGTCAACGAGGCGCTTCAGCGGTCCATCCCCTGGCTGCGACTCGCACTGGTCCCCGAACGGCCCAGCCCCAGTGGGCTGGAGCGTGCCCTGGATCTGTACGGCGCCGAGGCCACGGCCTATCTCGGGCTGCGGCGGCGCTATGAACGCACCAGCCTGTGCGAGCTGGAACGCCGCAGACTGGTCCGCCCGCCTGCCCCGGTCGACAACCCGTACCTGGACGCGGCGCTCACCCCACCCCTGATGGCTCGCTGACACGGCCATCGACCGCACGTGTGCTCCCCGTGACTGACAGAGAAGCGATTTCCCGACCGCTTTCGGGTGACGCACCCGCCTTTGCGGCTCCGTGTGCGGGCGCGATCGTGGAGCCTCGTGGCGTCACGACAAAGGAGTCATCCGCATGCGTCTTCGCAGCACTCTGGCCGCCACCGTCGGCGCCCTCGCCCTGCTCGTCTCCGTACCCGGCTCGGCTTCGGCGGCAGAAGGCGAATTCACCTATGTCTATACGGACATCGCGGGAAAGCCGCGGGTCGGTGGACTGGTGGACCCCGAGAGCCGGGTCTGCGTCATGATCCCGGAAGCGGCCGGCGAGTACGTACCGCCCGCGCACACGCCGCGCAACCACACGACGGCCGCCGCGCTCGTCTTCACCGGGCCGGACTGCGACGGCGAGGAGTACACCCTCCGTCCTGGCGGCTCGGCGAGCGAGCGTCTCAAGCTGCGCTCCGTCATTTTCCTCGAACGTTCCTGAACGCCCCTGAACGCTCCTGAACGCTCCTTCCGAAGATTCCCGAAGGACACCGCCCGCCCCGTCCGGCTCCCCAGCCGGGCGGGGCATTTCTCCGTTCAGAAGGGGTGAAGAGGGCCCTGTTTCAACCGTCCGGGAAAGAGGGCAATCATGCGTCGTCGTTCCGGGGGCCAATACGTTCCGTGGGCCATTACGCCGATCAGGAGACACAGCATGGAATACGAAATGCGCGCGGAGTACGCGGAGGGCGCCTCACCCCATGACCCGGAACCCCGATTCGAGGTATGGCACATGACACGGCTGGACGAGACGACCGCGCTGTGCGGGCGCGAGCTGGATCCGGACGCCGTCACACAGACGGCGGACGCGTGGGGCACGCCCGCCGGGCTGCCCCTCTGCCACGCCTGTGGTGCCTTCTACATCCACCAGGTGCCGCACCACCTCATGTGACGGCCGGGAATCTCACGGGACGCGGACGCGTTGTGGAGGGGACGGAGGCTGCCTCCGGTCACTCCCGGCACACCACACCCACGATCCTGGAGAGAAGCGGAAACATGCGCGTCGAGATCTGGAGCGACATCGCCTGCCCCTGGTGCTACATCGGCAAGGCCCGGTTCGAGAAGGGGCTCGCCGCCTTCGCCCACCGGGACGAGGTCGAAGTGGTGCACCGGTCGTTCGAGCTGGATCCGGGCCACGCCAAGGGGGAGACCGGGCTCGTCATCGACATGCTGGCGGCCAAGTTCGGGCGCAGCCGTCCGGAGGCGCTCGCCATGGAGGAGGGCGTCGCCGCGAACGCGCGCTCCGAGGGGCTCGGCTACCGGATCGAGGGGCGCGATCACGGCAGTACGTTCGACATCCACCGGCTGCTGCACCTCGCCAAGGCCCGTGGCCGCCAGGACGAGCTGCTGAACCTCGCCTATCGGGCGAACTTCGCCGAGGAACGCTCCGTCTACGACGAGGAGACCCTGGTGACGCTCGCCGTCGAGGCCGGTCTGGACGAGACCGAGGTCCGCGGGGTGCTCGCGGACGCGGACGCGTACGCCGACGCCGTACGGGCCGATGAGCGCGAGGCCGCCGAACTGGGCGCGAACGGGGTGCCGTTCTTCGTACTCGACCGGCGCTACGGCGTTTCCGGCGGGCAGCCCGCCGAGGTGTTCACCCAGGCACTGGAGCAGGCGTGGCAGGGCCGTACGATCACGCCCGTCGGCGGGTCCTCGCCGGAGGCCGCGGTCTGCGACACCGACGGGTCCTGCGAGATTCCGCGGGCCGGGGCCCATTCATAAGCACTGCTTGGGTGTTCCCTTCAGCCATGCGCGATTGACTATGAGGTGACCGGGTTCCAGGGTGGGTTCATGGACACCCTGGGAGGCGCCGAGTTCGCGCCGGACATGACGTATCTGAACACGTCCAGCTGCGGGCTGCTGCCCCGTAGGTCCGTCGCGGCCGTACAGGCGCTGGCCGGGGAGAACGCGACCGGCCGGGGCGGCGAGGGCGCGGGCAGTTTCGAGACCGTGGACACCGCGCGCGCGTCCTTCGCCCGGCTGGCCGGGGTCCCCGCCGAGCGGGTCGCGGTGGGTGGGTCGGTCGCCGTGCATGTCGGACTGATCGCGTCCTCCCTGCGGCCGGGCGACGAAGTCCTGTTCCCCGAGGGTGACTTCAGCTCGGTCATCACCCCCTTCGCCGTGCGCGGCGACCTCGTGCTCCGGTACGTGCCGCTGGCGGAACTGGCCGGCGAGGTACGGCCGGGCACCGCGCTGGTCGCCTTCTCGGCGGCCCAGTCCGCGGACGGCAGGGTCGCCGATCTGCCCGCGATCCGGGCCGCCGCGGCGGCGCACGGCGCCCGCACGCTGCTGGACGCGACCCAGTCGGCGGGCTGGCTGCCGCTGGACGCCGGGGCGTACGACTACACCGTGACCGGCGGGTTCAAGTTCCTTCTCTGTCCGCGCGGTACGTCCTTCCTCACCGTGACCGAGGACGCGCAGGAGTCACTGACGCCGCGGCACGCGGGCTGGGTGGCCGCCGAGGACACCTGGGGCAGTACGTACGGTCCCGTCGAGCGGCTGGCCGCCACCGCGCGCCGCTTCGACGAGCCCCCGGCCTTCCTCTCGTACCACGGCGCCGAGCCGTCCCTCGCGCTGCTGGAGGAGATCGGCATCGACGCGATCCACGCCCATGACACCGCGCTGGCGGCCCGCTTCCGGACAGGACTGGCCGGGCTCGGCCATGAACCGGTCCCCGGCGAGTCGGCGATCGTGTCCGTCCCCGGACTGGCGCACCGCCACCCCGATCTGCGGCGGGCGCGGGTGGCGGTGTCGGTCCGCGCCGGATATGTGCGGGCGGCGTTCCACCTCTACAACACGACCGCCGACGTGGACCGGGCGCTGGACGTGCTCGCCGGCTGAGCGGTCAGCTCACAGGGGTGGCAGAGGAAGTTCCCGAGCCGCCCCTCGCGATCGCCGTTGTCCTTGAACGCGTGGGCGACGCCGGTCAGCCGCTCCGCGCCCTGACCAACGGCGCGCTCCCGGCCAAGGCTCAGCAGCAGACTGGGGCTGTTGACGCGGGCGTCGGCGGTCGGCAGCTGCGCGGAAAACACCGCCCGCAGATCCCAGGACGCGGAAGCGACGGCCGTGGAGTCCGTGCGCACGCCGTCGAGCAGCAGCTCGACCCCGCCGTCCGCCCGGGTCCGCAGCTCGACCGGGACATCGCCCTCCGGCGTCCCGATCCGGCCGGCCCAGAGACCTTCCGGCAGATCCGTGGGGCGCTCCGGCTCCTGGATCCCCGGGTCGATCAGCTCGGACCGGTATCCGGGGACCAGGGCGTCCAGTACGTAGTGGACGATCGCGTCGCGGGCGGCCTTGCTCGTGGAGTTGGTGAGCACCGCGACCGAGAGGTCCCGCGCGGGCACCGCCGCGGTCATCGCCGCGACCCCGCCCCCGCCGCCGCCATGGCTGCGCACCACGGGCCCGTCGCCGTACGACACGCACCAGCCGAGCCCGTAGCCGACCAGCGCGTTGACCGGCACCGCCTCATTCATGGCCGCGGCCGTCTCCGGCTTCAGCAGGCGTTCGCAGGACTGCGCGAAGAGCGCCACTTCGCCGGCCGGGGCCCAGCCGAGGGTGGCCCCGGGGTGGTCGCAGTCGTAGTCGGGGTAGGCGCGGCCGTCGGGCGTGTACCGCACCGCCGATGGCGCGGGGCCCGGGTAGCTCCGTCCGACATGGCAGCCGGTGAGCCCGAGCGGCTCGAACACCCGCTCCCGGACGAACGCGCTCAACTCCTGCCCGGTGACGGCCTCCAGCAGCAGGCCAAGGGCCCGGTAGCCGAGGTTGGCGTACTCGAATCCCGTGCCCGGCGCCCGGTACGGCGACGCGTAGCGGGACGCGTCGATCCGCCGCTCGCCGTCGCCGTAGTCCCAGGCGTAGAACGCCGGGAAACCGCCCCGGTGTCGCAGCAGCTGGCGTGCCGTCGGCGCGGGCCACCGGTGCTCGCCCGGCAGGGGAACGGGCGCGTCCAGGTCGAGCAGTCCTTCGTCGGCCGCCAGACAGACCGCGGTGGCCGTGACCGGCTTGGTCACGGAAGCCAGCCCGTACGCCGTGGCGGGCGTGGCCGGGCGGGCGCGCGCCAGGTCCGCCACTCCGTACGCCTCGGCGAGCACCACCTCGCCGCGCTCGGCCACGGCGACCGAGACCGACGGACAGCCGTGTTCCGCCAGCGCCTCGGCGCAGTACTCACCCAGTCGGTTCAGCGGCCCGTACGGCATGCTCGCCCCCCTCGGGGGAACGTTGTCCCGCGGACGAGCGTTCCGGACAGTCCGCCGTCTCGGCGCAGAGGTTGGCCTCGACCTTCCCGAGCAGCCGGGCCAGCTCGGCGCGTTCGGTGTGGTCGAGCCCGGCGAGCGTGTGCTCCTCCAGCTCCGTCCAGGCGCCCTCCACCTCGGAGCGCAGCGCGCAGCTGTCGGCGGTCGCCCGCACCAGTACGGCGCGCCGGTCCTGGGGGTCGGCGCAGCGCCGTACGTACCCCGCGTGGTCCAGCCGCTGGAGCATCTTGGTGACCGTCGAGGGATCGAGATCCATCGACTTGATCAGTTCGGACTGGCGTACCGCGTCCGCGTCCCACAGGTGCATCATCAGAAACTCCTGGCCCGGATAGAGGCCGGAGCGCCGCAGCAGTTTCCCCGCGGCGACGCGGTGCAGCCGGGCGACCCGGGAGAGGGCGTGGCTGACCGGGCCGCCGCGCGCGGCGCCGGGCGGTTCGGCGGGACAGGCGGGGTCCTGGGCGGTCGCGGAGGTGTCCGAGGTCATGCCACGAAGTTTAGCTTGGTCGGCCAATAATCGACCCGGGAATGGATTAAGGTGGCTCGCGGTTCATTGCTTGGCCGACCACATAATGTGTCGGCCATATGTCGTCATGCCCTCGTCCCGAACTCCTCACGACCGCTTTGGGAGCCCCCCATGACCACCGCGTTCGACCCGATCGACCTGTCGGGTACGCAACTCGCCAACCGCATCGCCATGGCCCCGATGACCCGCAGCCGTGCCTTCGGCGCCGGTAACTCGCCCACCGACTCGACGGTGGAGTACTACGCGCAGCGGGCCTCGGCGGGTCTGATCATCACCGAGGGCACCCAGCCCTCCGTGGTCGGTCAGGGCTACCCCGACACCCCCGGACTGCACAGCACGGAGCAGATCGCGGCCTGGCGCAAGGTCACCGACGCGGTACACGCCAAGGGCGGCAGGATCTTCGCGCAGATCATGCACGCCGGCCGGATCGGCCACCCTGTCCTGCTGCCGGACGGCCTCGTTCCGGTCAGCGCCTCCGCCGTCGCCGCGCCGGGGCAGCTCTTCACCCATGACGGCCCCAAGGACTTCATCGTCCCGCGCGAGCTGACCTCCGACGAAGTACGGGAGACCATCGCGGACTTCGCCGAGGCGGCCCGCAACGCGATCGAGGCCGGCTTCGACGGCGTCGAGCTGCACGGCGCCAACGGCTATCTGATCCATCAGTTCCTGGCCCCCAACTCCAATCTGCGCACCGACGAGTGGGGCGGCTCCGACGAGGCCCGGATCCGCTTCGCGGTCGAGGTGGCCCGCGCCGTCGCCGCGGAGATCGGGGCCGAGCGGACCGCGATCCGGATCTCGCCCGGCAACCCCTACAACGGGGTGTCGGAGCCCGACCCGGAGCCCGTGTACACCGAGCTGGTCAAGCAACTGGAGCCGATCGGCCTCGCCTATCTGCATCTGATCGAGAACAACCGCGAACTGACGGTCGCCCTGCGCAAGCTGTACTCCGGAACGCTCGTCCTCAACGCGGCGACCGAGGGCTTCACCGGCGCCGACGAGCTGGCGCTGATCGAGGACGGCACCGCCGATCTGCTCTCCTTCGGCGCGCTCTTCCTCGCCAACCCCGATCTCCCTGCCCGGCTCAAGGCGGGTGGCCCGTACAACACCCCCGACCCGGCGTCCTTCTTCGGCGGTGACGACAAGGGCTACATCGACTACCCGGCCCTGGAGGACTGACCGGGACCGGCGGCCGAGGAGAAGGGGCGCGGGGCCGGTCGTCATGACCGGCCCCGCGCCCCGCGAACGTCACCAGCCGCGTTGGCGCACGATCAGCGCACCGGCGTGAAGTCCCTGGCCCCGATGAAGTCCGGCCGCGGCACCGGCGCCGCGAACGGCTCCTGCGCCGTGTTCTCCACACTGTTGAACACGATGAAGACATTGCTGCGCGGGTACGGCGTGATGTTGTCGCCCGAGCCGTGCATGCTGTTGCAGTCGAACCAGGTGGCCGAACCGGCCTTGCCCGTGAAGAGCTTGATTCCGTGCCGGTCGGCCAGGGCCGTCAGCGCCTCGTGCGAGGGCGTACCCGCGTCCTGCATCTTCAGCGACTGCTTGTAGTTGTCGCGCGGGGTCTCGCCGGCGCACCCCAGGAAGGACGTGTGCGACCCGGGCATGATCATCAGGCCGCCGTTGGTGTCGAAGTTCTCGGTCAGCGCGATGGAGACCGAAACGGTCCGCATGTTCGGCAGACCGTCCTCCGCGTGCCAGGTCTCGAAGTCCGAGTGCCAGTAGAAGCCCGAGGCGCCGAAGCCCGGCTTGACGTTGATCCGGGACTGGTGCACATAGACCTCGGAGCCGAGGATCTGCCGTGCGCGGCCCACCACCCGCTCGTCGCGTACGAGCCCGGCGAAGATCTCGCTGATGCGGTGGATCTCGAAGACGGACCGTACGTCCTGGGACGTGGGCTCGATGATCGAGCGCTCGTCCGCCCGTACCGCCGGGTCGGTGATCAGCCGTTCCAGCTCGGCGCGGTAGAGCGCCACCTCGTCCGGGCCGATCAGCTGCTCGACCGAGAGGAAACCGTCCCGCTCGAAGCGGCCGAGATCGGCCGGCGCGATCGGGCCCGGCGCGTCGGGCGGGGACCAGACGACGGGGTCCTGCCGGGGGGTGGTCACCTCGCCGAGACCGCGCGTGGGGTACAGATCGGTCCGTACGGGGGTGGTGGTCATGGTCAGCCCTCCTCTGTCAGCAGCGGGTAGACACCGTTCTCGTCATGGTCCTCCCGTCCCGTCACGGGTGGATTGAACACACAGACGCAGCGGAAGTCGGTCTTCGGGCGGAGCGTGTGGTGCTCGTGCCCGTTCAGCAGATACATCGTGCCGGGGGCGATCCAGTGGGTCTCACCGGTCTCGTCGTTGGTGAGTTCGGCCTCCCCTTCGACACACAGCACGGCCTCGATGTGGTTGGCGTACCACATCGATGTCTCCGTACCCGCGTACAGGACGGTCTCGTGGAGGGAGAAGCCGGCCTTCTCCTTGGCGAGCACGATGCGCTTGCTCTCCCAGGTGCCCGAGGCCGACTTCACATGGCGGTCGGTGTTCTCGATGTCCTTGAACGATCGGACGATCACGGTGCCTTGACGCCTTTCTCTTCTGCGGTCGCGCGGTGCGCGCTTCCGTGTGCGGGCTTCCGTGTGCGGTGTGCCGGATCAGGCGGTTTCGCGTACGGCGCGCTCCACCGTGCGCAGCCCCTCGTCCAGCTCCTCCGCGGTGATGGTGAGCGGCGGCAGCAGCTTGACCACCTCGCTCTGCGGTCCCGAGGTCTCCAGCAGCAGACCCAGCTCGAAGGCGCGGGCGCAGACGGCGGACGCGCGGCCCTTGTCCTCGAACTCCAGGCCCCAGACCAGCCCGCGGCCCCGCACATCGGGGACATCGCCGGCACTCTCGGCGCGGATCGCGAACAGCGCCCGCTCCACCTGCTCACCGCGGGCGATGGTCTGCTTCTCCATCTGGCCGTCGGCCCAGTACGTGGTGAGCGCGGCGGCGGCGGTGACGAACGCCGGGTTGTTGCCCCGGAAGGTGCCGTTGTGCTCGCCGGGCTCCCAGACGTCCAGCTCCGGCGTGAACAGGCACAGCGACATGGGAAGCCCGTACCCGCTGATGGACTTCGACAGGGTGACGATGTCCGGGGTGATGCCCGCCTCCTCGAACGAGAAGAAGGCGCCGGTACGGCCGCAGCCCATCTGGATGTCGTCGACGATCAGCAGCATGTCCTGGCGGTGGCAGAGATCGGCCAGCGCCCGCAGCCACTCGGGCCTGGCGACATTGATGCCGCCCTCGCCCTGGATGGTCTCGACGATGACGGCCGCGGGCTTGTTGAGCCCGGAGCCCTGGTCCTCAAGCAGCCGTTCGAACCAGAGGAAGTCGGGGGTCTGGCCGTCCAGGTAGTTGTCGAAGGGCATCGGGGTGCCGTGCACCAGCGGAATACCGGCCCCGGCGCGCTTGAACGCGTTGCCGGTGACGGCGAGCGAGCCGAGCGACATGCCGTGGAAGGCGTTGGTGAACGAGACGATCGACTCGCGGCCCTTCACCTTGCGGGCGAGCTTGAGCGCGGCCTCCACCGCGTTGGTGCCGGTGGGCCCGGGGAACATGACCTTGTACGGCAGATCACGCGGCCGGAGCACCACGTTCTGGAAGGACTCCAGGAACGCGCGTTTCGCGGTCGTCGCCATGTCGAGGCCATGGGTGATGCCGTCGCGCTCGATGTAGTCGATCAGCGCGCGTTTCAGCACCGGGTTGTTGTGGCCGTAGTTGAGTGAGCCGGCACCGGCGAAGAAGTCGAGGTAGCCATGGCCGTCCTCGTCGGTGAGGCGGGCGCCCCGCGCGCGGTCGAACACGGCGGGCCAGCCGCGGCAGTAGCTGCGCACCTCGGATTCAAGGGTCTCGAAAACGCTCAGTGCCGGCGGGGTGATGGTCATGGGGGTCTCCTGCCGATGGGGGTGTGCGGGTGAGAGGAGAGAGCGGGGGTGTGCTCGGGGCTCGGACGCTCCTGCGCGGCGCGCGCCTCCGTGTGGCGCGTGCCTCCGTGTGGCGTGCGCTTCTGTGTGGCGTGCGCGGTGCGACACGGGCGTACCCCGGCGCGGCGGCGCGGGAGCCCTCGACGGGCTCCGGCCGGGCGTGCTCAGGGCGAGAGCGGTCCGATGCGGTAAAGCACCTCCGGCTGATGCACCCCGTCGGGGAACAGACCGCCGTCGAAAAGGACCTCACGCTCAAGCGCGGCGCCGTGACGTGCGGCGTACGCGGTGAACAGCCGGTCCGAGGCGGTGTTGTCGGGGGTCACGGTCGTCTCGACGGCCGTGATGCCCCGCTCCTCGGCCACCCGGGCGGTCAGCTCGTCGAGCAGGGTGCCCGCGAGACCGTGGCCGCGGTGGCTCGCGTCGACGGCCACCTGCCAGACGACCAGCGCCTCGGGGCGCTCCGGCCGTACGTACCCCGTGACGAAGGCGATCGGGGATCCCGTCTCGTCACGGGCGACGAGCGAGGTGGCGGCGAAGTCACGACACCAGAGCAGATAGCTGTACGAGGAGTTGAGGTCCAGGACCTGGGAGTCGCGGGCGATGCGCCAGATCGCGGCTCCGTCCTCCACTCGTGGGGCGTCGGTTGTGAAGGGTCGGGGGAATTCGCTTCGGGCGCCTGCAAGGTCTGCTTGTGCGGCGGTCATACGGATTGAATTTACCGAGCAAATTCAAAAGATGCATCCGGGCCAGGGGTTGGGTGAGACGCCGGACTGTGTTATCGCGCGGGCATGTGGGACCGGATGCGCCGACCGCGGATCGGGGTAAAATGGAGCTATATGTCAGGGCGAAACGGGCGGATCTGTGGACTCGGTCACATATCCGTAACGCTCGGGAGACCGCTCGGAATCACGCCTGAGGCCCTGATGAAATCTTGGCGTTTAGGGCAGAGAAACGGGGGCAGACGAATACGGGAAGCTGCTCGCGGTAAAGCATCGCCCCGTATTCGCGAATTAATGCCCACTTCAATTCATGTCAATTTATGGATACCGCGGCCACATGTGATTGCGAGGCCGGCCCGGCCATGGGCCGGGCTCTAACGCCACCACGCCTCGTCGGCGGCTCGCACCGCCGCCTCCGGGTCCACCACACCTCCGGAGCCGTCGAGCGCCGCGCCGAGCGCGAGCAGCGAGGACCGCACGGCGGTGGGGGTCGCGTCGGAGCCGTAGTGGTTGACCCGGATCATCTCCGCGGCGAGCGCCCCGCCGCCCGCGACGAGCGGCAGCGACGGATCGGCGGCCAGCGCCTTCGCCACCACCCCGGCGGCGTCCACCCCGGCCGGTGTACGGAGCGTCGTGGCCACCGGGGCGGCGTCGGCGGCCTCGTGGACGAACGGTGCCAGACCGCCGCCCAGCGCCAGCGCGCCCGCGCGGGTGGCCGCCGCGGCCGAGGCGTGCCGGGCCATGACCGTCGCCGGGCCCGCCGCCTCGATGCGCTCCAGACACGCTTCCAGCGCCAGCATCTCCAACTGGGCCGGGGCGTGCGGCAGCGCGCGGCGCTCGCCGTCGATCCAGCGCTCCTTCCAGTCGAGGAGCGAGAGGTAGGAGCGGCGCGGGGCCCGGGGATTGGCGGCGAACCGCTCCCAGGCCCGCCCGCTCACGGACACCGCGGAGACCCCGGCGGGACCGCCCATCGCCTTCTGTGCGCCGATCACGCACAGATCCACCCCCCAGGCGTCGGTGAGCAGCGGCTCGGCGGCCACCGACGCCACGGCGTCCAGCATGAACAGCGCGCCATGGGCCCGTACCACCTCGCCGATCTCCGCGACCGGGTTGGTGTTGCCGGTCGCCGCCTCCGCGTGCACCAGCGAGACGAAGTCGATCTCCGGATGGGCGGCCAGCGACCGTTCGACCGCCGCCGCGGTCACGGCCGTGTGGAACGGCACCTCCAGGTCCACGACCACCGCGCCGCAGTCGCGCAGCCAGTTCCCGAAGGTCTGCCCGTACGGTCCCGTGACGACGTTCAGCGCGGTGGAACCGGGAACGGCGCCGCCGCGAATGCAGCCCTCCAGCGGCAGCAGCGCCTCACCTTGCATGATCACGACATCGTTCTCGGTGGCGAGGAGCGAGGCCACGCGGCGCTCGATGGCGGCGAAGCGCGCGGCGGTCAGCGGGGGCAGGTCCAGCAGCGGGTGGGTCACGGCGGTGCTCTCTTCGGTGGGGCGCCCGGGCGTGGTGGGCCCGAGCGGGTCGGTTCGGGGCGTGGATACGGACGATTCGGGGCGTGGATACGGACGAGGAGATGGGGTACGGGGCCGGGATCGGACCGGTGTGCGAAACCCCCGGTCGAGGGTACTCACGGCCTCGTACAGTGCTGCTCATGAGTGATCACACGGTGCTGCGGGTGAAGGGGCGGGTGCTCGTCGGCCCCGAGAAGGTCAGGGACGAACTGTGGGTCGTGGGCGGCAGGATCAGCTACGAGCGGCCCACCGGCGCCCGCGATGTCCGTACGGTCGAGGGCTGGGCGCTGCCCGGTCTGGTGGACGCCCACTGCCATGTCGGCCTCGACCATCACGGCGCGGTCGACGAGGCGACCACCGAGAAGCAGGCGCTCGATGAGCGCGAGGTGGGCGCCCTGCTGCTCAGGGACGCCGGATCACCCGTGGACACCCACTGGATCGACGACCGCGAGGATCTGCCGAAGATCATCAGGGCGGGCCGCCATATCGCCCGTACCCGCCGCTACATCCGCAACTACGCGTATGAGATCGAACCCGAGGACCTGGTCGCGTATGTGGCCAGGGAGGCCCGGCGCGGCGATGGCTGGGTGAAGCTCGTCGGTGACTGGATCGACCGCGACGCGGGTGATCTGACCGCCTGCTGGCCGCGCGCCGAGGTCGAGGAGGCCATCGCGGAGGCGCACCGGCTCGGGGCCAGGGTCACCGCGCACTGCTTCGCCGAGGACTCCCTGCGCGATCTCGTCGAGGCGGGCATCGACTGTATCGAGCACGCGACGGGGCTCACCGAGGACACCGTCCCGCTCTTCGCGGAGCGTGGCGTCGCGATCGTCCCGACGCTGGTCAACATCGCCACGTTCCCCCGGCTCGCGGCGGGCGGGCAGCACAAGTTCCCACGCTGGTCGGCGCATATGAACCGGCTGTACGAGCGCCGCTACGACACCGTGCGCGCGGCGTACGACGCGGGCGTCCCGGTCTTCGTCGGCACGGACGCGGGCGGTGGGCTGGCCCATGGTCTGGTGGCGGGCGAGGTCGAGGAGCTGACAAAGGCCGGGATCCCACCGGTGGAGGCGCTCTCGGCGACCACATGGTGTGCGCGCGAGTGGCTGGGCCGCCCGTCGCTGGAGGAAGGCGCTCCCGGAGACCTCGTGGTGTACGGCGAGGATCCGCGCGCGGACGTACGGGTCCTGGCGGCTCCGCGCCGGATTGTGCTGAACGGGCAGATCGTCGGCTGATCGGCGCGCGTTGGCGGCCGGTGGGGGGCCGGTGGCGACCGGTGGCGACCGGTGGCGATCAGGTGGGAGCCGGTTGGGGTCGGTACGGCTGCGCCGGGCCGGGCGGCGCCCGGTTGACGGAGGCGTGACGTGGGGCGACCGGTGTCGTTAAACTCCCTTAAGCCCTGGCGCCATTGAGGAGTCGCGTGGCGCTTCTCCCCACTGACGGGCGGTCATCCATGGGGCTCTGAGGGCCCCATGTGCCACAAGAATCGAATATCTACCCGGAAACCCCACTTTGGAGTGAACTCACCTCAGGTGTCTGCCGGTTCACTCTCCGTGCGTAAAGATTCCGGTGTCTCGGTCGCCACCGCCCCGTGTCCCCGTTGGGCGGGCCGGCGACACCAAATCTCTTGTGGGGGTTCCACATCTTGAACAGCAACACCTTCCGCATGCCCGCACGCCGAGCCGCCGCCCTGATGGCCGCCGGCGCACTCACGGCGGGCCCCCTGGCCCTCGCCGCTCCGGCGGGGGCCACCGAGGGCGCGGGCGACGGGCGCGCGACCGCGGTCGTGCTCAGGACCGGCCTCGACGTGTCCCTGCTCAACAAGACCCTCAACGTGCCCCTGCGGGCCGCCCTGAACGAGGTGTCGGCGCCCGCGAACGCGGACAAGACGACCCTGAGCGTCCAGCTGGACGGGGTCGACCAGGGCAGGGCTTTCACCGTGCTGCGCGCCGACGTGGCCACCGCGAGGGCGACGGCCGACGCGCACAAGGCGGAGGGATACACCAACCTCGCCCACGCGAAGGTGCATGTGCCCGGACTGCCGCTGCTCTCGCTCATCGAGGTCCAGGAGGTCACCTCCAAGGCGCTCTGCGTGGCCGGGAAGCGGCCGGTCGCGGAGTCGGAACTGCTCGGCCAGGTCACCGTGCTCGGCAAGCGCGTCACGCTCTCCGCGGGCGGTCCCACCCGGGTCGAGGTCCCCGGTGTGGGCACCGTCACGCTCGATCTGTCGAAGACGCACACCACGTCCCGTACAGCCGCGGCCAGCGCGCTCGAACTGCGTGTGTCGATCAACCCGCTCAAGCTGAACGTCGCCGAGGTCGAGGGCACCGTCACGCTCGCCGGGGCCACCTGCGAGTCGCCGAAGGCGCCCGCGGCCACCCGGACTCCGGAACCGGAGAAGTCCGCGCCCGCGAAGGCCGATACGAAGCCGCAGACCGTGGCGGAGCCGGCCGAGGAGAACCTCGCGGAGACGGGCGGCAACTCCTCGACGCCGTATCTGGCGGGCGGCGCGGTGGCGCTGCTCGGGGCGGGCGGTGGAGCACTCCTGCTGGCGAGGGCCGCCCGCCGACGCTGACCGCCTCCCGCCCGCGAACCACTGACGTCATGTCAGGGCCGGGGGACGGGGACGGGGCGCGGGCGGGACGGGGGCGGGGGCGGTAACGGGGGGCCGGGAGCGGGAGGCGCTCGCGGCCCCTTGGCCGCTACCCGAGCGCCCGGGTGGCGGCCCGCACCGGACCCGTGAGGCTCAGGAGGTCGGTGCTGTCCGCCCACTGGTCCACGCTTCCCGTCAGCGGCCGTCCCCGTAGCTCCGGATCCGTCACCGTCGCCGCCAGCGCCCGCGCGAACCGATCGGCGTGCAGCACTTGGAACGGCCGGCTGTGATAGCTCCGGCACGCCGGATCCACCGGTTCGGCGAGCCCACTGTCGTTCTGGAGCGCGGCCACCGTCTCGTACGCCTCGCACAGCCCGCGTTCCCGCTCCGGGTACTCCGTCGCCGCCAGCGCGCTCCGCAGCGACGGCAGCAGGTTCTCGGCGACGTCCAGCTGTCCGAACGCGCTGCCCAGCCATTTTCCGTACGGGGCGTACCGCCGCCCCAGGAGCAGACACAGCCGCATGAGATCGTGCACCAGGCGGCCCGCGACCACCGCCGAGCCGAGATCGTCCCCGACCTCGGCGCAGCGCCCGACGAAAGCCTCCTGCCGCGAGATCCGCTGCCACTGACAGGCCAGCAGGTGGCGCCACACCTGATCCGGGTACCAGGCCAGCCGCCGCCGCGCGGCGGTGAGCGTGCCGGGCCCGTCGTGGAACACCGCGCCGCCCGTCACCTCGGCGAGCTTCTGCTGCGGCATCGCGAGCCAGTCCAGGACGGTCGGTTCGCCGGCCGTCGGATCGGCACCGGTCTCCAGCGTCAGCCAGCCGCCGACATCCTGGACGGAGACCCGGTGGTCCACCGGACCGTCCGTCAGCTCCATATGGCCGACAGGGTCGAGCGGATCGTCCTGCGGCCGGAAGTGGGTGGGCCAGCCGCGTACGTCCTTCGGTAGTCGCTCGGCCAGGAGCCGGTGGAGCTGAGGGCCGTACCGGGCCGCTTCGTCCGGCGCCAGGAACAGCTGTAGTCGAGGCCCCCATTCGTGATCGGCGGACCGCGCGGTGTCGAACCCGAGGACCTCCGAGCCGGTGCCGACCCGCGCGGCGGCATGGCTCAGTCCGGGGAAGGCGTCATCGAGAAGCGGCCGGACGGCCTCCTCGTACAGGATCCGGGACAGCTCAAGACCGGGGAGGAAAGCGGGGTCGGCGGTGGTCATGCGAACACCTTGGCGGGCGTGCCCCCTTGGGACCAGCGATTATCCGGGCGCGCCTTGGTGGGCCGGTACGCAGGTCGGCGGGTCGGTACGCGGGTCGGCGGTCGGCCGCTGTCCGCATCGACCGGCCGCCGTCAGCCCATCGCCGTTAGCCGATCGCCGTCAGTGCCTGGTCCAGGGCCTGGAGGAAACGGTTCGTCGTGGCCCGGTCGCGGACCGCGAGCCGCAGCCAGTCGCGGTCGAGCCCCGGGAAGGTGTCGCCGCGCCGGGCGGCGAAGCCCAGCGTGCGCAGCCTGGCCCGCACCGCGTCCGCGCGCTTCACCCGGATCAGCACGAACGGGCCCTCCGCCGCCTCCACCGCCCGGACCTCCTCGAACTCCGCCAGTCCGGCCAGCAGATGCGCGCGCTCCACCGCGATCCGGCAGGCCGCCAGCTCGGCCTCCGCGAGCGCGGCAGGGGACATGCACGCCTCCGCCGCCGCCAGCGCGGGTGTCGAAACCGGCCACAGCGGCTGCGCGCGCTCCAGCGCCGCGACCGTGCCGGGCTCGGCCAGCACATAGCCGATCCGCAGCCCCGCCAGGCCCCAGGTCTTGGTGAGGCTGCGCAGTACGACGAGCCCCGGCACGTCCATGCGCCCGGCCAGCGCCTCCGGCTCGCCCGGCACCGCGTCCATGAACGCCTCGTCCACCACCAGCGTCCGGCCGGGCCTGGCCAGCTTCACGATCACTTCGGCCGGATGGAGCACGGACGTCGGATTGGTCGGATTCCCGAGCGCCACCAGATCCGCGTCGTCGGGCACCGCCTCGGGATCCAGTCGGAAGCCGTCCCTCGCGCCCAGCAGCACTCGCCGCACCCGGTGCCCCGCGTCCCGCAGCGCCGACTCCGGCTCGGTGAACTGCGGATGGACCACCACGGGCCGACGGGCCGGCAGCGCGCGGGCCAACAGCACGAACGCCTCCGCCGCCCCCGCCGTCAGCAGCACCCGTTCGACCGGCAGTCCGTGCCGCGCCGCGACCGCCGCGCGGGCCGCCCGCCCGTCGGGATACGCCGCGAGTCCGGTCAGCGAGTCGGCGATGCGCGCGCGCAGCCAGTCCGGGGGAGTGCCCATACGGACATTCACCGCGAGATCTATCAGCCCGGCGGCTCCGTCCCGCACCTCGGCATCACCGTGATGGCGCAGGTCATGGCTGTCAGCGCGCGTAGACATGGCAGTCATGGAGGTCGCGGCCGGATATGGCCTCCGGCGCGTGGGGCGGGGCCGACAACGGCCGGGAAGGCGCCAACTGGGGAAGCACCGACCGGGAAGGCACCAACTGGGAAAGCACCGATCGGGATGGCGCCGACCGGGAAGGCACCGAACGGGAAGGCGCCGACCCGGGGCGCGACCACGGTCCCCGCTGCCGGGACATCACTCCCCGACTGTTCTCGATGGGCTGGACAACGAGGATCACCGGGCTCCTTTCCCCTTCTCCCGCCACCGGTTCCCCCGGGACGTCACCACACGGTCCGCGCGCTGCCGCGAGGCCGCTGCACTCTACCGTCAACACCGACATCATTTCCGCCCGTGCCGGTTCCACTCCGACTGGCTCCTATCCGCCACGGCACAGGTGACCGACGCCGGCCCGGCGCCGGAGCCCGACTTCCGTTTCGGTACGAGGAGTTCGCCCCCGCGCACGAGCGCGGCGGCCTCGGCGACGGACGGCGTCCCCACCGCCGCCAGCGGCGCACCGGACGGGTTCGGTACGGCGACCGCGGCCAGCAGCTCGGCCGGGTATCCCCGCAAGGGGACCCCGAGCCGCGCCGCCGCCCCGGCGATCCCCGCCTCGCCAACCCTGCTCTCGACCGTGGCCATCTCGATCAGGGAGCGGGGCGAGAGCCCGGCGTCGCGCAGCGCGGTCTCGATCAGCCCGAGTACGTCCGCCACGGACACCCCGGAGCGTGCGCCCACCCCCACCACAAGCGCGGGCCCCGGCTCGCTCGTCGTCTGTTCCGGCTCGCTCCCTGCCTGTTCCGGCTCGCTCCCTGCCTGTTCCGGCTCGCTCCTCGCCTGTTCCGGCTCGCTCCCCGCCGTTCCCGGCCCGCTCCCCGGATGTGCGAAGTACCCGTCCGATCGGCTATGCAAGGGCCCATGGCGGTGTTCGTCGCGCTCGGCGCGTTCCTCATGACGCTGTTCGGCGGCTGGACGGCGCAGCGCGTCACCGACCGCCGCCATCTCGTGCTGGGCCTGGCCGGGGGGCTGATGCTCGGCGTGGTCGGCCTGGATCTGCTGCCGGAGGCCATACACGCGGCGGGCGGCGAGATCCTGGGGGTGCCCCAGGCACTGCTGCTGTTCGTCGGCGGCTTTCTCGTAGCCCATCTGGTGGAACGCCTGCTCGCCGTGCGCCGCGCGTCCCACGGCGGCGACCCGCACGGCTCCGGTCTCCGGCCCGGCGAGCGGGTGCCCCAGGTGGGGCTGACGGCCGCGGCGGCCATGGTGGGGCACAGCCTGATGGACGGCATCGCGCTCGGCGCGGCCTTCCAGGTCGGCGGCGGCATGGGCATCGCCGTCGCCCTGGCCGTCGTCGCCCATGACTTCGCCGACGGCTTCAACACGTACACGATCACCAGCCTGTACGGGAACGACCGGCGCAAGGCGATCACGATGCTGGTCGCGGACGCGATCGCGCCGGTGCTCGGCGCGGCGTCCACCCTGCTGTTCACCCTCCCGGCCCAAGCGCTCGGCAGCTACCTCGGCTTCTTCGCCGGCGTCCTGCTCTATCTCGCCGCCGCCGAGATCCTGCCCGAGGCGCACCACGACCATCCGGCGCGCTCCACGCTGCTCTGCACGGTCCTCGGTGTGGGCTTCATCTGGGCGGTGGTCGGCGTGGCCGACTGACCCGGGGCGCGCGCTTCCCCCGGGCCGCCCGTCCGTCACGCCGTACATCTCTTCACGAACACCTCTCAGCGAACCGCCGCGCAGCTCTCGGCGAACCGCCCCGCGTCTCTCAGCGAACCGCCGCGCAGCTCTCGGCGAACCGCCGCGCCTGCTCCGGCGACGCCGCCCAGTGCGTATGCAGATAGCTCGCGTGCACGCCCTGTTTTACGAACCCCTCCACCCGGCGCTCCGGATGGACCACCCCCCACGCCGGAGCCGCCCCGGCGCCCGGCTCCAGCACGGTCCGGTGGAACTCGTGCCCCCGTACGCGCGTACCGGCCTGCGCCAGCGCGCTGTCGCCGACGGCCACCGCCTCCCGGTAGCCCAGCGTCAGCCGCCCCGACATCCGTGCGTCGGCCGCCAGGACCCCGCACATCGGCGCCCCGTCCAGGGAGCGCGCCAGATACAGCAGCCCGGCGCATTCGGCGGCCACCGGCGCGCCGGAGTGTGCCAACTCCGCCACGGCCTTGCGCAGCGGCTCGTTGGCGGACAGTTCGGCCGCGTACACCTCGGGGAACCCGCCGCCGATCACCAGACCCCTGGTGCCTTCCGGAAGTCGCTCGTCCCGCAGTGGATCGAACGGGACGACGTCCGCGCCCGCGGCCGTCAGCAGCTCGGAGTGCTCGGCGTACGAGAAGGTGAAGGCGGACCCGCCCGCCATCGCGATCACCGGCCGCCCCGCGCGCCCGTCGCGCCCGTCGCGCCCCGCGCGCCCCGTGCGGACGACGGGCTCGATCGCCGGCTCCCACGGCGTCACATCGAGCGCCGGCGCACTGCGCGCGAGCGCCAGCAGCGCCTCCAGATCGCATCCCGCCCGCACCCGCGCGGCCAGCTCCCGCATCGATCCGACCGCCTCCGCGCGCCGCTCCGCGACCGGCACCAGACCCAGATGACGCGAGGGCACGGTGACCCCGTCGGCGCGCCGCAGCACCCCCATGACCGGCACGCCCGACTCGTCCAGCGCGTCGCGCAGCAGCCGTTCATGCCGGTCGGTGGCGACCTTGTTGAGGATCACCCCGCCGATCCGCACCTCCGGATCCCAGGAGGCGAAGCCATGCACCAGCGCCGCCACCGAACGCGACTGCGACGAGGCGTCCACCACCAGGACCACGGGCGCGCGCAGCAGTTTCGACACCTGCGCGGTGGAGGCCAGTTCGCCCTGGCCCGAGGCGCCGTCGTAGAGCCCCATCACACCCTCGACGACCGCCAGGTCACAGCCCGCCGCGCCATGCGCGAACAGCGGCCCGATCAGCGCGGGACCGCACATGTACGCGTCGAGGTTGCGGCCCGGCCGCGCACGGGCGGCCGATCCCGGCGCGCCGGACTCTCCCGCCGCGCCGGACGCCCCCCGGGCCACGGCGAGCGCGTGATAGCCAGGGTCGATGTAATCGGGCCCGACCTTGTGCGGGGAGACGGCCAGACCGCGCTCCGAGAAGGCGGCCATCAGCCCCGTCGCGACCGTGGTCTTGCCGCTCCCGGAGGCGGGTGCGGCGATGACCAGCCGGGGGACGTTCACCATGGGACGTTCACCACTCGATGCCCCTCTGGCCCTTCTGACCCGCGTCCATCGGATGCTTGACCTTCGTCATCTCCGTCACGAGGTCCGCGAAGTCCATCAGTTTCTCGGGGGCGTTGCGCCCGGTGATCACCACATGCTGGGTGCCGGGGCGCTCGCGCAGCACCTCGATCACCTCGTCGGTGTCCACCCACCCCCAGTGCAGCGGATACGCGAACTCGTCCAGCACGTAGAGCTTGTGCGTCTCTGCCGCCAGATCGCGCTTGACCTGCTCCCAGCCCTCGCGCGCCGCCTCCTCGTTGGAGTACTGCGCGTCGCGCTGCACCCAGGACCAGCCCTCGCCCATCTTGTGCCAGGCGACCTGACCGCCCTCGCCGCTCGCCCCCAGCACCTTCAGCGCCCGTTCCTCGCCGACCTTCCACTTCGCGGACTTCACGAACTGGAACACCCCGACCGGCCACCCCTGCGTCCAGGCGCGCAGCGCGAGTCCGAACGCCGCCGTCGACTTGCCCTTGCCCGTGCCCGTATGGACGAGGACGAGCGGACGGTTACGGCGCTGGCGGGTGGTGAGCCCGTCGTCCGGTACGGATTCCGGCTGTCCCTGTGGCATTAAGCGGCCCTCCTGGGTCGTCCGTCGTGTGCCTGTGCCCGCTGTACATCCCGCTGTACGTCCCTGACCAGACCGGCGATGCTGTCCGCGCGCAGTTCGTCGAGGGTGATGGCCGTACCCTCAAGCGCCGCCGCGAGCGACGCGGCCAGACCGAGCCGTACCGGCCCCGACTCGCAGTCCACGACCACCGACGCCGTCCCCTCCGAGGCGTGCAGCCGCGCCGCGCGCGCCGCCAGCGCCACCGGGTCAGCGCCGCCCGCCGCCCGTGCGCCGCCCGCCGACCGCGCCCCGGTCGCCCGTCCGTCCGTCACCACGAGCAGCAGGGGACGGCGCGCCGGATCCCTCATCCGCTCCACCCGCAACACGTCGTGCGCCTTGAGCAGCCCGGCGGCGAGCGGCGTGCGCCCGCCCGTCGGCAGCGACTCCAGCCGGGCCGCCGCCGTGTCCACCGACGAGGTGGGCGGCAGCGCCACCTCCGCCTCCGTGCCCCGGAAGGTGATCAGTCCGACCTTGTCGCGCCGCTGGTAGGCGTCCAGCAGCAGCGAGAGCACGGCGCCCTTCACCGCGCTCATCCGCCGCCTGGCCGCCATCGAGCCCGACGCGTCGACCACGAACAGGACGAGATTCCCCTCGCGCCCCTCCCGTGTCGCCTGCCGCAGATCGTCCTTGCGCACCACCAGACCCGGACCGCTGCGCCCGCGCGCCCGCTGGTGCGGCGCCGCCGCCTGGACGGTCGCCGCCAGATGCAGCTTGGTGAGCGCGCCCCTGGGCTGCCGGGACCCGGTCGTCCTGCCGTGCTCGGTACGGGCCCGGGAGCGCCGACCGGCCGCGCCCTCGCCCAGACCCGGCACGCTCAGCGTCTTCGTACGGAACGGCTCGGTGGCCCGTACGGCCGTCTGCTCACCGGCCCCGGCGCGGCGCGGCTGTCCCTGGGGTCCGGGCTCCGCCTCCGCGGGCGTGTCGTCCGGCCCCGACCCTGGCTCGGGCGGTGTGCCGGACTCCTCAGCCCCCTCAGGCCCCTTAGCCCCCTCGGGACCCGTTGCCCCCTCGGGGCCCTCTGGACCGGACCGCGGCGGGACGCCACCGCCACCGCCGGGCCCGTCAGGACCCGGGTCGTCGTCCCCGCCGTCGCCGTCCTCGCCCTTGAACTCGTCCAGCGTGTCGTCGAGCTTGTCCTCGTCGAGCCCCGGCGTGTCGAAGGGGTTACGGCGCCGCCGGTGCGGCAGCGCCAGCAGCGCGGCCTGTCGTACGTCCTCGGCGAGTACGTCGGTACGTCCCGCCCAGGCGGCCAGCGCCGTCGCGGTCCGCGCCATCACGATGTCCGCCCGCATCCCGTCCACCTCGAACGCGGCGCAGGTCGCGGCTATCCGCAGCAGCGCCCCGTCGCCGAGCCGCACCCGCGGCAGCAGCGCCCGCGCGGCGACGATCCGGTCCCGCAGCGCGGTCTCCTCCTCGGCCCAGCGCGCCGCGAACCCGGCCGGATCGTCGTCGTACGCCAGCCGCCGCCGTACGACCTCCACCCGCAGCTCCGGCTCGCGCGAGGCGGCGACCTCCACGGTCAGTCCGAAGCGGTCGAGCAACTGCGGTCGCAGCTCGCCCTCCTCGGGGTTCATCGTCCCGACGAGCAGGAACCGCGCGGCGTGCCGTACGGAGACGCCCTCACGCTCGACGTACGAGGCGCCCATGGCGGCGGCGTCCAGCAGCAGGTCGACCAGGTGGTCATGGAGGAGGTTGACCTCGTCGACGTAGAGCACCCCTCGGTGGGCGTCCGCGAGCAGACCCGGCTCGAAGGCCTTCACGCCCTCGGACAGCGCCCGTTCGATGTCCAGCGCGCCGACGAGCCGGTCCTCCGAGGCTCCCACGGGCAGCTCGACCATCCGGGCGGGCCTCGCCGCACCGGGCGCCGTCTCGTGCGGCCCGTCCGGGCACCGCTCGTCGGGCGCGGCGGGATCGCAGCTGAACCGGCACCCGGCGACGACCGGCACCTCCGGCAGCAGCGCGGAAAGGGCGCGTACGGCCGTGGACTTGGCCGTCCCCTTCTCGCCCCGGACGAGCACACCGCCGACGGCGGGGCTCACCGCGTTGAGCAACAGGGCGAGCCGCAGATCGTCCATCCCCACCACGGCGGTGAACGGAAAGGGTGTGCTCATATGCTGATCGCTCCTTCGAAGATGGTCGTCATGGCGCTCCCGGCGGAATGAAGGGCAGCCCCGCGGGCGCGCCCTCCTCGATCAGGCGCATCAGCGCGTCCGTGTCCGCGTGCTCCTCGATGAGGTCACCGAGCAGATCGAGCTGTTCCTCCCGCAACACGCCGAAGCTCGTGTCCGGCGCGGGGACGAAACGCCGCCCCGCCGTTCGCGCCACCTCCGTCAGGAACCGCCGCCGGAACGCGTCGCTCTCCAGCGCCCCGTGCCAGTGCGTGCCCGTGACGGCCCCCACCCGGCAGCCGTCCAGCGCGCGCCCGTCCGCGTCGGAGACAAACACGTCGCCTCCCCGTACCTCCGCGACGCCGTGATGGATCTCGTACCCCTCCACCGCCTCACCGAGGGCCACGCCCACCGGTCGGGCGAGGGTCTTCTCGCGGGCGAACCGCACCCGTACGGGCAGCAATCCGAGACCGGGCACCGCGCCCGCCCGGGACTCCACTTCGTCGTCGATGTGCTCGCCCAGGATCTGGTAGCCGCCGCAGATCCCCAGTACGGGACGCCCCTCGGCGGCCCGCCAGGCGAGCGCGTCGGCGAGCCCGCGCTCCCGCAGCCACGCCAGTGCCTTGACCGTGCCGCGCGTGCCGGGCACCACCACGAGATCGGCGTCGGCCAGTTCCTCGGGCCGGTCCACGAACCGCACGACGACCCCCGGCTCCGCCGCCAGCGCGTCCACATCGGTGAAGTTGGACATCAGCGGCACGGCGCAGACCGCGACCCGCAGCACGTCCTCGCCGTACGGGGGTGTCGCCGGGGACTCGCGTACGGCGCCGCGCAGGGAGACGCGCAGCCCGTCCTCCTCGTCGATGCCCAGACCGTGCCGGAACGGCAGCACACCGAGCGTGGACCGCCCCGTGAGCCCGCGAAGCATCGCGAGACCCGGTTCGAGCAGCGAGACATCGCCCCGGAACTTATTGACCAGATAGCCCGCGATCAGCTCCTGGTCCTCGGGCGCCAGCAGCGCGGTCGTCCCGAAGAACGAGGCGAAGACGCCGCCCCGGTCGATGTCCCCGACCACCACCACCGGCAGCCGCGCGGCGCGCGCGATGCCCATGTTCACGATGTCGGTACGGCGCAGATTGATCTCCGCGGGGCTGCCCGCCCCTTCGCAGATCACGGCGTCGTACGTGCCGCGCAGCCGCTCCAGACACTCCAGGACGGGCCCGAGCAGGGCTTCCCGCCCGTGCGGAGTCCTCCCGGGGGACGCGTCGGCCGATCGCGGCTCCGCCGCGGGCCCGGACCCGAAGTAACCCCGGGCGCTCATCTCTCCCACGGGCCGCCCCATCAGCACCACTTGGCTGCTGCGGTCACCGCCGGGCTTCAGCAGGACGGGGTTCATCAGCGCCGTCGGCTCGACCCGGGCCGCCTGGGCCTGCATCGCCTGGGCCCGTCCGATCTCCGCGCCCTCGCGTGTCACGAACGAGTTCAGTGACATGTTCTGCCCCTTGAAGGGCGCGACCTTTACCCCACGGCGCACTAGCCAGCGGCAGATCCCCGCCGTGACCACGCTCTTGCCCGCGTCGGAGGTCGTGCCGGCGATCAGCAGCCCCCCGCCGCGCCCGCCCCGGCTCATCCACGTTCCTTTCCCGCGCCTGTCGTACGGCGTATCGGGCCTGTCGTACGACTTCCCGCGCCTGTCGTACGGCGTATCGCGCCGAATCCGAACCGGGCCGCCACACAGACCGCGAGAGCCGCCCCGGTCACCCGGCGCGACAGCCGTACGGCCCGCTCGATGTCCGCGACCTCCACGGGCCGCCCCCCACCGTTCAGTACGGGCCGGTGCTCCACCCGTCCGCCGTACGCGAGCGTCCCGCCCAGCCGTACGCCCAGCGCGCCCGCGAACGACGCCTCCACGGGGCCCGCGTTGGGGCTCGGATGCCGGCGCGCGTCCTGCCGTACCGCCCGCAGGGCCGCGCGTGGATCGCCGCCGACCGCGCCGGCCAGCGCCCCGGCGAGTACGGAGGTCAGCCGGGCGCCCGGCCATCCCACGACATCGTCGAGCCGGGCCGAGGCCCAGCCGAACCGGCGGTAACGGGGCGAGAGATGACCCACCATCGCGTCCAGCGTGTTCACGGCGCGGAATCCGGCGAGCCCCGGCACCCCCGCCACCGCTCCCCACACCAGCGCGCCCACCACGGCGTCGGAGGTGTTCTCGGCGACCGACTCCACCACGGCCCGCGCGATCTGCTGTCCCTCCAGCGCCTGCGGGTCACGGCCGCACAGACGCGGCAGCCGCTCCCTGGCCCGTTCGACGTCGCCGGCCGCGAGCGCCGCGCCGATGGCCCGTGCCTCCCGCCCCAGTGAAGTGCCGCCGACCACCGCCCAGGTGGTGGCGGCGGTCAGTGCCACGGAGGCGGTGTGACGGTCCCGTACGCCCCGGGCGGCCAGCGCCGCGATCCCGGCGGCTCCTCCGGCGCAGACCGCGGTGTGCAGCGCGCCCCAGCCCCGGTGGTCACGCCACAGCGTCCGCTCGACGGTCGTCGCCGCCCGGCCGAACGCGGCGACGGGATGACCCCGGCGCGGATCGCCGAACAACTGGTCGCCCAGGAGACCCACGGCGGCGCCGTAGGCGAAAACACGCTCGGCGGCCTGACCCCGGCCGCGCACGACGGCCGAACGGCGGCCAGGCATGGCAAAAATGTCCTCACTCAGGGTCCGCGCCCCGGCTCGACGTGATGCGGCGGCGAGAGTTCCTGGCTCCTGGAGACATGGCTCGCAGTGACAGTGGCGGGACCGCGCCGGATTCGCACCGGCTTCCTCTTCTGCCGTCGCCCGGGTCCTGTCCGGCCGGACAGGACCCCAATGGCCCAGGAAGTCCACCACGCAGCGCAAACACCCGTCAACTCATCCCTGACCAGCGACGGGACAGTGTGCCGAGCCCCACACGGCACGCCCGTCCCGTGGGCGACACGGAGACCGGCCCGGGCGCGTGACGCACGCGCCGGGGCCGGCCGGGGGTGTGGTGGTCCTGGTGTTCCGGTCGCCCGGTCACCGGTCGCCGGTCAGGCGACGATCAGATAGATCCCGTACGCGACGGCCGTCACGCAGAGCACGAAGCAGGTGTAGGCGCCCGTACGGGCCAGCGCCACGGAGCCGGTCGCGCCCCGCGCGCTCGCCGACTCCCGCTTGGCGAGGCCCACGATGCCGAGGGTGAACAGGCCCACGAGGGCGACGGTGGCCACGAGGCTGACCCCGAAGACGGAACCGAGTGCTGCCCAGTCGATGTTCATGCGGTTTCTCTTCCTTACGCCGTGGCGGTACGTACGCGGTACTTACACCTTGGCGGTTCGCGCGGACTCGCCCGCGGGGTCCGAGGGGCCCGGGGCCGGGATGGTGGTCGACAGTTCCTGCGCGGCACCGGCCGTGGGCGGCGGGGTGACGGCCGCGACGGCGTTGGTGACGACGCCCGCCGGCTCGGCGCTCCCGGCGCCTTCCGCCGCGCCCGCGCCCGTGGCTTCGCTCTCGTTCACATTGGTGTGGTCGACCGGACGACGGCGCGAGGCGAGCCAGATCGCCGCGGAGATCCCGACGAGCAGGACGGCGACGACCGCGATGCCCCAGGTGCCCTGGCCGGTGAGGAACTCGGCCCCGGCGGCGACCAGGCCGGCGGCGGGCAGCGTGAGCCCCCAGGCGATGAACATCCGGGTGGCGGTCGACCAGCGGACCACACCGCCCTTGCGGCCGAGGCCCGCGCCCATCACGGCGCCGGAGCACGACTGGGTGGTGGAGAGCGAGAAGCCCAGATGCGAGGAGGCCAGGATGACGGTGGCGGCACTGGTCTGGGCGGCGAAGCCCTGCTGCGGACGGAGATCGGTGAGGCCGGTGCCCATGGTGCGGATGATGCGCCAGCCGCCGAGATACGTACCGAGCGCGATCGCCAGTCCGGCGGAGACGATCACCCACAGCGGGGGGTTGGAGCCGGGGGCGAGGACGCCGCCGGTGACCAGGGCGAGGGTGATGACACCCATGGTCTTCTGCGCGTCGTTGGTGCCATGGGCGAGGGAGACGAGCCCGGCGGAGGCGATCTGCCCGGCGCGGTAGCCCTTGGCGGTCGCCTTGTCGTCCGTACGGCGGCCGATGCGGTACGTCAGCCTCGTCGCGAGCAGCGCCGCGAGACCGGCGACGACCGGCGCGGCGAGCGCGGGGATCAGCACCTTGGTGATGACGACGCCGCCGTTGACCCCGGAGGTGCCGACCGACATCAGGGTGGCGCCGATCAGGCCGCCGAAGAGTGCGTGGGAGGAGCTCGACGGCAGGCCGAGCAGCCAGGTGAGGAGATTCCACAGGATCGCGCCGACGAGCGCCGCGAAGATCACTTCTGTTCTGATGCCCTGTTCATTGATGAGGCCGCCGGAGATCGTCTTGGCGACCTCCACGGACAGGAACGCGCCGACGAGATTCAGGACGGCGGACATGCCCACCGCGACCTTGGGCTTGAGTGCCCCGGTCGAGATGGTGGTCGCCATCGCGTTCGCGGTGTCGTGGAAGCCGTTCGTGAAATCGAACACGAGAGCCGTCACGATCACGATCGCGAGCAGCAGCGTGATGTGTTCCATTGACCCAGGACCCAGGCAATCTTTTGACGTCAGTGGCCTCGGTGAACGTAGGGAGTCTTGGTAAACGGAAGATGAACTGGGCTCGTCTTTGTGGTGTCCTCATGTGGGGATAAATCGCCCGCCTGTTCTGGTGGAGCGCCCTGCGTGCCGCCGTATCCGCCTGACAGGATTCCCTTATGACTGATCAGCAGAACCAGGACGCGATAGCCGGGGCCTGGCGTGAACTCATCACGACCGCCCGGAGAACAGCAGATGAAGGGCTTGTTGTCGGCACATCCGGCAATGTGTCGGTACGGATCGGCGAGCTGATCCTCGTCACGCCGAGCGGAGTCCCGTATGACCAGCTGACCGCCGAGGACACCGTCGGCGTCGATCTGGCGGGCCGTCAGGTCCTCGGAACATTCACCCCAACGAGTGAGCTGCCGCTGCACCTCGCCGTTTACCGGAACACCTCCGCGACGGCCGTGGTGCACACCCACGCGGTGCACGCCACCGCCGTCTCCACCCTCGTCCCCGAACTGCCCCTGATCCACTACATGGCGGCGGCCCTCGGCGGCGCGGTCCGGGTCGCCCCCTACGCGCTCTACGGCTCGGACGACCTGGCAGCCCATATGCTCCACGCCCTGCGCGACCGCAACGCCTGTCTGCTCCAGAACCACGGCACCGTCGCCTACGGCGACAGCCTCGCCCAGGCCTACGACCGCACGGCCCAACTGGAGTGGATGTGCCGGCTCTGGCTCACCGCGAGCTCGCTGCCGGGCCGTACTCCCACGCTGCTGACCGAGGCCCAGCTCGACGAGGTCGGGCAGCGGCTGAAGGGATATGGACAGCGGGGCTGACCAGCGCTTTCGCCGGGGCGGTCGGTAGGGACGCGGCACTCCGACGGACGCCGCCGGCTGGCCGAGCCCGGCGGGGGTGACCACACTGAGAATGTGCGCCCCGCCAAAGCGACGGCAGCGGCCGTCTCCACCCTGATCGGCGTCGGCGCGGCCGCGCTCGCGGCCGGCCGGTACGCGGGCGACGCCGCGCTCAAGATGCCACCGGGCCGCCCGCTGCCGGGCGACCCCCGGCTCACCGTGCACGCCACCGCCGCCGGACAGATCACGCTGACCCGCTGCCTCGCCTCCCTGCGCCCCGGTACATACGGAATCGAGGGCCCCGGCGTGCACGCCGTCGTCGGGCCCGTTCTCGACGAGGTGGAGCACGCCGCGGACACCGTGGTGCGCCGACTGGAGCGTGTCAGCCACGGCTCGCTCGTCCCCGGCTCCCGCGTACGCCTCACCCCGCAGGTCCACAGCGGCGATCCCACCTCCGCGCTGGGCCTCGACCACAAGGACGTGACGATCCCGGGCGAACTCGGGCCGCTGCCCGCCTGGTTCGTGCCCGGGGTGCGCGACACCTGGGTGATCACCGCTCATGGCCTCGGCACCACCCGTGAGCACCCCATGAACCTCATGGAGTTCCTGGCGGAACAGGAACTTCCGGTACTCGACCTCGCCTATCGGGGCGATCCCGGCGCGCCCCGCTCCCCGGACGGCCTCGGCCACCTCGGCGAGTCCGAATGGCGCGACCTCGACGCGGCGATCCGCTACGCGGTCCGGTACGGCGCCGAGCGCGTGGTGCTGCACGGCTGGTCCATCGGCGCCTCGATGGCGCTGGGCGCGGCGGCCGGCTCCGCGCTCCGTGCCCGGATCGCCGGGCTGGTGCTCGACTCGCCGGTGCTGGACTCGGAGGCCACCCTGCGCGCGCTGGCCGCCGCCCGCCGTGTTCCCGCGCCGCTGCTGCCGCTCGCGGTCCGGGCGGCCCAGGACCGCGCCGGAATCGACGGCGACCGGCTGCGCCAGGCCGCCGACCCCGGCACATTGAACATCCCGACGCTGATCTTCCACGGCCCCGACGACACCCTCGCCTCCTGGAACCCCTCCCGCGAACTCGCCGCCCACCGCTCCGGTCTGATCAGCCTGCACGCCGTCGCGCACGCTCCGCACGCCGCCATGTGGAACGCGGATCCGACCGGCTACGAAGAGGTGCTCCGCCGCTTCCTCACCCCCCTGATGTAGCCCCCGACCGGACAGCCCCCGACCGGACAGCGCCCGACCTGACAGCCGCCGACCGGACAGCGCCCGATGGCGGGCCTGGCGCGGCGCGTGGCCGTGGGGTGTCTTACGGGTGTCTGACGGATCTGTCCGGCATGCGCGGCCGTAGCGGAATCCGGCGCGGCGCCGGACGCTCCACTTCGCTTCCTTCGCGCACCTTGCGACCCACCGTGTCCACCTGTCACGGAGCGCTCCACCAGCTGACCCGTACCTTTCCAACAGGCATCTTCCTTCCCCTCCGTGCCCTGCGGCACCCCCGTGGAACAGGCCCCTTCCGCCCTTCCAGTACCGCCGGAACAGGTTCCGTTTGGGCTTTCGGGCGGTCACCGGGAAGACTGCCCCCCGTGACGTCCCGAAAGCCTGATGAGCAATTGGCGCGCAACTCCAGACTCCGACTCGTCCGCCCGCGGCCGTTGACCACGGCCCGACGGGCAGTGACCGACGGGCGCAGCCGGCCGGCACCCCGGCCGCCCGAGGGCACTCCGCCCCCGGCGGAGCTCGCCCGTCAGGCGAGAGCGGTCCTCGCCGACGCGGTACGGATCGCCCGCTGGGCGGCCGGCGACCGGGACCCCGGCGCGGGTCCGCTCGACGCGGCCACCGCCGAACGGGCCGCCACCGCACTGGAGTTGACGCCGGAGCAGGTACGCGCGGGCTGGGACCGAGCCCGGCTGGCCGGACTCATCGAGCTGCACGGCACCGCCGTACGGCCCGGCTGGCGGCTCCAGGCCTGGGACCGCGACGACAGTGCCGTCCAGCGCGGCTGGGTGGCCCTCTTCGACGCCTGGTCGCTCGTGCACCCGGCCCCCGACGATGTCGCCGCCTCCACGGTCGCCGAGGTCGTCGAGGCGGTCCCCCAGGTGCTCTCCCTCCTCCAGCTCTCCGCCGGTCCCGTGCTCGTACCGGCCCTGCTCGACCTCCTCCAGCAGCGGGTCGCCGAGCTTCACGAGGAGCGCTGCGAGGTGCCCTACGGCCCGCTGCCCGCCCCCGTCGAGCCCCCGGCGCCCGAGCCGCCCGCCGACGCCCTCCTGCCCCCGCTCCTCGACTGGGCCCTTGAGGGGCTGGCCGCCGTGGGCGCACTGACCCTCGGGAAGGGCCAGGCCACCCTCACCGCGCTGGGCAACTGGGCGGTCTGGGTCAAGCTGGAGCAGATCTGTGTCGCCGCCCAGAGCCCCGCCGGCAATATCGAGCAGTCCGCCCAGCACATGCTGCGCGGCTGCGCCCGGCTCACCCCCGGCCCCGCCCGCGCCGAATACCGCGCCTGGCTCGCCGCCCGCACCGTCGGCAGCGCGGTCACCGAACTGCTCGCCGTCGCCCGGGGAGAGGACGCTCTGCTGCGCGGGCTCGCCTTCGAGGCGCTGCGCGTCGTCGGCGCCCCCGCCGAGGGTGAGGTGCGGGCCGCGGCCACGGACCCCTCGCTACGCCCCTATGCCCTGCTCTGGCTCGCGGAGTACGAGGGCGCCGATCCGGAGGACGCCACCGAGGTCCTGACCCGGGAGGAGTCCACCTGGCTCTGGGTGGACACCGCGGCGGCCGTCGCCGACCACGGCGAGAGCGATCTGCTGGTCCGTCACCTGGACTCCGCGGTGCAGGGCAATGTGCCCACGCTCCTCGACGAGGTCCGGGCCGTCGGCCACCCCCGAACCGTCCAGGTCCTGGTCGCCCTCGCCGCCGCGCATCCGGACCCGGCCCTCGCCAAGGCGGTCCGCCGGGCGGCCTTCCAGGTGCACACCGGAGGAGCCTGACCCGGCCCGGCCCGGCCCGGCGCGGCCGTGCGCCGGGCAACGGAGGCAGGGACCGGCCCCGCCGGCCCTGCCCCGGCCGCCGGGGACCGCGGTCCGCCGCCTGCCGAGCCTCAGTTCCCCCCGCCCGGCGCGTATGTCCCGAAGCTCCATATGTTTCCCTCGGCATCGCGGGCCATATAGTCCCGCGAGCCGTAGTCCTGGTCCGTGGGCGCCATCAGGATCTCGACGCCGTGCCCCACCGCCCGCGCGTGGTGCGCGTTGACGTCCTCGACGACCACATAGACGCCCGCCGGGCCCGCGTCGCCCATCGCCTTGGCGAAGACGCCCGCCCGGCCCTTCGAGCCCAGCATCACCACGCCGTCGCCGTAGGCCAGCTCGGCGTGCAGCACCGCGCCGTCCTCGTCCTCGTACGCACTCAGGACGGTGAAGCCGAAGGCGTCCTTCAGCGTCCTGAGGGCCGCCTTCGCGTCCTTGTACAGGATCGTCGGACAGATGGTCGGTACTCCGGTCATATGGATCACCCCTTCGCGGGCTCGACTGTGACGCGGATCTCAGTCTCGCACCGGCCACTGACAATCGGTCTTCGAGCCGTCCCGAGCCGTCCCGCCCCGCGCGGCCGGCATCCGAGGCCGAACGGGGGATGTGCCCCGCCGCGTCCGCCGTGTCGCGGGGCGCCCCCGCGCCGCCCGCGCGGCCCGTGGCTACGCTCGCGCCTGCATCGAGACCAGTGGCCCACCAGTGGTAGCGAGGGAGAACAGTGACGGCCCTGCCGACGACCACGGCGCCGGACCTGCTGCCGGGCGCCAGAGAGGGCGGCGGTCCCCAGGACGACGCCGATTCCCCGCCGAACGATTCCCCGTACGCGGACTCCCCGCACGACGGCCTGCCGCCCGGCGGTTCCCGGCGCCGCGGCCCCAGGCCCGGCCCACGGCGCCGCACCCGTCTCGTCCTCGCGGCCCTCTCCGCCGTCATCGCCGTCCCGCTGGTGACCGCCGCCCAGCAGTCGCGGCACCTCCCCTTCGACGACCGCCTCACGGTGCACACCACCGCGGCGCCCGGACCGCCCGCCGCCCAGGAGCCCGTCCTGCGCACCGTCGGCCCCCGTGTCGAGGCACGCGACCCGCGCTCGGGCACGCTCCGCTGGGTCCATGAACGCACCGGCAGCCGCCCGCTCGCCCTCGCCGCGGGGCCCGGCCACGCCTTCGCCCTCTGGAGCGACGGCCTGGTCACCGACACCGAGCGCGTCACCGGCTCGGCCGTCCGCTGGCATCGCGCCCTGCCCGGTCTCGCCGACTGGCTGGCCTCCGGATCCGGCCGCGCGGCGGGCGTCCTCCAGCCCCTCACACCCGGGGCGCGCATGCTCGCCGTCGTGACCCCGCAGCGCATCGCCACCTTCCGGGCGGACGACGGCGATCTGCGCTGGGTACTGCCCGCCGCACGCGGCTGCGCCTTCGAGCCGGGCCGTTACGTCCGTACGGCCGGGATCCTGCTGGTCGCCCAGCCCTGCCCAGGACACACCAACTGGGCGGCCGAGCTGATGGCGGTCGACGACCTCGGCCGGATCGTGCCGGGCCGCACCCCGCTCCGTAACGACCGCCCGAACGTCGCCCCGAACGATCCCCCGAGCGGTGTCTCGAACTAGGGCCTTTCGTTCGGATCTTGCCGGGCTCGCGTGCCCTGGCACCGCGCCTCGCCGCGTTGTCGTCAGTCGCCGACGCTCCGCGTCGGCTCCCTCCTCCGCCTTGCGATCCACGGCACCAGCCCCCGCTCCCTGATCCGGCCTGATCCAAACGAAAGGCCCTAGGTCCTGTCCGGGGACCGGCCAGAGAAAGCAGTTGCGCGGCCCCGTTAGACTGACCCGTATGGCATTTCTCCTTGTGCATTAGCCGGCGTCGAAGAATCTCCTCCGCCTGCCCTCTTCCGCCGTCCATACCGCCCTGGAGTTTTTCCGTGATCACCGCAACCGGTGTAGAGCTGCGCGCCGGCGCCCGTGTCCTCATCGAGTCCGCCTCCTTCCGTATCGCCAAGGGCGACCGCATCGGCCTCGTCGGCCGCAACGGCGCCGGCAAGACCACGCTCACCAAGTGCCTCGCGGGCGAGGGCGTTCCCGCCGCGGGCACCATCACCCGCTCGGGCGAGGTGGGTTATCTCCCGCAGGACCCGCGCACCGGCGACCTCGATGTCCTCGCCAGGGACCGCATCCTCTCCGCGCGCGACCTCGACTCCGTACTCAAGAAGATGCGGGAGAACGAGGACCGGATGGCGAACGGTCAGGGCGCCACCCGCGAGAAGGCGATGCGCAAATACGAGCGCCTGGAGACGGAGTTCCTCACCAAGGGCGGATACGCCGCCGAGGCCGAGGCCGCCACCATCGCCGCCGCGCTGGGACTGCCCGACCGGGTGCTCGGCCAGCCCCTCCATACGCTCTCCGGCGGTCAGCGCCGCCGCGTCGAGCTGGCCCGCATCCTCTTCTCGGACGCCGACACCCTGCTGCTCGACGAGCCCACGAACCACCTCGACGCGGACTCGATCGTCTGGCTGCGCGACTACCTCAAGACGTACCGCGGCGGTTTCATCGTCATCTCCCACGATGTCGAACTGGTCGAGACCGTCGTCAACAAGGTCTTCTACCTGGACGCCAACCGCTCGCAGATCGACGTCTACAACATGGGCTGGAAGCTCTACCAGCAGCAGCGCGAGGCCGACGAGAAGCGCCGCAAGCGCGAGCGCGCCAACGCGGAGAAGAAGGCCTCCGCCCTGAACTCCCAGGCCGACAAGATGCGCGCCAAGGCCACCAAGACCGTCGCCGCGCAGAACATGGCCCGCCGCGCCGAGCGGCTGCTGTCCGGTCTTGAGGAGGTGCGCCAGTCCGACAAGGTCGCCAATCTGCGCTTCCCCGAGCCCGCGCCCTGTGGCAAGACCCCGCTGACGGCCGAGGGACTGTCGAAGTCATACGGCTCGCTGGAGATCTTCACCGATGTCGACCTCGCCATCGACAAGGGCTCCAGAGTCGTCATCCTCGGCCTCAACGGCGCGGGCAAGACCACGCTCCTGCGGCTGCTGGCCGGGGTCGAGAAGCCGGACACCGGACAGGTGACCCCCGGTCACGGCCTCAAGCTCGGCTACTACGCGCAGGAGCACGAGACCCTCGACCCGGAGCGCTCCGTTCTGGAGAACATGCGGTCCTCGGCTCCCGACCTCGACCTGGTCCAGGTGCGCAAGACGCTGGGCTCCTTCCTCTTCTCCGGGGACGATGTCGACAAGCCGGCCGGGGTGCTCTCCGGCGGCGAGAAGACCCGGCTGGCGCTGGCCACCCTGGTCGTCTCCTCCGCGAATGTGCTCCTGCTCGACGAGCCGACGAACAACCTGGACCCGGCCAGCCGCGAGGAGATCCTCGGCGCGCTCCGCACGTACAAGGGAGCGGTCATCCTCGTCACCCACGACGAGGGCGCGGTGCACGCGCTGGAACCGGAGCGGATCATTCTGCTGCCCGACGGGGTCGAGGACCTCTGGGGAGCGGACTACGCGGATCTGGTCGCACTCGCCTGAGAACGCCCTGAGTACCCCCGGGGTGCCTCTGAGTACGCTCATGAGCGGGGTGCCGGGGTCCGGTGATGAGCTGTCGCCACATGATCCACGCGCGTGATCGACTCCATATGGATCATTTCGGCTCAGCCGTGATCCCTCATCTGTGTGAGTGCGTCTCGTACCACGGCGTGGTGCGCGACGGAACAGGCCGATCGCACCATGATCCGCGCCGTCTCCGACGTGGCGGCGCTGACCTGGCACTTCGTCCGGAGCTTTGGGCAAAGGTGACGGCGACCGCGTACGGAATACGCGATTCCGGTCGTGGTTCACGCCTGGAGCCGGGTAAAGCTTGTCGTGCGGACCTTGCCGAATGGGTGGCCAGGAAGCCCGCGAGGGGTGATCATGAGAAGTCCAGAGCGCACTTCCCATGAGGAGGCACGGGTGGCCGAGACTCTGAAGAAGGGCAGCCGGGTAACCGGCGCCGCGCGCGACAAGCTCGCGGCAGACCTGAAGAAGAAATACGACAGCGGTGCGAGCATCCGGGCGCTGGCCGAGGAAACCGGCCGCTCCTACGGATTCGTCCACCGGATGCTCAGCGAGTCCGGAGTCACGCTGCGGGGACGCGGCGGAGCGACGCGAGGCAAGAAGGCCGCATCGGCCTGACGACCGAGCGCGACTCCTCCCTGCCACCGGTTCGGATGGTGGCCACCCGGGTCGATCGGATGATCGCCCAGGTGGTTACTGTGCAGTCACTTAGCCTGCTTTCCCTGACTGCCCGAACCGGAGGCGCCCCATGACTTCGCTCGAACCAGTACTCGACAAGGACGGCGTACGGCTCACCATCGAGGACGCGGTTGCCACGGTCACACTGGCCAATCCGGCGAAGCGCAACGCCCAGTCTCCCGCTCTGTGGCGGGCGTTGACGGAAGCCGGACGGTCACTGCCGGGCAGCGTGCGGGTCGTTGTGCTGCGGGGCGAAGGGAAGTCCTTCTCCGCGGGGCTCGACCGGCAGGCGTTCACCCCCGAGGGGTTCGACGGCGAGCCGTCCTTCCTGGATCTCGCGCGGGAGTCCGACGAGGACCTCGACGCGGCGATCGCCGCGTACCAGGAGGGGTTCGTCTGGCTGCGCCGACCCGACATCGTGTCCATCGCGGCCGTTCAGGGGCATGCGATCGGGGCCGGCTTTCAGCTGGCGCTCGCCTGTGACCTCCGAGTCGTCGCGTCCGACGTCCAGTTCGCCATGCGCGAGACGAGCCTCGGCCTGGTCCCCGACCTCACCGGCACCCATCCGCTCCTCGGACTGGTCGGCTACGCCCGCGCGTTGGAGATCTGCGCCACGGGCCGCTTCGTAGGGGCCGAGGAAGCGGAGCGTACGGGGCTCGCCAATCTGGTCGTGCCCGCGGCCGAACTCGACGCGGCGGTAGGCGATCTGGCAGGCGCGCTGCTGGCCGCGCCGCGGGACGCGATGATCGAGACCAAGGCGCTCCTTCAGGGCGCGGCCGGTCGTACCTTCGAGGCCCAGCGTGTCGCCGAGCGTGCCGCACAGGCGCGCCGGCTGCGCGATCTGGCCGGCCTGGACGAGTAGGGCCGAACTCGGCCTCACTCGCCCGTACTGGCCGCAGGCTCACTCGGGGTCACTCGCCCGTACGTGGCCTGCCTCGGCCGTCCCGACCCACCGCCGTGACCAGCACGGCCACCGAAGGCGCGCCCGGCAGCTCCGCCCCGAGTCTCGCCCGTACCGCCCGCGCCACGTCCAGCGGGCGGTGCCCGGCCGCCGTCGCCAGCTCCACCCGGACATGTCCCGGCGTGGTGACCACCGCGCCGCCCAGCGTTCTGGTCGGATACGCGACGCCCGGGACCGCCGCCGCCAGCAGCTCCGGCTCGCCCTGCGGGGTGGCGGGCCGTACGTCGGCCGGCCGTTCCCCGCCCTGCCGTGCGGCGGTTGCCTCCGCGCACTCCCCGGAGGGACCGAGCAGGGCCGTCACCCGCAGATCGACCTCCTCGACCCGTAGCCCGAGACGCTGTGTCGCACAGGCGAACAGCACCCCGCGCAACCGCTCCGCCACGGCGGGCAACGGCTCGGCGGAACCCGCCGCGAACTCGCCTTCGATCCGCAGCGGACCGGGCGGCAGCGCGCTGGGCGGTGGCGGTACGGCGGGCCGGCCGGCCCCGTCCGGGTCGGCGAGGGAGAGCCGCAGCCGGCCGAGCGCGGCGCCCGCCATCTCCGCCGCCGCCCGCCGCAGTTCGTCCGTCGCCGCGCGTTCCGAGAGCCAGGCACCGTCCCGCGCCCCGCCCAGCGGAAGCAGCCTGCCCAGGCCGAGCCGCTGTCGTACCGCGGCCGTCCAGCCGCCGGTGCCGAGCCCGTCCGAGCCGTGCGCAGTTGTCATTCCTCCAGCCTGCCGCATCCACGGGGCGGGACGGGGCAAGCGCACCTAGTGTGGGCAGCGGAGTCCACCACCGCCCGGGAAGGAACGAATGGCGATGTCAGACACCGCACCCCGTAACCAGTCCGCGCCGTCAGGCAGGAAGCCGCCGGTCGACGAGGGGGGAAGCAGCCCCGTCACCAAACGCGGCGGCGGGCCCCCGGCCTCCCGCGGCCGTACCACCATCGCCGACGGTGTGGTGGAGAAGATCGCCGGCCTCGCGGCCCGCGACGTCCTCGGTGTGCACGCCTTGGGCAGCGGCATGTCCCGTACCTTCGGCGCCGTGCGCGACCGGGTTCCCGGCAGTGCCAAGTCCGTCAGCCGTGGCGTGAAGGCCGAGGTCGGAGAGGTACAGACCGCGCTCGACCTGGAGCTCGTCGTCGACTACGGCGTCTCGATCACCGATGTCGCCGCCGCCGTACGGGAGAACGTCATCTCGGCGGTCGAGCGGATGACGGGACTTGAGGTCGTCGAGGTCAACATCGCGGTCATCGACGTCAAGTTGCCGGACGAGGAAGATGACGACGAGTCGGACACCCGGCTCCAGTAACGTCCGTACGTGGCGTCGACCGGCGCCACGCGACGTGACGCACCGTACGCGACCGGCGGCGGAGTGGATGAGGAGCGGCACATGAGCATGGCGGTGGTCGGCCTGTTGGCCGGTATGGCGCTCGGATTCGCCGGGTACTTCGGCGGCTTCGGAGCCTTTGTGCTGGTGGCCGCGCTGGGCGTGATCGGGTTCGTGGCCGGGCGCTTCCTGGACGGCGATCTGGAACCCGGTGACCTCTTCCGCAGCCGTGACCGCGACGACCGGCGGCGGTGACGCGCGTGGCCGTTGAGCGGGTGACGGCCGGTGAGCGCGGGGCGACCACGATCGCCGACCGGGTCATCGCGAAGATCGCCGCGCAGGCGGCCCGGGAGGCGCTGGACCGCGTACCGGAAGGCGGCTCCGCGCCGCACGCCACCGTCACGGTGCGCCATGACAGCGCGCGGGTACGGATCGGTGTCGAGCTGGAGTATCCGACCGACATCGGCCGGCAGTGCGGCGCCGTACGTCTCCGCGTCGCCCAGCGGGTAAAGGCGTTGGCGGACATGGATGTGCCGGAGGTGGTGGTGCGGGTGGAGCGGCTGCACTCCGACCGCTCGCGCCTCGCGGCGCGGGGGAGGCTCCAATGAGCGGACCCGCGCCCGAGGGGGGAGCCGGGGCGACGGAGCGGGGCGGGGGCGTGGGGGAGTGGGACCCGCCGGACCCCACCACGCGGGACGAGCCCAGGCCCACGCTGTCGGACGACGACGACGGCGAACGGGCCGGGCGCTTCTGGTCCACACGCCGCGTCCCCGCGGCGCTGACCGCGCTGGTCGTTGTCGGCGCGGCGGCTCTGCCGCTGTACGACATCGCGGCGGTACGGGCAGGACGCCGCGCGATGTACTGGCGCCGCGAGCTGGCCGACCAACTGGCCCGGCAGCCGCTGGACGAACCCTGGGTGCTGGTCGCCGCGGGCATCGCGATGGCGCTCGGACTGTGGCTCCTCGCGCTCGCCCTCACCCCTGGCCTGCGCGCACTGCTGCCCATGCGGCGCCAAACCCCGCTGGTACGGGCGGGTATCGACCGTGACGCCGCCGCGCTGACGCTGCGCGACCGGGCCATGGAAGTCTCGGGCGTGCGGTCCGTGCGGGTACGGATGGGCCGTTCCAAGGTGAAGGTGCGGGCCCTGTCCCACTTCCGCGAACTCGGTGACGTACGGGACGACTTGGACCGGGTGCTCACCGCCGGCATCCGCGAGCTGGGCCTCGACCGGGCGCCCGCGCTGACGATGCGTGTCCGCAGGCCCGTCAAGAAGAGGTGAGGTGACGGGGATGATCCGGGTCGTCAACCGCGTACTGCTGGCTCTGCTGGGTCTCGCGCTGCTCTGCGGGGGCGGCGCGGTACTGGCGCGCGGACTGGGCTGGGCGGTGCCGTCCTGGTGGCCGTACAGCGGGCGGAGCGATGTGCTGCTGAGCCGCGCCGCCCGCGAGCGCTGGCGCGATCAGGGCTGGTGGTGGCCGGTGGTGATCGCCGTGCTCGCGGTGCTGGTCGTGCTGGCCCTGTGGTGGTTCTTCGCCCAGTTCCGCCGGGCCAGGATGGCGGAGATACTGGTCGACAGCGGCGACGGCGAGGGCGCGCTGCTCCGCGCGCGGGCGCTGGAGAGGGCGATCGAGGACGACGCGGAGTCGCTGGACGGCGTGGCCCGCGCCCGCGTACGCCTCAAGGGCCGCCGCACCGCCCCCGCTGCCCGCGTACGCCTCCTCCTGGAGCCCCACGCGGCCCCGGGCGAGACGCTGAGCCTGCTGACTGCGGAGGCGCTGGAGCATGCGCGGAGGTCGGCGGGGCTGGGGGAGCTGGGGGCGGAGGTGCGGTTGCGGGCGGTGAGGCATGGGGCGGAGAGGGTGAGCTGACGGCGTACGCCGTCGCCCGCCGCGCCGGGCGTTTCCCCCAGCCCAGCCCAGCCCAGCCCAGCCCAGCCCAGCCCACCCCGCCCGTTCCCAGGACCTAGAAGCCGTGCCGCGCCCCGCCATCCACCGGCACCATCACCCCCGTCAGATACGACGCCGCGGGCGACAGCAAAAACGCCGCCGTCCTCCCGAACTCCTCCGGCCGCCCGTACCGCCGCAGCGGAATCCGGGACTCGTTCGCCGCCCGCGCCGCCTCCGCGTCGCCCGACAGCGTGTCGAGTTCACGGACCCGGTCGGTGTCGATACGGGCCGGCAGCAGACCGAGCACTCGGATCCCGCGCGGGCCGACCTCGTTCGCGAGGGACTTCGCGAAGCCGGCCAGACCCGGGCGCAGGCCGTTGGAGATGGTGAGGCCCGTGACCGGCTCGTGCACCGAGGAGGAGAGGACGAGGCCGATGACACCGCCCTCGCCCAGCTCCGCCGCCGCCGTGCGGGCGAGTCGTACCGCGCCCAGGAACACGGACTCGAACGCCGTCTCCCACTGCTCGTCCGTGTTGTCCGCGGCGAACCCCGGTGCCGGGCCGCCGACACTGATCAGGACGCCGTCGAAGCGGCCGAAGCGCTCCTTCGCCGTGGCGATCAGGCGTCCCGCCGCCGCCGGATCGGCGTTGTCCGCGGTCACGCCGTACGCGCCGGGCCCGATCTCCGCGGCCGACTCGGCGACCCGCTTCTCGTCGCGGCCCGAGATGACGACCTTCGCCCCGTCCGCGGCGAGCGCGTCCGCCGCCGCGCGGCCCAGCCCCCGCGATCCACCGGTGACAACGTATGCGCGGTCCTTCAGTCCAAGATCCATGGTCCTATCCTGCCGTGTCGGCCCCGGTGAGGGTCAACGCGGTCACCACGAGCCCGAGATGGCTGAACGCCTGTGGGTAGTTGCCGAGTTGCCGCCGGGTCACCGGGTCGTACTCCTCCGCCAGCAGCCCGACGTCATTGCGCAGCGCGAGCAGCCGCTCGAACAGTTCCGTCGCCTCCGCCGTGCGCCCCGTCATATGGAGCGCGTCGGCCAGCCAGAACGAGCAGACCAGGAACGTTCCCTCATCGCCCGGCAGCCCGTCCACCGAGGGCCCCCTCGTGCTGTAGCGCCGCAGGAGACCGCCGTGCCCCAGCTCGGCCCGTACCGCGTCGACCGTGCCGATGACCCGCGGATCGTCCGGCGGCAGAAAACCGACCCGGGGGATCAACAGCGTCGCCGCGTCCAGCTCGGCGGAGCCGTAGGACTGCGTGAAGGTGTTCCGCTCGGGGTCGTATCCCCGTTCGCACACCTCCCGGTGCACCTCGTCCCGCATCGCGCGCCAGCGCGTCACATCCCCCCTCAGCGACGGATCGTCCTCCAGCGCCCGCACGGCACGGTCGGCGGCGACCCACGCCATCACCTTGGAGTGCACGAAGTGCTGGCGCGGCCCGCGCACCTCCCACAGCCCCTCGTCCGGCTCGCGCCACTTCGACTCCAGGAAGCCCAGCAGGCTGAGCTGGAGGTTCCAGGCGTGCGGCTGCGCGGGGAGACCCGCCGTCCGTGCCACGTCGAGCGAGTCCATCACCTCGCCGTACACATCCAGCTGGAGCTGGTCGACCGCGTTGTTGCCGGTACGCACGGGCGCGGAGCCCGCGTACCCCCGCAGCCACGGCAGTTCGGCCTCCGGCAGCCGACGCTCGCCGGCGAGTCCGTACATGATCTGAAGATCGGCCGGGTCGCCCGCGACCGCGCGCAGCAGCCAGTCGCGCCAGGCCGCCGCCTCCTCCAGATAGCCGGCCGACAGCAGCGCCTCCAGCACCAGCGTGGAGTCGCGCAGCCAGCAGTAGCGGTAGTCCCAGTTGCGTACGCTGCCCAGCTCCTCCGGCAGGGAGGTGGTGGGCGCGGCGACGATCCCGCCCGTCGGGTGGTATGTGAGCGCCTTGAGCGTGAGGAGCGAGCGGATGACGGCCGCGCGGTGCGGACCGTGGTAACGGCAGCGCTCCGCCCAGCTCTCCCAGTCCTCCAGACTGCGCGCCAGCGCCCTGTGCGGATCGACGCGCCGCGGGCGCGGCCTGTGCGAGGGGTGCCAAGTGAGGACGAAGGCCACCTTCTCGCCCGTGCCGATGGTGAACGCCGACCGCGTGCTGTAGTGCTGACCCCATGTCTTGACCGGCGGCTCGCTGCGCAGCCAGACGGAGTCGGGGCCCGCGACCGCCACCCGGTGGCCCTCCGCCCGCCGCATCCAGGGCACCACCGAGCCGAAGTCGAAGCGCAGCCGCATCGTGGCGCTCATGTCGACCGTGCCGCTGACGCCCTCCACGATCCGCATGATCTCCGGGGCCCTGTCGCGCTGCGGCATGAAGTCGGTGACCTTGACGGTGCCGGTACGGGTCTCCCACACGGATTCCAGCACCAGCGAGTCACCCACATAGGCGCGCCGTGTGCACTCGCGCGCGCCGGTGGGGGCGAGCCGCCAGTGACCGTTCTCCTCGTCCCCGAGCAGTGCGGCGAAGCAGGCCGCCGAGTCGAAGCGAGGAAGACACAGCCAGTCGATGGAGCCGTTCCGGCCGACCAGAGCGGCGGTCTGGAGATCGCCGATGAGCGCGTAGTCCTCGATGCGTTGGGTCACGCCAGGGCTGTTCCCGAACGGCGCGGGCGTTAAGCAGCGGTATCAGACGGTGGCGGGTTCCTGCGCGGATGCCGCCTCGGCGGCGTCCCGCTCGGCCTTCGCCGCCGCGCGGTCGCGAAGCTCACGGCGTACGAGAATCACCCAGCCGACGGGCACGGCGGCGACGAACAGCCACCACTGGACCGCATACGCCATATGGGGGCCGATCGAGCTGTCGTCGGGGCTCGGGATCTGCTCGGGACCGTCACCGGCCGATGCGGGCGAGAGCTGCTCGACATACCCGCCGAGTACGGTACGGCCCAGCTCTTCCCGCTGCTGCCCGCTGTTGATCAGCATGACCTGGCGGGGCGGCAGATCCCGCAGGTCCTTGATGCCGCTGGCCGCCGACGTCTCGTCCGCCTTCAGCCGGCCGGTGACGGTGACCTCGCCCTTGGGCGCCGCCGGGATGTCGGGGAAGGCCCGCTGGTCGTCGCCGAAGGGGATCCAGCCGCGGTTCACGATGAGCGCGCGGCCGTCCTTCAGGACGAGGGGGGTCAGCACATGGAAGCCGACCCGGTCGTCGGCGGAGGTCCTGCGGCGTACGACGACCTCGTGCGCGGTGTCGAACGTGCCGGTGGCGGTGACACGGCGCCAGTAGTCGGCGCGCGGCACGGTGTGCCCGGGGGACGTCAGATCCGTGACCGGGACGGGCTTCGCCGCGAGGTTGCCCGAGATCAGCGAGTTCTGGGCGACCTTGTTCTCATGGCGGTGGTACTGCCAGAAACCCAGCTCGATCATCGCGGGGATGAGGGCGAGGGCGAGGAGGGTGAGGATCACCCACTGCCGGGACAACAGGAAGCGGTACACGCCTTCGACCGTACCCGGCGGGTCCCGGCGGATCTGACGGGGGGTGGTGCGCGAGCGGCCCGCCGGCGCGTCGCGCGCCCCTCACCCGTCCGCGGGGGTGACGGCGCGGACGGAGCCGGCCGCGGGGGCGGACGGGACGGCGGACTGGGCGGGCGACGGGGTGGACGGGACGGGGGACGCGGGCGCCGGGACGGAGGTGGACGCCGGGACGGACGCGCCGGGCGCCGGGGCCACGTCCCGCAGCAGCTGGGTGAACGCGGCCTCGTCGATGACCGGCGTTCCGTACGACGCCGCCTTGACCGTCTTGGACGTCGAGGACCCCGGGTCGTTGGTCACCAGCAGGCTGGTCAGCCGGGACAGGCTCGTCGCGACATGCAGTCCCGCCTCCACCGCCCGGTCCTCCAGCAGCTCGCGGTCGACGGAGGTGTCGCCGGAGAACGCCACCCGCATCCCCTGCACCAACTGCCCGCCCGGCACATAACGGCCCGGATTCGGATACGGGCACGCGGGCCGCTTGCGCGAGGGCCGCCAGCTCGTCTGCCGGTACGAGGACTGATAGCCGACCCGGGGCAGCGCCGGGGCGTCCGACCACTCCGTGAGCGGCCGGCACTCCAGCAGCGGCAGCCGTACGCCGTCCCTGGCCGCCGCGTGCAGGCTCGGCCGGAACGCCTCGGCCAGTACCCGCGCGTCGTCGAGCGCGTGGTGCGCGCGCCGCTGTACGACGCCGAAGTGCGCGGCGAGCGACTCCAGCTTGTGATTGGGCAGCGGCAGGCCCAACTCCTTGGAGAGCGCGATGGTGCACAACCGCTGCCGGGTGGGCGCGGTCCGCTCCGCGCGCGCGTACTCCCTGGCGATCATGGACCAGTCGAAGATCGCGTTGTGCGCGACGAGCACCCGCCCGTCGAGCCGGGCGGCCAGCTCACCGGCGATCTCGGGAAAGAGCGGGGCGCTCTCCAGAACATCGGTCGTCAGTCCGTGGATCCATACGGGCCCGGGGTCGCGCTCCGGATTGACGAGTGTGTACCAGTGGTCCTCGACATCGCCTCTGGCGTCCAGGCGATAGACGGCAGCGGACACTATCCGGTCGTCGCGGGCGAGTCCGGTGGTCTCCACGTCGACGACCGCGTACCCCTCGGGGTAGCCGGTCGGCCATGTCGCTGCGGTCGTGAGGTCGTCGAGCATGGTCACAGAGAATACGGGCCGCGACTGACAGCCCGGCAGCCCGGTCGGCCGGGACCGGCCGCTGACGGACTCCGAGCCGCCGCTCCGTCAAGACCCTTACGGCGAGCGCGGAACGGCCGTGAAGGGGCGGCGTCGGGGCCGACGGCAGCCGCCGCCATTGACCAGTCGGACGGCACAGAGGAAACACTCGGGTTGGTGTCCGACGCGTGTGCGCGAGGGATGACGGGCCGTCATGAGACCCTTCCCCGGGTGACCGACAGCACACATTTCCCGTCCCACCGGGAGCCGCACGGCGATTCCCTCGGCGACCGGCTCAACTGGCTGCGCGCCGCGGTCCTCGGGGCCAACGACGGCATCGTCTCCACCGCCGGCATCGTGGTCGGTGTCGCGGGAGCGACGGACTCCCGCGCCGCGCTGCTGACGGCGGGACTCGCCGGCCTGCTGGCCGGATCGATGTCGATGGCCGCCGGGGAGTACGTGTCGGTCTCCACGCAACGCGACTCGGAGCGGGCGGCGCTGGCCCTGGAACGGCGGGAACTGCGCGAACAGCCGCGGGAGGAGCTCGAAGAGCTGACCGAACTGCTGGCCGCGCGCGGCCTGTCGGAGGAGGTCGCCCGGGAGGCCGCGGAACAGCTCACCCGACGCGACGCCCTGCGTGCCCACGCGAGCGTGGAACTGGGCATCGACCCCGACGCCCTGACCAACCCCTGGCACGCGGCGGGCGCCAGCTTCCTCGCCTTCACCGCGGGCGCGCTGCTCCCGCTGCTGGCGATGGTGCTCTCGCCGCCGTCGCTGCGGCTGTCGCTGACGGTGGTCTTCGTACTGGCCGCGCTGGCGCTGACCGGCTGGTGGAGCGCGAGACTGGGCGCGGCGGCGGTGGGACCCGCGCTGCTGCGGAACATGGGCGGGGGAGCGCTGGCGATGGGGGTGACGTACGCGGCGGGCGCGCTGCTGCGGGCGGCGGGGGTTTGACCGCCGGTGGATCTCACCCGAAGAGCGACCTCCGGCCCGGGCCCCCCGCCCGCCTTGTCGGCGCACGAACGCGGGCCGTCCCGGAGGACGGCCCGCGCTCTCGGTACAGCGGTCGCGCTCAGTGCGGCGCTCGGTGCCCAGGCACCCAGGTGCCTATCCGCGCACAGCCGCCAGGGCGTCGACCAGACCCGCCCCGTAGAAGCTGTTGTACCCCTTGCCACCCTTACAGACGGCGTCGACCTCTCCGTCACCGTCGATGTCGTACGGCGCCGGGCAGGCGACGTCATCGGCCTGGATCGACAGCAGCGCCTTGATCGCCGCCGGCGAGGCGTGCGGGTGGGTCGACTTCAGCAGCGCCGCGACGCCCGCGACATGCGGGGAGGCCATCGACGTCCCGGCCATGTAGCCGTAGTTGCCGCCCGGCAGCGGGCCGAGGATCAGACCGCTGACCGCCGGCGGGGCCGGGGTCTGGTAGCGCGTGGAGTCGCCGCCCGGGGCCGCGATGTCGACGACACCGAGACCGTAGTTGGAGAACGAGGACTTCAGACCCTTGGCGCCGGTGGACGCGACGGTCACCACACCCGGCAGCTGGGTGGGGATGTCGAGGCACTCGGACGGGTCGATGACCCGGTCGCCCGGAGTGGTGTCGTTCGGGCTGGTCGGGTCGGTGATCGAGGCGGAGGCGAGATCGTAGTTCTCGTTGCCCGCGGCCGCGACGTTGACCGCGCCCTTCTTCTCCGCGTAGCGCGTGGCCCGCGAGATGGCCTCGACCAGAGCCTTCTGGTCCGGGTCGTTCTTGCAGTTGAAGTACCACGGGTCGGTGTAATAGCTGTTGTTCGTCACATCGACGCCATGCTCGGCGGCCCACACGAAGCCGCAGACGACGGCCTCGGTGTAGAAGAACCCGGCGGGGGTGGACACCTTGATGCCGGAGACCTTCACGCCCGGCGCGACACCGGTGACGCCGATGCCGTTCTTGGCCGCGGCTATCTCACCGGCGACATGGGTGCCGTGCGGGCTCTCGCCCGTGCCCGGCCGCCAGGCGCCCTCGGTCGTGTCGGGCTTGCCGCCGACGCAGTTGACCGAGGCCGCGCGGTCGAAGTTCGGCGCGATGTCCGGGTGGGTGTCGTCGACACCCGTGTCGATGACGGCGACAGTGACGTTCCTGCTGCCGAGCGTCTTCTCGTGCGCCTTGTCCGCCTTGATGGCGGGCAGGTCCCACTGCAACGGCTCCAGCGGGTCCTGGCCGGCGGTCCTGTCCGCCTTCGCCGTGGCGGCGGCGACCTCCTCGGCGGACAGCACCTGCGGGGCGCCGATGTCCGTGGTGGACTTGGCGGCCATCGGAGCGGTGCGGGTGGCGCCGGCCGAGTCGACGCCCCTGACCTTGCGTACGGTCCTCGCGAACTCGGGGTTCTGCGAGGTGGCGACTATGACGCCTATCTGGTCGTAGGAGGTCACGATCGTGCCGCCCGCCTCGCCGATCGCCTTCTTGACCGACGTGGCGGTGGAACGTCCACCGCGGGTGTTGACGACGTACGACAGCTTCGGGCCGTCCGTCGCGACCGCGGCGGCGGGGACGCTGCCCGCCGCCGTCGCGGCCGTGGCCGTACCGGTCGGCAGAAAGCCGAGCGAGACGGTGAGCGCCAGACCTGCGGGCAGAGCCAGTGCGCGCCGCCGTCTGGATCCCAGATGAGCCATGGGTTCTCCACATCATCCGTGAAAGAACCGTCCCCGCGCAGGCGTGCGCGTGGACGGGTACATGACCAGTGAAGTTAGCGCTGATCATCCCCGGTCATCAATCACTTCCCGAATCATTTTTGGAAGAAACTGGAAGAAAAAGCCCGGTGTTGAACCGCGTCGCCACGCTCTCCGTGCCGTTGTCAGGGGGACCGGCACATCCGCACCCCCTGTGAGGTTTTCCCAGATGACCCACCCCACCGCACCCGCGTCACGAGGAGATTCCGTGGCTTCCGATGCACCGCCGCCCGAGGGCGGCACGGACACCCGCCCCGCCAAGTCAACGCCGGACCGGTCCGCGACGGCGCAGCCCACGACGGCCCAGTACGTCGAGGTGCAGGAGAGCGCGGAGTTCGGCGAACTGCGCCGTACGTACCGCTCCTTCGCCTTCCCGCTGACCATCGCGTTCATCGCCTGGTACCTGCTGTACGTCCTGCTGTCCAACTACGCGGGCGGCTTCATGGGCACCAAGGTCTTCGGCAACATCAACGTGGCCCTGGTCCTCGGCCTCGCGCAGTTCGCCACCACGTTCCTCATCGCCTGGTTCTACGCGCGGCACGCGTCGCGTGAGCTCGACCCGAAGGCGGACGTCATCAAGTCCCGGATGGAGGCGGACGCGTGAGCCGGCCGCTGTCAGTCATGAGTCACCCGGTCCACCAGCAGCTCGCCGCCGGCACGGACGCGAGCGAGCACCGGCCGCTGATCATCACGCTCTTCGCCCTCTTCGTCGTGGCGACCCTCGTCATCACCGTCTGGGCCGGCCGCCAGACCAAGAACGCGTCGGACTTCTACGCGGGCGGCCGTCAGTTCACCGGCTTCCAGAACGGTCTCGCGGTCTCCGGCGACTACATGTCCGCCGCCTCCTTCCTCGGTATCGCGGGCGCCATCGCGCTCTTCGGATACGACGGCTTCCTGTACTCCATCGGCTTCCTGGTCGCCTGGCTGGTCGCGCTGCTGCTCGTCGCCGAACCGCTGCGCAACTCCGGCCGGTACACGATGGGTGACGTCCTCGCGTACCGCATGCGCCAGCGTCCCGTGCGTACCGCCGCGGGCACCTCCACCATCGTGGTCTCGATCTTCTATCTGCTGGCGCAGATGGCGGGCGCGGGTGTGCTGGTCTCCCTGCTGCTCGGCATCACCAGCGACGCCGGGAAGATCGCGATCGTCGCCCTGGTCGGTCTGCTGATGATCGTGTACGTCACGATCGGCGGGATGAAGGGCACCACCTGGGTCCAGATGGTCAAGGCCGTGCTGCTCATCGCGGGCACGCTGCTGATCACCTTCCTGATCCTGTGGAAGTTCGGCTTCAACCTCTCCGACCTGCTGGGCACGGCGGCGAGCAACAGCGGCAAGGGCGCGGCCTTCCTGGAGCCCGGCCTCAAGTACGGTGCCACCGCGACCTCGAAGCTGGACTTCATCTCGCTGGGCATCGCCCTCGTCCTCGGTACGGCGGGGCTGCCGCACATCCTGATCCGTTTCTACACGGTGCCCACCGCCAAGGCCGCGCGGAAGTCGGTCATCTGGGCGATCGGCATCATCGGCGCCTTCTATCTGATGACCATCGTGCTCGGCTTCGGCGCCGCCGCCCTGCTCAAGCCCGATGACATCACCGCCTCCAACAAGGCCGGCAACACGGCGGCTCCACTGGCCGCCCTGGAGATCGGCGGCGGAGCCGACTCGACCGGGGGCGCGATCCTGCTCGCCGTGATCTCCGCGGTCGCGTTCGCCACCATCCTCGCGGTCGTCGCGGGCCTGACCCTGGCGTCCTCGTCGTCGTTCGCGCACGACATCTACGCCAATGTCATCCGCAAGGGAGAGGCCACCGACAAGGAGGAGGTCCGCGCGGCCCGCTGGGCGACCGTCGCCATCGGCATCGTCTCGATCGCGCTCGGCGCGCTCGCCCGCGATCTGAATGTGGCCGGACTGGTCGCGCTCGCGTTCGCCGTCGCCGCCTCGGCCAATCTGCCGACGATTCTCTACAGCCTGTTCTGGAAGCGGTTCACCACTCAGGGCGCCCTGTGGTCGATCTACGGCGGTCTGGCCTCGTCCGTGCTGCTGGTGCTGTTCTCGCCAGTCGTCTCGGGCAAGCCGACCTCGATGTTCCCCGGGGTCGACTTCCACTTCTTCCCGCTGGAGAACCCGGGGCTGATCTCGATCCCGCTGGGCTTCCTGCTGGGCTGGCTGGGCACCGTCCTGTCCAAGGAGGAGCCCGACCAGGGCAAGTACGCCGAGCTGGAGGTCAAGTCCCTCACCGGGACGGGAGCGCACTGAGCACGCTGAATTCTGTAGACGGTATACAGATTCAAGGCCGCATCGTAGAGTCCTACGATGCGGCCTTGCCGCTCCTCATGACATACGGGCCCTGGCGATGTCAGTGGTCTGACGTAGGCTCGATCTTGTCTGATCCGATCAGGGAGGGGGCCTGAGTGCTTCTCGACACCTTTGGCCGTGTCGCCACCGACCTGCGTGTTTCGCTCACGGACCGGTGCAATCTGAGGTGCACGTACTGCATGCCCGAGGAGGGGCTTCAGTGGCTCACCAAATCGGATCTGCTCAGCGACGACGAGATCGTCCGGCTGATCCGGATAGCCGTGACACGGCTGGGGATCGAGGAAGTCCGCTTCACCGGCGGTGAGCCGCTGCTCAGGCCCGGACTCGTCGGAATCGTCGAGCGCTGCGCGGCGCTGGAGCCGCGCCCTCGGATGTCGCTGACCACCAATGGCATCGGGCTCAAACGGACGGCCGCCGCGTTGCGGGAGGCGGGTCTCGACCGGGTCAATGTCTCGCTCGACACGCTGCGCCCCGATGTCTTCAAGACCCTCACCCGCCGCGACCGGCACCAGGACGTGCTGGACGGACTGCGCGCGGCCCATGACGCCGGGCTGACCCCGGTCAAGGTCAACACCGTCCTGATGCCTGGGCTCAACGGCGACGAGGCGCCCGAGCTGCTGGCCTGGGCCGTGGAGCGCGGCTACGAGCTGCGCTTCATCGAGCAGATGCCGCTGGACGCCCAGCACGGCTGGAAGCGCGACGACATGATCACGGCCGGTGACATCCTCGACTCGCTCCGCACCCGCTTCGCGCTGACCGAGGAGGACGACTCCGCACGGGGCTCGGCGCCCGCAGAGCGCTGGGTCGTCGACGGCGGTCCGCACCGCGTCGGCGTGATCGCGTCCGTCACCCGCCCGTTCTGCCAGGCCTGCGACCGCACGCGGCTGACCGCCGACGGACAGGTGCGGACGTGTCTGTTCGCCCAGGAGGAGACGGATCTGCGGGGCGCGCTGCGCTCCGACGCGCCCGACGAGGAGATCGCCGCGCTCTGGAAGGCGGCGATGTGGGGCAAGAAGGCGGGATCCGGACTGGACGATCCGACGGCGTTCCTCCAGCCCGAGCGACCGATGTCAGCGATCGGTGGCTGAGTTCCGCTCCCACTCGGTCAGCTCCACCACGTCCTTCAGAAAGCCGCGCAGCCCCAGGAACGAGGAGAGGTGCTCGCGGTGTTCGTCGCAGGCCAGCCAGGTCTTGCGGCGCTCGGGCGTGTGCAGCTTGGGGTTGTTCCAGGCGAGGACCCAGACGGCGGGCGCGCGGCACCCCTTGGCGGAACAGATCGGGGCCGCTTCGCCGGTGGAGCCGGAAGCGTCGGGAAAGCCTGGAATGCCGGGGAAGTTCACCTGACCACCCTAGGGCCTTTCGTTCGGATCTTGCCGGGCTCGCGTGCCCTGGCACCGCGCCTCGCCGCGTTGTCGTCAGTCGCCAGGGCTCCGCCATGGCTC